>JANMNM010000218.1:0-28061 GCA_031373905.1 Gemmatimonadaceae bacterium | reverse complement strand
CAGCCTGTCTCGGCGCACGACGGCAAACATTCACAATGCCGTGCAGGGTGGCCTGAGCTACCTCGGCATCTGTGCGGGAGCGTTCCTGGCGGGACACGGCTCGTACAACAGCCTGAATCTGACGTCCGGCGCGCGGTTCGGGTTCTATGCTGCGGAGCGCCAAGGGATCCGCAAGGCGGTCGTCACCATCGCCAGTGTCAACACACCGCCGATGCAGCACTACTGGGAGGATGGCCCGGAGTTGACCGGTTGGGGCGATGTCGTCGGCAAGTATCCCGACGGAACGCCCGCAATCGTCGAGGGAGCGTCCGGCAAGGGGTGGGTGATTCTCACCGGCGTTCACGCGGAGGCACCGGAGCAGTGGCGACGCGGAATGACATTCACCACACCGGCGCGCATCGCCAACGCATACGCCAGAACGCTGATCGAGGCAGCGTGGCATGGAGCGCCGCTCCCCCACTACTGAACGCTCCGCGCAGGCCACCTGACGACGTTTGAGATTCGCATCGTCCGCGAGCCTGTGGACGAGTCGAGCAGGATGAACGGTCACGACGATCGCATGAGCCCCGATCGCTGCCACCTGCTGCTCATGAGCGTCACGCAGCGCTACGGGTTGGGCGAACGGCTGCACCATTCACCACGTTCCGACATTCCTGCGTCGGCCTACCGGCCGCGCCAGATCGCGAAAACTCCGCCGCTTCAGCGAGAGCACGGGGGCAGCCGCATCGGGGCGCGGACGTACGTGCCTACGTCCGCCACGGCGCAATCACCGCCTCGAGTTCGCGTCGGCTCCACGTACCTTCCGCGCCGTCGCCGCCGGTCGCCCACTGCAGTCGCGCGCCATGCAGCGCGGCCTGCAGCGTGCGCGCGAGATCGGGCACCGGCGTCTCCGGCTTCAGGGCGCGTGACTCACATGCCGCCGAGAGCCGCTCCGCGATCCACTGCCGCTCTCCAGCAAACCACGTGGCGATGATCGGCACCAGTGTGTAGTCATCCGCAAGCTGCAGAAAGAAGCTCGCGAGATGCCGCAGGTACGCCTTTGGGTTCAGGCTGTACTGATGCGTGGCGCCGCTCAATGCGAGTACCGCGTCCAGCGGATCGGAGTGGAGCGCAAGCATCGCGTGTTGCGCCGCCGGTTGCGCCGCGAGCTGCTGCTGCATGAAGGCTTCAAAGAGTCCCTGCTTCGATCCGAAGCGCCGCATCAGCGCCGGGGCAGTCACGCCCAACCGCTGGGCAACCAGCGCCAGGGTCACGCCGTTCGGCCCGTGCTCGGCGATGGCGGAATCGAATGCGCCGAACACCTCTTCATCGGAAACCAGGCGTGGGCGGGGCATGGTTGACAGTAAGTGAATGTCCGTTTACTATCAAGTCACAATTAGTGAACGGGCGTTTACATAAGTTGGAGGCCTCATGGAGCGATTGAAGGGAAGAACCGCCCTGGTCACCGGCGCTGCGAGAGGAATTGGCCTCGCCGTGGCTGGTCGCCTGATTGCCGAAGGGGCACAGGTGCTGCTCACCGACATCCGCGATGCTGACGGTGCGCTCGCTGCGCGCGCGCTTGGCTCTGACGCTTCGTACCAGCATCTCGATGTGCGTGAGACAGCGGACTGGGAGCAGGTGGTCGCGGCGTGCATGGCGCAGCACGGACGCCTCGACGTTCTCGTCAACAACGCCGGCATCACCGGATTTGAGGAATATCCGGGCGCCCACGACCCTGCACACGTCTCGCTCGAGGCGTGGCGCGCGGTCATGGCGACCAACCTCGATGGCGTGATGCTCGGTTGTCAGGCGGCGATTCGCGCCATGCGGCCGGCCGACCGGGGGAGCATCATCAACATCGGGTCGCGCTCTGGCGTCGTCGGCATTCCGGGCGCGGCAGCGTACGCGGCGAGCAAGGCGGGGGTGCGGAACCACACCAGGTCCGTCGCGCTCTGGTGCGCGGAGCAGGGGCTCGCGATCCGGTGCAACGTGGTGCAGCCCGCGGCGATCCTCACGCCGATCTGGGAGCCGATGCTCGGCACAGGGCCCGGCCGTGACGAGCTCGTGGCCGCAGCCATCGCGGATGTGCCGCTCCGGCGTTTCGGGACGGCGGATGAAGTGGCGGCGCTGGTTGCGTATCTCGCAAGCGATGAATCAGCGTACTGCACCGGCAGTGAGTTCACGATTGACGGCGGTCTGCTGGCTGGCAGTGCCGCCTCGCCGCAACGTGCTGACGCGTGACCGCGCGCGCAGGACAGCCTCATGCGCATCCTGCGCAGCCATGCTGGCGATTCTCAACGCGTTGGGCGCACGCGGAGTATTCTCCGCATCAAGAGTGCCCTCGCGCCCGATCTCACTGAGGCTCCATGCCGTACAACCGCCGCGATTTTCTCAAGTCGAGCGCCGCAGCCACCGCGCTCGTCATCGCCGCCCCCAACAGCGCCATCGCGTCCGGGCGACTGCCGTCACGCTGGACCGAGACTGAATCGGATGCGCTGATGGCCGTCGCCCTGACCGCCGCGCGCGACGCGGGGGCCAGCTACGCCGATGTCCGCATCGGCCGGTATCGCAGTCAGAACATCGGCACGCGTGAACGCCAGATCACCGGCGTGTCGGACGCCGAGTCGTACGGCATGGGCATCCGGACCATCGTGAACGGCGCGTGGGGATTTGCTGCCACCAGTGTCATGACCACCGAGGGTGTGGTGAAGGTTGCACGCGAGGCCGCGAGACTGGCGCGCGCGGCAAGCTCGGTGCAGAAGCGGAAGATCGAACTCGCACCGTCGCCAGTCGTGAAGGGCACATGGCAGACGCCGGTGCGCCGCGATCCGCTCGATGTGCCGATCGAAGACAAGGTCGCGCTGCTCTTCGCCGCTAATGAGGCCGCACTCAAGGTCCCGGGTGTCCGATTCGTGAACTCGGGGCTGCAGTTGCTGCGCGAGATCAAGCAGTACGCCAACTCGGAGGGCACGCAGACCACGCAGACGTTCATTCGCGTCGGGCCATCCTTTTCGGCGACCGCGGTCGGGAACGGTGGCTTCCAGCAATACGGTGAGGAACTCGCGCCGCGCGGGCAGGGCTGGGAATACATCGAGTCACTCGACATGCCGGGAAACGCCGCGAAGTGGGCGTCGCTTGCGGTCGAGAAGCTCGGTGCGCGTTCCGTGGAGCCTGGTCGGTATGATCTCATCATCACGCCTGAAAACCTGTGGCTGACCATCCACGAGTCGATCGGACATCCCACCGAGCTGGATCGCGCGCTGGGTTACGAGGCCAACTTCGCCGGCACATCGTTCATCGCACCGCCGGAAGCGCAGATCGGCAAGCTCAAGTACGGGCGTCCGTTGATGAACATTCAGGGTGACCGCACGCAGGAAGGCTCGCTCGCCCGTTGCGCGTGGGACGATGAAGGCGTTGCCGCCGACTCGTGGCGTATTGTCGACAAGGGGATCTTCAAGGATTACCAGACCACGCGAGAGCAGGCTGCATCGATCAGCCGGTTGACCGGTGTGACCAGATCGCACGGCTGTTCCTTCGCGGACGGGTGGGACTCGGTGCAGTTCCAGCGAATGCCCAACATCTCGCTCATGCCGGGTGAACAGAACCTGTCCATCAACGACATCATCGCCGCAACCGATCGTGGCATCGTGATCAAGAACCGCGGTTCGTGGTCGATCGATCACCAGCGCTACAACTTCCAGTTCTCAGGTCAGGCGTACTACGAAGTGCGCGGCGGCAAGATCACGGGCATGCTGAAGGATGTCGCGTATCAGTCCACCACCCCTGTGTTCTGGAACTCGATGGACATGATCGGCGGCAAGGATTCGTACTGGCTGGGCGGGTCGTTCGGCGACGGCAAGGGACAGCCTTCACAATCCAACTCGGTCAGTCACGGCTGCCCGCCGGCCCGATTCCGTGGTGTGAACGTCGTGAACACGGGGAGGGAGGGCTGATGCGCTCCGAACCCAGGTCCCTCTTCGACGCTCCGCTCGATGGCGAGTTTCTCACGCGTGATCAGGCCAAGGCACTGACGGACCGAGTGCTGTCGTTTGCGAAGGCTGACGAAACGCGCGTCAACATTGCCAGCGGATGGGCGGGCAACACGCGCTTCGCGGGCAACGAGATCACCACGAGCGGTGGCATCACGAACACGACGATCACGGTGACCTCGACGATCGGTCGCCGACGTGCGAGTTCCGAGACCAACATCCTCGACGACGCGAGTCTCAGGCGCACGGTGGAGTTTGCCGAATCACTCGCGCGCCTGAGTCCCGAGAATCCGGAGCTGGTGCCCGAGCTCGGGCCACAGGAGTACGCGACGGTGAATGGGTACTTCGAGTCCACTGCGGGTCTCGATCCTGAGAAGCGCGCTGCCGCCACGAAGAGTGCAATCAACGCCGCAGAGTCGGCGGGCGGGCCAGGTGCAAACATCTTCGTCGCCGGATTTCTCCAGGCCAACGCTGGCGCAAATGCGGTCGCGACAAGTCGCGGCCTGTTCGCGTATCATCGCAGCAGCAGCGCCAATCTCGGCATCACGGCTCGCACGCCAGACGGAACAGGCTCGGGCTGGTCCAACGCCGGTGCACGCGATTGGAGCGTGATCGATGCGGCCGCACTTGGTCGCACCGCGTCAGCGAAGGCTGCGGCGAGTCGCAATCCGAGGGCTATCGAGCCGGGCTTGTACACGGTCGTCCTCGAACCGGCCGCCGTCGCCGACATCATGGGCAACCTGCTCGGCACGTTCAATGCGCGCGCCAACGATGAAGGGCGGGGCACGTTCAGCAAGCCGGGCGGCGGCACGAAGCTTGGCGAGAAGATCGCCGATGCACGCGTAACGATGTATTCGGATCCCGCCGATCCCGATCTGCTCGCACAGCCGTTCGCGCAGGACGGCACGCCGGTGCGTCGTGTGACGTACGTCGAGAACGGAATGCTGAAAGAGTTCGCGTACGATCGGTTCTGGGCGCAGAAGCAGGGGAAGGTCGCAACGGGCGGCGGCGGCGGCGGTGGCGGCGGAGGCGGTGGTTTCGGTGGCGGCGCCGTGAAGTTCGTCGGCGGCACGAAGACGACCGATGAACTCATTGCGAGCACAAAGCGTGGCATTCTCGTCACACACTTCTTCTACATCCGTCCGCTCGATCAGCGCTCCGTGATGCTCACCGGCCTCACGCGCGACGGCACGTTCCTGATCGAGAACGGGAAGATCACGGCTGCGGTGAAGAACTTCCGGTGGAACG
Source organism: Gemmatimonadaceae bacterium (assembly GCA_031373905.1). GTDB lineage: Bacteria > Gemmatimonadota > Gemmatimonadetes > Gemmatimonadales > Gemmatimonadaceae > JACMLX01. The sequence continues at coordinate 22,845 of JANMNM010000218.1, read as the reverse complement.
AGAGCCCGCTCTTCCTGCTGAACAAGATCGAGGAGATCGGCCGCGCGGAGCCGGTGGGTGCGGGGCGGGTGATGCCGTCGCTCAAGGCGACGGACTTCAACTTCTCGAGCCTGTCGGACGCGGTGTAGGGGTGGATGACGGCGACGTGCTCGCCAGTCCGCGCCTGCCGAGTGATTGCCGACCCGAACCGGCGGCGGCTGGCGTACGTGGCACCGACCGCATCGTGCGCATCACCGTACGGTATCGTCGCGCTGCGTCGTGCGGCAAGACGGCCCGGAGCGGGGCACCCACACGCGAGGCGGTCACCGCGTCGCAGGCATACATTGTCACGGGAGATCCACGCCCGTGTCGCGACTTGGCGCGCGCGTCATGATCCCGACGACGCCACGCAGCGCACGACGACCACGCTCGGCACGATCGCATTTCTCTCATCACAGGACCTCGCGTGACTGCTCCGATCGACCTGCAGGCCGCCGCACGACGGGAAATGCTGCGTGAAGGATTCGAGCCTGATTTTCCGGTGGATGTGTTGCGAGAGGTTGCGGCATTGCACGACGATGCTGCGTCGCGCGGTCCGGTGGACGGCGTGCGCGATCTGCGATCGATGCCGTGGTCCTCGATCGACAATCCGGAGTCGAGGGATCTGGATCAGGTGGAAGTCGTGGAGTCGCTGCCGAACGGCGACTGCCGGGTGTTGATCGGCATCGCGGATGTCGATTTTCTCGTCGAGGCTGGCAGCGCGACGGATCGGCATGCACAGCGGAACACCACCTCGGTGTATTGCGGCGTGCAGGTCTTTCCGATGCTGCCGGAGCGGCTGAGCACCGACCTCACGTCGCTCAATGAAGGCCAGGATCGGGCGGCGATCGTGATCGAGTTCATCGTGACGTCCGATGGCACGGTCGGCACAACGGATGTGTATCGCGCGCTGGTGCACAACGGCGCTCAGCTCGACTATCCCAGCGTCGGCGGCTGGCTCGAGGGGCGCGAGCCGATCCCTGCGAAGCTGGCAGGGCGGGCGGCTCTCGAACAACAGGTGCGCGCGCAGGACGAGGCAGCGCAGCGACTGCGTGAGAGTCGGCATCGGGCCGGTTCGCTGGAGCTCGACTCGATCGAGTCGACGCCGGTGATGAAGGATGGACAGGTGTCCGATCTGCAGATTCGCTCGCGCAATCGTGCCACCCAGCTGATCGAGAATTTCATGATCGCGGCCAACACATCGATGGCCGAGTTCCTGGAACGCAAGGGATCCGCCACGATCCGTCGCGTGGTGAAGGAGCCGGAGCGCTGGGAGCGCATCGTCGCGGTGGCAGCGGCATTGGGCGCCTCGCTGCCGGCCACGCCAGATTCCGGCGCACTGTCGGCGTTTCTCGCTGCGCAGCGACAGGCGGACCCGGATCACTTTCCGGATCTGTCGCTCGCGATCGTCAAGCTGATGGGCCCGGGTGTGTATGTGCGCGAGAAGGCAGGAGAGCAGGGAGCCGGGCACTTCGGTCTGGCGGTGCGCGAGTATTCGCATTCCACTGCGCCCAATCGGCGTTATGCCGACCTGATCACGCAGCGACTGCTCAAGCACGTGCTGACCGGTGGCGCACCAGCGTACATCGATGCCGAACTCGAAGCACTGGCCGAGCAGTGCACGAAGATGGAGAACGCCTCACGCAAGGTGGAGCGCACGTGCCGTAAGCAGATCGCGGTGCAGGCGCTCAGCCAACGCGTCGGCGAGACGTTCGATGCGATCGTCACCGGTGCAAACAGCAAGGGCACGTTCGTGCGCACGATTCGCCCGCCGGCCGAAGGCATGGTGGTCAAGGGTGAACACGGTATGGATGTTGGCGACCGCGTGCGCGTCAGGCTCGTCGGCACGGACGCCGAGCGTGGGTTCATCGACTTTGCCCGAGCCTGATGGCGCGAGGTGGCGCACCGTTCAGGCGTCAGCGTGCGGACACTCCGTAGCAGTAAGTTCAATGCCGTTGCAGTGCAACAAGACCGCGCGACGCCAGACTGCAGAAGGCGTACACTCCGTCACCACCCCCTGAGATCAGAGGTTCCATGAAGCGAGTCACTGGCATTGGCGGCATCTTCTTCAAGGCGAAAGACGCTCCGGCACTCTGGGCCTGGTACAAGCGGCACCTCGGAATCGATGTCCAGAAATGGGGTGGCGCGGCATTCGACTGGACCGACAGTGATGGCAAGCCGGTCGGCGGAACGACAGCCTGGTCTGTCTTTCCGGCGGAGGGTGATCAGTTCGCGCCGAGCACGGCATCGTTCATGGTCAACTACCGGGTGGACGATCTTCTCGCGCTGGTCAAGGCCTTGCGCGAGGAGGGGTGCAACGTGCTCGAGAAGGTCGATGACTCCGAGTACGGCAAGTTTGCGTGGGTCATCGATCCGGAAGGAAACAAGATCGAATTGTGGGAACCACCGGCAGGGCAATGAGTCGGGCAGTCGGGCCACAGAGTGATGCTGTGGCCTGACCTCTCGCCGGGTCCGACTGTCGTCGTGAGTTCATCAATACAACGCGAATACAACGTGCGCGGGTGAGTTGACGGAGCGTATCACGCCTCGGAAGTCAGCCGTGGATCAACGACTCCGGTGACGGTGGCTCGGTGTCGCTGCCAAGCGCCTTGACGACGAGGTGGTGAGCCTTCCGGCCGCCGCGGCCAACCGCGTGCGGCGCGCTGGTGTGGTCAAGCAGGAGTTGCGCCATGTCGATCGATCGGGCCGCGAGCGCGCGGGCGCCGTCGCGCAGTTCCTCGCTGCCCTGCACGACCTCGATGTTTCGTTCCATGTCCTCGGCTGACCAGCCGCGCGAATGCGCAATGTAGGGAAACTGCGGAAACACGCACCCGATTTCGCCGAAGAAGCCGAGCATGTGCCCCGCCACCTGCTGCACGTTGTCCTGGCCGCCGGTTATGATGAAGCCGGCCACCTTGTTCCGGATGAGCACGCGGTTGGCGATCGTCACCTGGTTCTGCACGCAATTGAGCCGCTCCACCATGCGGTAGTACAGTGAGCTCGCGTTGCCCCATCGGATCGGTGTCGCCACCAGAATTACGTCTGCCCAGTGCACGAACGCTTCGTACACGCGGTCCATCTGGTCAGCGGGGTCCATCTGCGTGATGGAGCAGGGCCAGGTGCAGGCGTGTGCGCTCTTCGAGTAGTAGCCCTCGCACGCGCGGAACGACAGTTCTCCAAGACGGATCGTCTGCGCCGCCGCACCGAGGGCAGTGGCCTCCGCCATGGCGATGTCGAGCAGTGCGTCGCTGGTTGAGTAGCGCGGGTGCGCCACGTCCATGTTGGTGGTGGAGATGCCCACGACGCGCACCGGTCCCGGTGCCCGCTCCACCTTGCGCGTCAGCGGATGGCGCGAATGGTCGCCATGCGTGCGTTTCGTCACCGGTCGCTCGGTCACGAAGAGGTGTCCGCCCTCTTCTTTCACATCGTAGCGAGGCAGCGCGTCGGCTTCGAAGCCGGGCTCGCCTTGGCCGGTGCGGAAGTGGTACTTCCAGTTGTGCCATGGGCAGACGAGGTACTCCCCGTCGAGTGTCCCATCGGCCAGCGGGCCACCAGCATGATTGCAGACGCCTGAGAGCGCGCCGAACTGTCCCGCCTGATGGGTGATGACAATCTTGAGTCCGCCCACGTTTGCAGCGGTGAGCGGTCGCGCGGTGAACTGCGCGGTGGGGCCGAGGTCATGCCACATGCTGGCGCTCGTCAGTGAGGGGAGCGAAGAACGTGCGCGGGCTCAAGGGGGAAAGGGAATACGGTGTATCGCGCGACGCCAGCACTACTGCTCTGAGCGTCGGAATATTGAATGCGACGCGTGAAGCGGTTCAGAATCGGGTGCGCCGAACGCGTCGGTTCAAGGCAGTCGGGCTGCCTGCATTTCAGCACAGGCTTGCCGTCCGCGCCGCGGGAATCACCCAATCTGCCACCCCGTGCGGCGGCGGAGACTCGGCCACATGCGTTGGCGCCCGGCTGCGCTCTGCGGTAGCATCGTCCATCGGCTCGACCAAACGCCGGTGCGGCGCCGACAGTACGCTTCCCCCGGAGTACGCCCTATGGCACAGCCCTGGAAGACCGTGTGGAGCGCCGCCCTTAGTCTTGCGGTGACGCACCTTGCACTCGGCGCCGCCGCAAGAGCGCAGACGGGAGCCTGGCGCTCGCTGTTCGACGGCCGGACGCTGGCTGGCTGGTACCTGTGCAACGGGTCGGCATCTTATTCGGTCGAGCATGGAACGATTGCCGGCCGATCAGTGATGAACTCGCCCAACAGCTTCCTCTGCACACGGGAGCGCTTCGGTGACTTCGTACTCGAGTATGACGCGTGGCTGGGGAGCCCGATGAACAGTGGCGTGCAGATCCGGAGCATCGCCGACAGCGCAGTGCAGGGTGGTCGCGTGCACGGCTATCAGGTCGAGATCGACCCATCGGCGCGCCGCTGGACCGGCGGCATCTACGACGAGTCGCGCCGCGGCTGGCTGCACACGCTCAACGGACAGCAAGCCGCACAGATGGCGTTCCACCTTGGCGCCTGGAATCACTTTCGCGTCGAAGCCATCGGGCCGTCGATTCGCACGTGGCTGAACCGTGTGCCGGTTGCGAACATCATCGACGACCTGACGACGAGTGGCGTGATCGCTCTGCAGGTGCACGACATCGGGCGTGATTCCACGCTCGCGGGGCAGGTCGTCCGGTTTCGCAACCTGCGCATCCGCACCGGGAATCCGGCTGCCATCCGCACGCCGGACCGCGGTGACACACCGCAGTACAACTACATGGTCAACACGCTGTCGCCGCGCGAGCGCCGTGATGGCTGGAAGCTCCTGTGGGACGGTGTGTCAACGAATGGCTGGCGCGGCGCGAAGCTGACGACATTTCCCACGCAGGGATGGGAGGTCAACAACGGCGTCCTCTCCGTGGTGCAGACGGAAGGACGTGAAGCCGCCGCCGGCGGCGATATCGTCACGACCGACGAGTACGAGAACTTCGAACTTACGCTGGAATACCGGCTCACGCGTGGTGCGAACAGCGGCATCAAGTATTTCGTCAACACGGAGCTCAACACCGGCGCAGGCAGCGCCATCGGCTGCGAGTTTCAGCTCCTTGACGACGCAGTGCATCCTGACGCGAAGCTGGGCGTGAACGGCAACCGTACCAACGCCGGTTTGTACGACCTGATTCCGCCGCGCAGCGTGCGCTTCAACGGCATCGGCGAGTGGAACCGTGCGCGTGTCGTGGTGCGGGGCAGTCACGTGGAGCACTGGCTGAACGGCTTCAAGACCGTGGAGTATGAGCGTGGCACGCAGGAATGGCGCGCGCTCGTCGATCACAGCAAGTACGTCATCTGGCCCAATTTCGGCGAAGCGAAGAGGGGTCACATCCTTCTGCAGGACCATGGGAACAACGTGTCGTTCCGCTCGATCAAGATTCGCGTGCTGCCCTGACCGGAGTTTTCATGGACGCACCGTCGCGTCGCACCTTCATCAAGTCCTCAGCCGCTGCGCTGCTGCTGCCGACGTTCATTCCGCGCACCTACCTGTTCGGCAACGGCGTGCCGCCGAGTCGCGCCATAACCGTGGCGCAGATCGGGTGCGGGCGGATGGGCATGGAGGATCTGCGCGGCACGATGGCGCACGATCTCTGTCGCATCGTGGCGGTGTGCGATCTCGACGCCAACCGACGTGAGGCGGCTCGCGCCGAGGTGGAGCGGTTCTATGGTGCGAAAGGTGAGTCACGCGTTGATGTGAAGGCGTACGGCGACTACCACGAGATTCTCGCGCGGCGCGACATCGATGCCGTGCTCGTGGCGCCGCCGGATCACTGGCACGCGATGGTGGCGGTGGACGCCGTGCTGGCCGGCAAGGACGTGTACGTGCAGAAGCCGATCACGTACGACATTGCCGAATCGATCGCGCTGCGCACGGCGGTGCGCTCGAGGCAGCGTGTGTTGCAGACGGGCAGCCAGCAGCGCTCACAGAAGCCGTGGGACACGTTTCGGATTGCGAGCCAGGCCGTACGCAACGGGCGCATCGGCACCCTGCGCACGATCCGCATCGGCATCGGCATCGACCAGCCGAAGGGGCGCGCGCCTGCACCGCAGCCGGTGCCCGCGACATTCGACTATGCGACGTGGCTCGGGCCAGCGCCGGAGCAGCCGTACATGGAAGATCGCGTGCATCCACAGCGCGAGTATGGTCGCCCAGGATGGATCACGACAGAGGACTTCGGTCTTGGCATGATCACGAACTGGGGCGCGCATCACATCGACATTGCACAGTGGGCGATGGGCATGGAGCTGAGCGGACCGACGCGAGTGCACGGTCGCGCGGATTTCATGCAGAACGATGTGTGGACCGTGCACCACGGCTACCACGTCGAGATGCAGTACGCGAATGGTGCGCAGGTGATCCTCGACGATTCGTATCCGAACGGCTTGCGTTTCGAGGGCAGCAACGGCTGGGTATTCTGCGCACGGGGCGCGGCACAGGTCACGGCGAGCGATCCACACGCGCCCGCAGCACAGCCAAAGGCGCTCGATGCGAGCGATCCCGCGATCCTGAGCACACCGTTCACGGAGCGCGACGTGCGTTGGATGCCGAGCGACGATCACTACCGGAACTGGCTGGAGGCGATCGGTACGCGGAAGGATCCGATTGCACCTGTCGATCAAGCGGTGCGCAGCTTGCAGGCGTGTGCTGCGGCGTGGATCAGCATGAAGCTGAATCGGCCGGTGACCTGGGATCCGGGGCGTGAGGAGTTTTCGGGGGATGTGGCGGCGAATGCGATGCGGCGTCGTGTGCCGCGCGCGGCGCGATACGATGTGCATGAGGTGTTGCGGCGCGCGGGCGTCGTCGCTGCGGGCGGACGGCCGTAACGACGTAGGTGCGACGACGCAGCCGATCACCTGGTGACTTGGTGTAGCTGGCGTCGACGATGCCGACGATCGGCGCGCAGCCAGATGCTGGCTTTGCATCGTTCCGGTGACACACGCCGACAGGTGCGCCCTCAGGTTGGAGCGTCCTGCAGTACTACTCGGCACCGTCTCCCGATATGCCCGCAGAGAAGCGCCGACTCCTGGCGCTGGTGAAAGGCCGCATGCGCGCGCGTCACTTGAGCCCGCGTACCGTGCAGGCATACGTGGGGTGGATTGATCGCTATATCCGATACCACGGCACGCGTCATCCGGCGACACTCGGTGAGGCGGACATTGTCGCCTACCTGACGTATCTGGCCGACGAGCGCCGGGTGTCCCGATCGACGCAGATGCAGGCCCTGAGCGCGTTGCTGCTCCTGTACCGCGAGGTGCTGGCGGTCCCGGTCGGCGACCTGCGTCGCGTGCTGCGCTCCACGTCACCCACGCGACTCCCGGCGGTGCTGAGTCGGGAGGAGGTGCGGGCCGTGGTCGGGCGGTTGCACGGCACCACGCGGTTGGTCGCGGTGCTGCTGTACGGGGCAGGGCAGCGGCTGCTGGAGTGCCTGACGTTGCGGGTGAAGGACCTCGACCTGGAGGGCGGCGAGATTCGCGTGCGTCGTGGCAAGGATGGCAAAGACCGGGTGACCATGTTGCCTGCTGTGGCGCGTCCTGCATTGGAGCGGCAGCTGGCGCATGTCCGCGCGATACACATCCGCGAATTTGTCGACGGTGCCGGCTGCGTGGTGCTGCCCACGGTGCTCGAGCGGAAGGCGCCCTCGTGGTCCACCGATCTGGCGTGGCAGTGGGTGTTTCCCGCATCGCGCCGGTACCGTGATGCGGCCAGTGGTCAGGAGCGTCGGCACCACCTGCACGAGAGCGTGATGCAGCGGGCGATGCAGTAGGCTGTGCGGGAGGCCGGGATCGCGAAGCGGGCGACCTGTCACGCCCTCCGCCACTCGTTCGCGACGCACCTGCTGGAGGACGGCTACGACATCACAACGCTGCAGGAACTGTTGGGCCACACGGACGTCGCGACGACGATGGTTTACACGCATTTTCTGAATCGCGGGCGGCTGGGCGTGCGGAGTCCGGCGGATCGGTCGGGTGGGGTGCAGTGGATATTGCGGCGGGGTTTGCGGGGTATACTGTGGGGGAGGGAGGTTGCTGTGCAGGTGAATAGGGAGTTCGGCGTACCGCGACTCCTACTCCCTGTTATCTTTGTAGCCATGATGGACTGGTCCTCCTGCCAAGCGGTCGAGCGCGATCCGGAACGGTACAGCGGAGCCTGGGTGTTCCGCGGCACTCGCGTGCCGATCGCTGCCCTCTTCGAGAACCTCGAGGACGACGCCTCGGCTCACGAATTCGTCGAGCGGTTTCCTGGCGTCACGCTGGCGCAGGTACGGGCGGTACTCGAGCATGCGGCACGTAGCGGACTGAGCGCCGCGTAATTGCGCGTCCTGTTCGATCAGGGCACGCCGGCGCCGCTTCGCCATGAGCTGCCGCTGCATTCGGCCGAGACCGCCCATGAGCGCGGCTGGGCGACGACGCGCAACGGTGATCTCCTGCAGGCGGCCGAGGATGCGGGCTTCGACGTGCTGATCACCACCGATCAGAACCCGCAGTATCAGCAGAACTTGGCCGAGCGGCGCATCGCCATCATCGTCTTGAACACGACGAGCTGGCCTCGCATACGCACGGCGTCGGCCGCGATCGCGGCTGCCGTGATCCAGTGTGCGACGAAGCGGTTCATCGAGATCAGCATCCCATGAGGACGCCGAACAACGCGTTGCAGCTGACAAGCGATTCAACGAACGCTCGCTGCGCTCGCTCTCATTGATTCTCTTGCAGCTGAACGCTAAACGTTCGGCCACCGCACTCCCTCCTTGCGACCTCCCACCTGTCATGAGGTAATACGGTGTCGAAGAATGCTCTCATGGGCGGTACCAGGCGTGTCGGTTGGCTGCTCGTGGTCGCGTTGAGCGGATACTACCTCTATCGTGCCATCCACTATCGCTTCTTGACGCCGGATCGGCTCGGCCCGACGTTGCTCAACAAGCAACTTTGGTACGTGACTCATCTGGCTGCCGCACTTCCGGTGATTGTCGGCGCACCATTGCAGTTCATCCCGTCGCTTCGCACGGCGCGCCCAGCGTTTCATCGATGGCTCGGCCGGGGGTACGTCCTCGGCGCGACGATTGCGGCGCTGACGGCGATCTATCTTGGTGCGATCGTGGGCGAGTACGAAGGGTCACGTCTTCCCCTCGCGCTTCTCGGTGGGCTGTGGCTTTTCTTTACACTCGCAGCATGGCGTTGCGCCGTACGGAGGCACTTCCGAGCGCACCGGCTTTTCATGATTCGCAGCTATGGCCTCGCTTTGGTGCTCGTGTGGCTACGCCTGATGTACGACGCGCAGGATTGGCTGTTCTTCTATGTGACCAACGCTGACCTACGCGATGCGACCCGAGAGTGGGCAAGTTGGGTGGTACCACTCTTGCTGCTCGAACTGTGGCTGTCGTGGTGGCCCCTGCTCGGCGCCACTCCTAAACGCGAGACGATGCCCGCTGAATGATCGGGGACATGGGTGACACTCGGGTGAGTGGGTACCGGGTCATCCGCGGATGATATGCTCCCGTTCATCAAAGCGCGCGAGCCGCACCGACCCGAAGTAGATGGACCAGATGCCGTCGTCGACGTCGTCCAGCCCGATGTGATAGTTGTCGAGCGCATTGGCGAGGGACAGCAGATCGCTCAGGAAGCGAACGGTGCCGGCGTCGGTGACGCGCTTCATGAGGCAGTGCGCTGGATACCCGAGCGGCGACAGCGTCGACGGGTAGGGGCGCGGTGACGCCGTGTCATGCGCCCCGGGGGGCGTCCCGCCGTGATGGCCGTGCGACCGTTCCTCGTCATACTCCAGCCGAAAGGCATCAAAGGCGCGCTGTTGCGCACGGGCGGTGGCGCGCGGAACTCCTGGTCTCCGCGCCCTTCGCATCATGCGCTATGGTTGAGCCTGCACATTCGGCCGCACGCCACAACGGATCAGGACGTCACGCCGACGAATGCAAGGGTTTTGCCACCATGGCGACATCGAGGTGAAGCCTTGCTCAGAGTCAACGCGCTATCATGTTTTCGGTAGAGCCAAGCTGCCTCATGACTGACATGACGAATTGCAGGAATTCTCACGAAAGGGGAAGCCACGCATGAACACCATTTCGACCCCGTTGCCGGTCGTCGCCGACCTCGCCGTCCCGCTGGAGCGGGATGTGTTCCTGCGAACTCTCCTCCGGCACTTGGCTGGGACGCTGCAGAAGGTGGTCGGCCTCAAGGAGGCGTCCGGCTTCATCAGCGTCGTCGGGCAAGAGATGGGCGACGAAATCAACCGAGCCTACAGGGACGCGCTGGCCGTCCCCAGCCTTTCCCGTGAGCAGGTCGCCGACGTCTTGGTCGATCTCAAACGCCGGATCCAGGGCGACTTTTATGTCATCGAACAGAACGATGACAAAATCGTCCTGGGCAGCCGGGCCTGCCCGTTCGGCGACAAGGTGTTGGGGCGGCCCGCCTTGTGCATGATGACATCCAACGTGTTCGGCGGTATCGCGGCAGACAATCTCGGCTACGCCAAGGTGGCCATCGAGCAAGCGATCGCTCAAGGCGATCCCGGATGTCGCGTCATCGTATATCTCACGCCGACATCGGAAGCGGATGCCGCAGACGGGCGCGAGTATTTCAAAGCGTGACGGCATGATGGTGACATCAGAGTCGTTTCTGCTTTTTGCGAATTCCCTGCCAGAGCCGATGATGCTCATCTCGGGCGGCGGGTTCGTTCTTGCTGTCAACCGGGCAGGCGAGCAACAGTTCGGAGTTTCCCTGCAGGAGTGGCGTGGCAGGCGACTCGCCGACGTGGTCCTCGACCCGCCCAACGAGATCGAACACTATTTGTTTCTCTGCTCCCGCAGTCGTCAGACCGTCCTGGGCGCGGTCACGATTCGGGGCCGCGACCAAATCGCCTGTCGCGTGGAAGGGAGCCTGGTCAGTCCGAGGACGGATGGATCCGATGCCGTGATCCTGGTGCGGCTCATTCCGCAGCACGCTGCAGCAACGCAGTTCATGGACCTGAATCTCCGTATCGAGGAATTGGGACGAGAGGTCCACCGGCGGAAGCGCGCGGAACAGGACGCGCGCGAGAGTGCGGAACGACTGCGAACCACACTCGCCAGCATCGGTGACGGAGTCATTTCAACCGACATCAGCGGCAGGATCACCAACATGAACCCGGTCGCCGAGCTGCTGACCGGGTGGACGAACGACGAAGCCATCGGCGTGCCGCTGACCCAGGTGTTCAACACCGTGAACGAGACGACTCGCCAACCTGTTGAGAACCTGGCGGAGAGGGCATTGCAGGAGGGGCTCATCGTCGAGCTGGCGAATCACAGTGTGCTGATTGCGAAAGACGGCACGGAGCGGCCGGTCGACGACAGCGCCGCGCCGATCCGCGCGGCGGACGGACGAATCGTCGGGAGTGTTCTGGTGTTCCGGGACGTCACCGAGCGCCGCAGCCTGGAGCGACAACTCGTCGAACGGCTGCAATCGGCCCAGCTCCTCAGCGCCATCGTGAACTCGTCCGTGGATGCCATCATCAGTACCTCGGTGGAGGGCATCATTCAAAGTTGGAACGCCGGCGCCGAGCGGCTCTTCGGATATACGGCAGCGGAAGCCGTGGGGCGTCACATCTCTTTCGTCATCCCCACGGAACGTATTTCGGAGGAGGACGAGATCCTGTCCCTCATCCGGGCCGGCCGCCGTGTTGAACACATGGACACGGTGCGAGTGCGGCGCGACGGTCAGTTCATTCACGTCTCGCTGAGTGTCTCACCCGTCCGGGACGATGAAGGACGCGTTGTCGGAGCATCCAAGATTGTGAGGGATGTCACTGAGCGGAAACAGGCCGAGGAGCAGATTCGGACAAGCGAGGCACGACTGCGCAGCATTCTGGAGCACTCGCCAGTGGGAATCGTGCAGACCGACGCCAGCTTTCGCTTGACGCTGGTCAATCGGCGCTGGTGCGAGATGCTGGGCTACAGTGAGGCGGAACTACTGGAAAAGCGAGTCGTCGACATCACACACTCTTCTTCCATCGCGGCCACTCATGAGGCGGTCGGCCGACTCGCGGAAGGTGGCCCGGATTTCCAGATTCAGAAGAGCTACAAGCGCAAGGACGGTTCGGTGCTCAGCGCACTGAGCAACGTCACCGCCGTGCGGTCGCCGGAGGGTCAGTTCCAGGGGATGATCGCAGTGGTGCTGGACACAACGGAGCTGCTTCGCATCGAGGGAGAATTGCGTCGGGTTGCGGCGGAACTGTCCGCTGCGGATGGCCGCAAGAACGAGTTCCTTGCGACGCTGGCTCACGAACTGCGGAATCCGCTGGCCCCCATCCGGAACGGATTGCAACTGATGCGCTTAGCCGGAGATGACCGTGCGGTTGTCGATCAGGCCCGCGACATGATTGACCGTCAAGTGAACCAGATCGTGCGCCTCGTCGATGACCTGATGGACGTGAATCGCATCGCCACCGGCAAAGTCGAACTCCGCAAGGAACGTGTGTCTCTGGCGTCGGTGGTGGAGAGTGCGATCGAAACCAGTCGCCCACTCATCGAGCTGATGGGGCACGATCTGAAGGTCGCGCTGCCTGAGCACCCTCTCATCGTGGAAGTCGACCCGACTCGTCTCGCCCAGGCCCTTCTGAACCTGCTGAACAACGCCGCCAAGTACAGCGAGCCAAACAGTCGCATCTGGCTGACCGCTGAACAACAGGGGACCGATGTGGTCGTGTCGGTCAGGGACACGGGCATCGGAATCCCTGCCGACCAATTGTCACGCGTGTTCGAGATGTTCTCACAAGCGGACCGTTCGCTGGAGAAGTCGCGGGGCGGGCTGGGGATCGGGCTATGCCTGGTGAAGCGTCTCGTGGAGTTGCACGGCGGCACGATCGAGGCGCAGAGCGAAGGACCAGGGAAGGGGTCCGAGTTCGTCGTCCGGCTTCCGGTCGTTGTCGACTCGGCCGCATCGGCGGAGGAGGCCAACGTACCGGAGGAACACGACGAGCCGCTCCGCATCCTGATCGTGGATGACAACCATGACAGCGCTGACAGCCTGGCGATGATGTTGAAAATGATGGGCAACGAGTCCAGTACCGCCTACGATGGTGAAGAGGCAGTGGCAGTCGCTTGCACGTTCCGGCCAGACGTGATCCTGCTCGACATCGGACTGCCGAAGTTGAACGGTCATGAGGTCTGCCGCCGCATCCGGCAACTGGACCAAGGCAAGGAGATGGTCATCATCGCCCAAACCGGTTGGGGTCAGCACGAGGACCGACGGCGGACCCTCGAGGCCGGGTTTGATCATCACCTGGTCAAGCCCGTGGACCTGCAGGCCCTGATGACGTTGCTTCGATCACTGTCGAAGCATGACGACCGCCAGCTGGCCACGCCGCGCCTGACCCGGTTTGCAACAGCCTTCACCGGAGGTGCCAGCTAATCGATTCGCGCCAGGGAGCACAGTTGTCGTTGCCAGTGCGAGCGGAAGGAATCGAGGCGCCGGTGAGACGCCGGGGACACCACTGACACGCTGGTGGGCAGGCCGAGTACATGCGCGTGCCGTTCGCCGACGTCGGTCCACAGAAGATCGAGAGTGATCTGGCTGACGAGCAGGTGATGTTTCTTTCCGACATCTTCCCGGCAGGGTGGATGGCAGCGGAGAATGCGCAGATCGAGGACGGAGACACCTTCGCGATCTGGGGCGCTGGTTAGGTCGGCCAGATGGCGTTCCAGAGCGCCTGGCTGCAGGGTGCCGGTCGCATGATCTCGATCGACCATGTGCCGGAGCGACTCGCGCTGTCGTCGGGGCCCGGTCGCGCCGAGACCATCAATTTCGACGACGAGAAGGTGAAGGATCGGCTCGACGAATGACCGACGGTCGTGGGCCGGATCGATGCATCGACGCTGTCGGCTGCGAAGCGCACACGCACGGCAGCTTCGACGCGGTGCTCGACACGGCGAAGAAGGCGCCAGAGGCACGCGCAACGGTACACTGCGCCGCTCCTGGAGATGATCCGTCGATGGGACGGCGCAACGCGATCGCGCCGCGTCCAGGCGTCAATGCGTCACGGTGACGCTGTCGAGCCACCCGCCGGTGAACCCGGCGCGCCGCAAACCGGTCACGACATACGGATTGCGTCGCATGACGCGCCAGACGAGCTGCGAACGATGGTTCTCGAGCATGGCCACGATCGGCCCCTGATCAATGCCGAGGTGGTCGGGTGCGACCCACCCCACACCAGGCGTGATGGCGCCGTGCGCGAGTTTCACTGCGCTGAGGTCCTGCATCGTCGGATTGAACGAGTCGTGAAATCCGTACCGGGTGAACAGCGCATCTCCGTACCGCTCGCGCATCGCGACCATGGCGGGATACACGATTCCAGGGGCGAACGGCAGCGACCCGAGTGCGGCCGTGGGCGCGATGGTGCCATCGTCGCGCTCCCGGCCATCTCCGTCGTTCCAATCCGAGACGCCTCGCGCCCGGTAGGTGTGCAGGCGGAGCGGCGCACCGTTCCAGGTGACGAGGGTGTCCGCCGGGCCATCCGCTGCCGTCAGTCCCCAGATGCTGGCGCCGTAGTCGCGGAAACCGCGCGGGTTGGCGATCGCGTACTGCTGCTGGCTGATCGTGGCGCGGCGGGAATTCTCGAACCAGTCAATGCCCTTGCCGCGCATGTACGCATCGCGGATGCCCCGGAAGTCGATCCAGACATGCGAGTACTGATGCCCGAAGAGCGGTGAGAAGTTGACATGTGTCTGACCACGGTACGTTCGCCACTGGTTGGTGGCTGACCATGCCTCCCACGCCTCCGGTCCGAGGGGATGCGTGGGCGAGCCGAGTGCGAGGATGTAGAGGATCATGGCCTCGCTGTAGCCGTTCCAGTCGGCGGAGAGGAATCCGCTCCCGGGTTTCCAGCCCATGCTGAGCCGCGGTGCACGTGCGACGGCCCACTGCCAGTCCACCCGCCGGTAGAGTGAATCGGCGTACGCGCGAATCAGCGGTTCCACGTCGTCGCTGCCGGTGAAGTAGCTCTGCGCGAACAGGACGCCGGCGAGGAGCAGGGCGCTGTCGATGGTCGACAGCTCCACATCCCTGTAGCGTCGCCCATCGGTGTACCGCAGGAAGTGGTAGAAGAAGCCCTTGTACCCGGCCATGTCCTGCTGGTCAGGTCCTTGTGGCAGGGCCCACAGGTGGCGGAGCGTGGTGAGGGTGCGCTGCGCTGCCTGCGCCCGGGAGATCCAGCGCCGCTCAACGCCGATCGGATAGGCGGTGAGCGCAAACCCGATGCTCGCCACTGATGAGAACTCCGTCCGTGGCCATCGATCGTGCGCCAAGCCCGTGACTGTGTCGGTCGTCTCCCAGAACCATCGGAACGTCCGCTCTTCCACCGTGTCGGCGAGAGCGAGTTCGCGCGGCGTGGGCGTGTATTCGGATGCAGCGGGAGCGAACGCGATGGGCGCTCCCGTCCGGCACGCGGGCACGAGCAGCAGTGCGACAGCGAGGCGCACCGGCAATCGGCGCGAGAACCTGCGAGACAAATCCATTGCTGGCGATGAACGAAGCGGAGCTGCCGCGGGGGGTGAGTGTCCGCAGCGGTGGCCGGACTCCATGGAAAGTGGCCACCGCTGCAACACGACGCATGTCTTGCTAGAAGTCCAGCGTCAGCCCAGCCTGGAACCGGCGCGCATCAGCCGAGACACAGTTGGCGCGGCCGAAGTTGGGATTGGTGTTCGGGAGGGGAGGGATGTACCCGTCCCAGCATCCGAGGTTGTCGAAGTTGAAGGCGTTGAACAGCTCGGCCGTGACGCCGATGCGATTGACCGAGCGCGACGTGAAGAGGTCCTTCCGCAGCCGCATGTCGACGTTCCGGTAGCCCCATACGTCGCCCGGGAAAATGAAGCGCTTGCGCGGCGGGCGGCCGTTATTCAGCAGGAGCTTCTGCTGGCTCGGGCCGCTGCCAAGCGACTGATCGAGCACGGTGTACGGATCACCGGAGTGGAGGCGGATCACGCCGGAGTAGCTGATGCCCCAGAGGTAGGGAATGTCCACGATCCAGTTCGCGACGAGCAGGTTTGGCACGTCGATGCTGGTGGGGAACTTCGGATACGCGGACACACTGGGGAAGTCGAGCGAGAACAGGTCGCCGCCACGCTGACGCCCCTCCGCCCGCGTGTATGCCACGCCGACGCCCCAGTTGAACTTGTCCCGCGCAACGAACATGTAGGGCCGGTCGAGCTGGAGCATCAGCGCCTGATACCATGTGCGAGGCGTGTTGTCGCTCAGCAGCACATTGCTGTAGTTGGTCGAGACGTTCGCGCAGCAGCTGCCGTTCGCGTTGCGGTTCCCGAACACGTAGGTGAACCCGTTCTTGCTGCTGACGTTGGTGTACGTCGCGGCGGCTCTCCACCGGCCGAGCACCTGACGGATGCCAGCACTGTACTGGGTCGAGACCGGTGGCTTCTGATCGTTCCGGATGAGGAACACTTCAGGCTTCGGAGCGACGCCGCTGGCGATCAGTCCGTCGAGGCCCGTTGCGCTGAGGTACGACTCAGTCCACTTGATTGTCGGCGATCCGTCCCGCGGCAGGCCATCCGAGGAAAAGCGAAAGGTCCGGATGGCATACTGGAGCCGGAACCGTTCGTCGAGACCATTGTTGAAGTTGCTGCGGTCATAGAAGAGTCCGAAGCTCCCGAACACCGTCGTCCGTCCGGCCTCGTCCAGTGCGAGCGAAAAGCCCGCTCGTGGCTGCACGGCGCCCAGGAAGATCTTCCGCTGAGTGCCATCGCTGAAATAGGTGTTCGGATCGAAACCCCGATTGCGCAGGACGCTGTCGAGGTCAGCGCGGACCTGTGACGGTGTCACATACGAGCGGTCAAACTGGTTCGACTCCACATCCCACCGAACCCCAAGGTTGAGCTGCAGTCTCGACGAGATGCTCCAGTCGTCCTGCGCGTAGACGCCCACCTGGTTGTTGTCGGCCGTGATGTCCGGATTGCCGGTGCCGTACTGCGCTTCGCGAGGGAAGGCGTATTGCTCCGCCGCGTTGAAGCGAAACACCGGCGGTCGCACGAATGTCTTGCTGGCGCTGTAGTGCAGTCGGTCGAAGTTGCCGCCGACCTTGATCACATGGTCGCCGAGCGCCTGCAGTCCGCTGTACGTGTAGTCGTGACGGATCGAGTATCGATCCTGGACCCAGCTCTGACCGCCATCGCGTCCGCCCAGCCGCCCGATGCCCTGATAATCGAGGCCGATCAACGTGCGGTTTTCCGGCGTCGGGTCCCAGTTCCAGCGTGAGACGTTGAGCAATGTCTCGTGCAACTGTGCGCCGCGCGCCCAGGTACGCTTGGCTACCCCCGAGTTGACCTTGTTGCGGACATTCTCGGCTGACTCGATGCTCGTCCCGCCGCCGAAGCTCCTGACATCGGTCTCGAAGCGTCCGTTGTAGCTCAGTTCGTACGCCGTCTCGTCACTCGCCGTGTAATTGAGCTTTCCAAGGAAGAGGTTCGATCGGAACGGAGACTGAAACGAGCCCACGTTGGAGCCGAACCGTTGCACCACGTTCGGCGGTATGACGGCGGTTGACGGGATGGGGCTGAAGTTGACGCTCTGGGCGCGGTTCTGGTTGTTCATCTCGTACGAACCGAAGAAGAACAGCTTGTTCCTGATGATGGGGCCACCCAGTGTGCCGCCGGCGAGATAGCGTCGATAGTCCTGCCGCGAAAACGTAGCCGGATTCGCCGTGCGGTTCTTCCGCTGGAACGAATCGAGCGAAACGAAGTCGTTGTTGACGTAGGTGCCGAACGCGCTGCCCGTCCATGTGTTGGACCCGGACTTGGTGGTCGCGACAATGATCGCGCTCGAGGCCTTCTGGTACTCCGCCTTGAAGTTCTGCGTGATCACCCGGAACTCCTGCACCGCGTTCTGGGGAAACGGGTTCCCGCGGCTGGCGTCCTGACCTGCGATGCCGCTGCTGGTCACGTCGTTCTTCTGGCTGGCGCCGTCGATGAAGACGTTGATGCTGCTTGCATCGAGTGCGCCGGCCCGGAAGGTTCGCGTCGTGCCTTCCGAATTCTCACCCGAAATCCGCACACCTGGCGCAAGGCTGGCGAGGCCGAGGAAGTTGCGGTCCGAGGTTGGCAGATTGGTGATCTGCGCCTGTGACACGTTGGTGGAGACCTCGGAGGTGCGCGTCTCGAAGCCGCGGTCGGCCTGGACGACGACGGCGCCGAGCTGCGTGGCGACGGCGGTGAGGACGAAGTCGAGCTGAATCACCTGTCCGATGCCGACGGTCTGGCGCAACGTCTGCGGTGCGAGTCCAACTCGGCGGGTCGTGACATTGTATTGGCCAGGTACGAGTCCGGCGATGATGTACGTGCCGGTGGCGCTTGCGGCGGTCGACCGTGCCGAACCACTCGCGATGTTGGTGGCGGTGACGGTGGCGCCTGCGGCTGGCTGGCCTTGCGCGGTAATCGTGCCGCGGAGCGTGCCGGTGGTTGTCTGTGACAGTGCGGCTGACGCCGCGACGACGACGGCGGCGAGCAGCGCGACGCAGCGACGCGCGATGGACTGTGACGTGATTGAGTGCATGAGCGGGACTCCGGAGACATGACGGGTTGCGCCATTCACGGGCGCGGTGCGGATGACGAGCAGGGCCCGCGCCAATGGATGCGCGCGCCCCGCCTGTCGCATGGATGGCACGCGGTGCTCGTGCCCGGGGTATTCGTGTGATCGTCCACTCACTCGCGGAGGCACACACGCGACGACTGACGACTCCACAGCGGCCCGCACAGGTCAACAGCTCGAGGGTGTCGCAGCCATGCGCTCCTGCGCCCTGATGGCATGCGTTCCGAGCTGGATCATCCGCGCTCGGGCGGAATCACATGACGGAACATCACGTCGGCGCGCGAGAATTCAAGAGGGCGGCGTGCTCGACGGTCGTTCAACGGAGGCGATGTGATGCACGACGTTCACGTCATGAGTCGCGCACCGGCGGAGCGCGTCGAGCCATAGCGAATGTCGAGCCTGAACGACGTACTGGCTGGTCGATGTCACGCGGCGCTCGCCAGCGACGCCTGCTGAGTGCGGTGCGCCGTGAGCGATGCGACTTCCATTCGGTACGCTACTTGCGGTGTTCGACTCCGTGCTGCAGCGATTCCACGCGGTTGCCATCGTGGCGGTTGCAATCGTGTCGGTTGCCATCGTGTCGGGAGACGGGCGCGTTTCACTGTGGTGGCCTGTGGCGCGGTAACGCGAGGACTGGATTCGACGGCAGTTCTTCGGCCGGTCGCAGCAAGGCCCGAGTGCGGTGCTGACTGGCTGCATGTTCTGCGTTTGTTCTCCGTTTGTTCTGCGTGTGTGTCGGGGTGGAGGAGTGTTCGGTCCTCCGTTCGCGGCGCTCGAGACACCTCTGGTGTTTTGGGCGCCGTTTTGTGTGTGCGGTGGGCGCTGCGACGTTGTGCTCACGCTGCGCGGGACGGCATGCACCGTCCCGCTCGACGGGAACACCGACGTGATCGCTGCAGGCCCGGCCGGTCGCAGGCATTGTCGATTCGGCTCCGCACGGAGCGCTCGTCGCAGCGACGACCGCAAATATCGGCAACGCCTGTGGCGAACGGTTGAATCGGCAATTCTCTCACGGAGCACCAACATGGCAGAGATCACTGGACGCCGCGGAGACAAATGGCTGGGCATGCCGCGATGGCTTGTTGCGACGGCAGGAATCGTCGCAATCGTCGTGGCGGTGATGGTGTTCCGGGTCGCGAATCATCCGTTCGCGCAGCGCGCTCCCACTACTGCTGTCGAGCGTGAGGGACAGCGCGTGTTCCGCGACGAGACGTTTGGCAACGAAGGCTTCTGGACGGACACGGCGCGACTGCACGAAGTGGTGGACGGTCACATTCAACCCGTCGAGGCGTTGCGCCTTGGCCTCAAGGTGGATGTCGACCGACTGAATCTCCTCCGATTCGTGCTGCACAATCCTCTCGCGACGAGTGGAACGCGCGAGCTCCTCCGACAGAACGCGGTGATCGGAATCCGTGCCACCTTTGGTCCGGATGGTCACATCGCGCGCATAGGCATCACCTGCGCACTCTGCCATTCGACCGTGGACAACGCGCTGTTGCCCGGGATTGGTCACCGGCTCGATGGCTGGCCAAACCGCACGCTGCAGGTTGGCAAGATCCTCGCACGGCTCGCGAATTACACGGAGGCGCAGAAGGTCACACTGCGCGGATGGCCAAAGGGGACGTACGACCCGCGATTCAATGCCGATGGGATCAGTGCTCCTCTCGTTCTCCCTCCGGCATATGGACTGGCCCAGGTCACGAACGAGACGTATACCGCCGAAGGGCCGATTTCGTACTGGAACGCGTACGTCGCGGTCACACAGATGCATGCGCGTGGCAATTTTGCCGATCCACGACTGGGTGTGGACATCAAGAACGAACCAGACCTCGTGACACCGCGGCTCGACGCGCTCAGGGCATATCAGCACAGCCTTGCCTCGCCCCGGCCCCCCACGTCGGCGTACGATGCGGCAGCCGCTGCCCGCGGCCAGGCTGTGTTCAGCACGCAATGCGCGCAGTGTCATATCGGCGGCAACCTGACGGACAACAACAACGGCATTCTCCACGCGCCGGCGGAAACCGGAATGGACCCACGGTACGCAGCTCGCACGACGCAGAAGAAGTACCGGACGACGCCACTCCGTGGCCTGTGGAGTCACGCTCCGTACTTTCATGATGGCAGCGCGGCGACACTCGACGACGTGGTCGGGCACTATGTCAAGGTGAGGAACCTCACGCTCACGCCGGCGCAGCGCGACGACTTGGTTCAGTACCTGAAAACGCTGTGACACTCAGGTCGACACTTCGTTCGCGCCGGCGCACCGGAGGTTTGCCGTAGAGGCGGGTAACCGTGTATGTATCTGCCTCTCTCCGACATGCGACCGCGGATCTGACCGCGGGTGCGTTGTGCGCCGTGTGCCGCGGCGCAGCCGGTGCGGCGGGCGGCCCGGTGCTGAACCGGGGCGATCTGCGGCAATCGATCCTCACCGAAGACAGCGATCATGAACGACCGCGCGACGCGATCAACGCTGCGATGAACGCACATCATCATTATCGGCGTGACCGCGGAAGGCGACATCGCAGTCTGCAGCCCTGTCCCGGGATCGGCGCATGACGGCAACGCCGAGGCAGAAGGCCAAGCTCACCGTCGATGCGTACGTCGACAAGGCCGACATGTGGCAGCAGGAGGCGAAGCTGCTGAGAGCCATTGCCCTGGCCAGCGGACTCGTCGAGACGCTGAAATGGGGTTCGCCGTGCTATGCGCTGAACGGGAGCAATGTCGTGCTGATCCACATGTTCAAGGAGTATTGCGCGTATTTGTTCTTCAAGGGCGCCTTGCTAAAGGATCCTGACGGCCTGCTGATTCAGCAGACGAAGAATGTCCAGGCGGCGCGTCAGATACGATTCACAGACGCGAAGTCAATCAGGAAGCTCCGACCAGCCCTCAAGGCATATATCTCACGAGCCATAGAGATCGAGGAATCCGGCGCCAAGGTCGCCATGAAACCGGTTGCCGAGTTTCCGGTTGCCGACGAGTTTCAACGTCGGATGGACAAGCTCCCAGCTTTGCGAGCCGCCTTTGAGAAATTGACGCCTGGAAGGAGAAAGGCATACTTGTTCCACTTTTCGGGCGCGAAGAAGAGCGAAACGCGAGCAGCACGTGTTGAAAAGTGCATTCCGCAGATACTCGATGGAGTTGGACTGGACGACTGATCTCCGCGCGAACCGGTCCACCTGAACTTCGGCTGAGTCAGCGAATGCTCCGGTGAGAACCGACGCGCAGTCCGACATTGCCTATGTTCGGTCACGGGGCTCTGACGCTCCGGTCTGTCGCGTCTGCTCACGGAGCCCGGATGTCAGCCAGCGGCGTGCGCGCCGCGCACGTTGACGGAGATGCAATGATCACCGTTCCCGAGGCGTTTCAACTCGGCACCATGGCGCGCGAGGGAGTGGCAGCGAGTGCCTGGCTAGCGGCGCTGCCACATTGCGTGTACGCGCTGCTCGCGCAAGCAGTACATGCGCGCTACGGTGCCGTCGCCGGCTTCATCGGGCTCACGTCCACGGTCAGGGATCTCGCGCTGTTTCTGATCGCACACCTGGGTATGACCGCGGCCGGTCGCGCGGCGATCGCCCCCGTGGTCGCGCGCCGCATGACCGAACCGCAGGTGCAGTTGGATTCGGCGAACCGCACCCATCGCGTCGACATGGCGCTCGGCTGGTTTCGGGAAGTCGCCCTCGATTCGCGGGCGGCGACGCCGCTGCTCTGGCACTACGGGAACGTGGATGGCCACGCGTCCGCCGTGTTCCTGCGCCCGGTGTCGGCGCTGATACGCGCGGGTGGGTGCCGCCGAACAACCGGTTGCAGCGGACGGTCCGTTGCGCGGCCCGCCCTTGAACCAGAACGTTGGGCGGACAATCGACGAATGCGAGGCGTACTGTAGAGGAAGGCGCCCGGTTTGACTAATCGTGTCGAAGGCTATTTAGTAGGTGAACGTGGCACAGCATTCCCGGCGACCGAATACCAGATGCGACTACGTGACCAAGCGATGTGGACGCGCGACAGATGGCCAGGCTGGCGCGGCCTCGCACCGCACGGCATGGCCGTGGCTGCGTTGATCGCGATGGCCGCAATCCTTTGTCGACTGATGCTTGCCCCGATCCATGGTGTACACGACACGGCGGAGTGTGAACGCGCGTACGCCCGGGCAAGAACGCATCAGGATACTGTGTCGGTCGACTTTCTTTCATACCCTGATCCAGCGGGTCGGCCAG
>JANMNM010000208.1:0-36945 GCA_031373905.1 Gemmatimonadaceae bacterium | reverse complement strand
CGCCTTTTAGGGGCCGGTGCCCGAAACCACCACCGCCGTCGAGCCGCTGGCGATCGTTCTAAGCATGGCCCCGGCGCGCCCAGCGGTCCGCGAAACGACCGTGTAGGCGAGGTACGCGCCACTGGGATCGAACGCATAGCTGTTCACGTCGTCAATACGTTCTTCGGCGCCTGTCTCTGTGTTGCGGATGACGAGTGTCGTGCCGAAGTCTCGCGCGCGTCCGCGACGAACGACCGTGTCGGGTGGCGTACGCACCGTGGCCGAATCGGCTTCGAGCAGATACGCGAGCACACGGCCGGCGTCACGTGGCGCGCGCACGTTGCGCACTCGCGGAACGACAACCGGCTGCAACGCGGAGGCACCCGTCAGCGGCACGAGAATCAACGAGGGGCGAGGCGCGGGCAGCGCCTTCGGCCTGGCTTTGCGCGCACGCTCGAACTCAGCCATCGGGACGTAGCCGAGCGCGAACAGCATGGCACCATCGGGGGTGAACTGCGGGGCTGGCGCGACGAAGGGAGAATCCGTTCCCGCCGTCAGGTTCACGATTGGCCGACCGATGAACCCGCGTGGAATGCGGGCAACCCTGCTACCGCCGGTCTCCCTGACCATCAGATCCGCGTCTCCCACCTGTGGGACCTCGGTCCACGCTGCCCATGCACCTGTGGGCGACAGCACCGGAGACTGGGCGACGCGCCAGCGATCGTAGTCGTCCTGGGTGATTGCGCGTCGCATCTGCGCGGCGAGTGTCGCGGCGGCGAGGAGCGTGAGCAGGGTGATCAGCGGGAAGCGGCGCATTGGCGTCAGAGGCGGGAGTCGGGATGGCGGGGCCAGCGAGCTACCCGAATCTACGATCCGCGGTGGCGACCCGTTGTGGTTCCGCGGCATCCTTCTGCGCGGAGACGCGGTAACTTTCCACCGTTCCCGCGCCGCTGGCGCCCCCCCACTGTATTCGCCGCATGCGCCGTCTGGCTGGCTACTTCTTTCGCGGACTCGTGATCAGCGCGCCATTGGCGCTCACGATCTACGTCTGTTATTCCATCATCACGGCCATCGACGGCTGGATTCCGGTCAACGTTCCGGGGCTCGGTTTTGCGCTCACGATCGCGCTGATCACCGTCGTCGGCGCCCTTGGGTCCAACGTCCTCACGGATGGCATCGTCGGGCTCATCGATCGGGTGCTCGAAAAGCTGCCGTTCGTGCGCCTGCTGTACGGGACCGCAAAGGATTTCTTCGAAGCGTTCGTCGGCGAGAAGAAGCGGTTCGATTCCGCGGTGATGGTGACCCTGTACCCAGGCTCCGAAGCGAAGGCGCTCGGCTTCATGACGCGGAAGGATGTCTCGATGTTCGGGCTCACCGATCATGTCGCGGTCTACCTTCCGCACAGCTACGCGTTCACAGGTCAGCTCGTGCTCGTGCCCGCCAAGCACGTGACGCTCGTCGACGCCGGCAGCGCTGAGCTCATGACGTTCATCGTCTCCGGCGGTGTGACAGAGAAGGCAAGTGGCACAACAGGTCTGACGCCTCCGGCGGGCCTGGCGCCCATCAGTGCCGTGCGTTCGATCGCCGCCGATCGAGCCAGGTGAACACGAACGGACCTGCGAGCGCCGACAGCCCAGCTACGAAGAGCGAACGACCGCCATACTCGCCCGAGACGATTTCGATGGCGCTCACGCCGACGAGCAGCGTCATGGGCAGGATCGCCAGCGCGATCAGCCCACGCGGCCCGAGTGGAACGCGAAACGGACCGCGCAGATCGGGTTCTGTCCGGCGAAGTTGCACGAGCGCCGCGAATTCGAGCCCGAGGGCAAGGGCGTAGAGCAAGACGTCCGCTGCAATGAGGTCGGCGAACGGTACCAAAGCCAGAATGGAGTAGATGGTTGACGCAACCAGGATGGAACGCACGGGAACGCCGCGCGAGTCGGTGGCCGCAAGCCATCGCGGGAGCAGCCTATCCTCCGCGACGCTGAGTGGAATGCGCGAGTACGCCAGCAGCAGCGAATTGAACATCGCCGTGGCACTGAGCATCGCGAGCACGATGATGGAAACGCTGAGGAATGGACCGGCAGGTCCGTCGATTTCACGCGCGATGTCGGGCCAGCCACCTTCGCGCCACGTGCGCCAGTCACTGGCGGAGAGTGCTGCCAGCAGCGGCACGAGGTAGCCCGCCGCAACCAGCGGCACCGCCACGAACAGCGCGCGCGGGTACGTTCGGCCCGCATCCTCGATTTCACCACAGACGGTGCTGGCGTTATCCCAACCGATCCAGTTCCAGAGCGCGAGGCTGAGCCCAGCGCCAAGCGTCGGCCATCGTACGGGTTCTGCGGCGCCGAGCATTTGCCATGGTGAATGTGACAATCGCGGCAGGGCGAACAGTGCGACGGCGCCGAAGCACGCGAGCACGAGCAGTCCGACGACGACAGACACGTTCCCGACCGGCACGGCACCGCGAAGGTTGAGAAGCGTTGGTATCCAGATCACGAGCAGCGTGACCACGAGCATCCAGCCGGCGGGGAACTGCGGGAACGATGCGTGCAGATACTGGACGACGATCGAGGGATACAGCGACATCTCGACCAGCGAATAGAGCCACGTGCACCAGGCGTTGATGAAGCCCCATCGATCACCGAACGCTCGCTGTACCCAGCGGTAGTAGCCCCCCTCAACCGGGAGCATGCTGGCGAGTTCGCCGATGAGCAGCGCCTCGGGAACCGCCCAGAGCAATGGAATCGCGATCAGTGCGATGATCGCAATGCGCGGGCCGACGCCCGCCACGAGCGCCTCGAGCGTGAATGCGCCGCCCGAGACAGTGAAGAAGAGGACGAAGACGAGGCCCAGCAGCCGGAGACGCGGCGCGCGACTCCGTTCCTGGGCGTGCGTCACCGACGCGGGAGCCGGCTCACTCAGCGCGCTTTGGCACGAGGACGATCGATGCCGATCAACTGGACTCTACGCAGCTGCTTCTGAGCGGCCTGCGTCGTGGTGATGCTCATCAGTCGTACCACATTGCGCACTGACGGCGCGTACCAATACGTCGAGATTCGTGTGCGGGCCGTTGCCGGGCTCCGTGTGCGTTTGGGTGCCTCAATGGTTTCAACGACGTACGTGTCGAAGGTGCCAGCCGGCGTCCTGATCGTTTCGGTGTCGACCACGCGCGCCACGAAAAGCCATGCGAGGTCGCCACGAGACACGCCAAACTCCACGCGCTTGCCCACGCTCAGCGGGAAGAGCGTTGCGAGGGTGTCTTCCGAGTACGCGAGTCGGTCGGTGATGTTGTCATTGAAGAAGACGCCGAAGCGTGCCCCGCCCTGATTCCGCTGATCGGCGTACATCGTGGTCAGTCCGTTCCCGCCGGTGATGCGGTTGCTGAACCCTTCGTAGCGATAGACGGTTCCGATTTCAGGCTGCACGAATGGCGCAGGAGGGAGCGCGGGGCCGCGTTTGGTGCGCGGTGTGGCTGGCGCTTGCGCGGCCGCAACTGCTGCGACACCGGTGATCAGTGCAAACGAACAGACGAACTGTCGTCGGCGAGAAAGCATGAGTGCTGCCCTCGAGGTGGTATCACAAAAGGCACCGCGGCACCGGGAGAAGCTCCCGGTGCCGCGGAAAACTAGCATGTCGAACCCAACCGCGAAGGTCAGGCGTTGTTGCGACGGCGACGGCTGATGCCGACGAGACCGATCAGGCCAGTGGCCATGAGCGCGTACGTGGACGGCTCAGGAACAACGCCGCCGAGCTCCGGTGGCGGTGCGCCACCAACGCCCTTGAAGCCATACCCGAAGACTGCGGGGCCAGCCTTGCCGTTGCACTTCGTGGCGCCAGCGCCACCGGCGCCAGCGCACCAGGCCGCAGTGTAGATCTCGGCTCCAACGGCACCCAATGAGCTCAGGAGACCATCGAGCGTCGGCGCAGCGCCGTAGAACGTGGTGAACGTGCGGCTCGAGCCGGCAGTCAGCGCACCGAAGCTGAAGTCGAAGAAGGAACCGCGATCATCGCCCGTCACCGTTTCGAAGTTGCCGTTGCAGACGCCTCCGATGATGCAGCCGCCAGACACGTCGAGCGGCTTGGAACTCAGGAACCCATTGCTGCCTGAGCCGATCAGGTTGGCCGCCGGCCAGCCCGAGATGCGGACGTTTTCGTTGAACTGCGTCGGCGAGATGTCCCAGTCCATCACACGGCGATAGACCACGTCAGCGATGTCGGTCGCGCCGAAGTTCGTGATCTTGACTTCGACCTCATACAGGTTCGGGACCGCACTCGGCTTGTAGGTGTGCGTCACCCGGAGGCTTGCGCCAGCCGAAAGCCGGACCGTCGAGGTCGCCGTGCTGGCGGTGTTGCTGAAGCTCTCACCAGTCAGGTTCGAGTTCCCAGATGCTTCGTTCGCCCAGCCAGACGACGTGACCACGCCGCCAACTCGGGTACCGACGCCCCACCCTTCGCACAAGCAACCGTCGGCCGTTGACTCATAGTCACCCGCCGCGGTGATCAGTCGAAGGCCAACCACGGTCGTGCCTGTGATCTGCGGCGCACTACCGGTGTTGAGGTGACCGAGGGCGTTGACGCCCATTCGGATCGTGCCGTTCGAAATTACCGCCTGCGCACCAGCAGTCCCGGCCATACAGGCCAGCAAAGCGGCAGCCGACGTCCAGCGCAATCGATTCAACATTGGCACCAATTCTCCTGCCCGTGCGGGCCTGGGGGTGGGTAACTGACGTTCCGTGCTTGATAACCACGACATCATCGCCCGGCGCGTCTCACCTGATGTACGGCACGATACCACAGCAAGAACCGGCGCACTGCAGAACGGGAGCATAAACACTTGCAGCGCAATCACTTGGAACTGTCGCGCTTGCTCTTGATCATGCGTTTGCCTTTGGATTGTGTTGCTCCGCTCCACGCGATTCGTTGCGTCGGCACTACAGCCTGCGGCAATGTCTGTATCTCTTTCGGCAGCAACACGGCACGACCCAACGCATCGTCGACGATGCCGGCCGCATGGGCGACGGGTTTTGTGCGGTTTTCGCGTCCTCTGCGTCGGGACATGCCTTGCTTCCGCGTGCGGTTTCGCACCGTCCAGCGTGATGTGTGCGCGCATGCCACACCGAGTCAGTTCGGCCGCGTCTCGGGATCGCGGGATTCTCGACGCTGCGACCTGCGGGTTACCGCTGCGTCCCGTCCCGGGTGCGGCCGACCACTCTGACGAGTTGGTGCGATCCAACACGAGAGGGGGAGGTCGCTTGCCGACCTCCCCCTCACACCGACTGCGCACCGCGAGCTCGCAATCAGCGCGCGCTGACCATCGCGTGCTGCGCTTCGATCCAGCTCGTGTGATACGACGGATCCTCGATCGATGCAATCTGCTTCGCGACCTTGAGCGGACGAAAGGAATCCATCATGACGGCGAGTTCCTTCGTCTCCTTCTGACCGATGCTGGCCTCGGCACGCCCAGGGTGAGGGCCATGCGGGATGCCGTCGGGGTGATGCGTGATGGCGCCGAACTCGATCCCCTTTCGGCTCATGAAATCATCCGAGGCATAGAAGATCACTTCGTCGGAATCCACGTTGCTGTGGTTGTAGGGCGCGGGAATCGCGTTCGGATCGAAATCGTACGGGCGCGGGCAGAACGAACAGATGACGAATCCGTCGCCCTGAAACGTCTGATGCACCGGTGGTGGCTGGTGGACGCGTCCGACGATGGGCTCGAAGTCATGGATGTTGAACGTCCAGGGGTAGAAGCACCCGTCCCACCCGACGACGTCAAACGGGTGGTGATCGAGGATGTACTCCTGCAGCGCGTCGTACTGCTTGACGAGAATCCGGAAATCGCCCATCTCGTCGTACGTCCTGAGCTCGCGCGGAATACCGAAATCCCTTTCGGAGTACGGCGCACCCTCGATGAGCTGTCCGAACTCATTGCGGTATCGCTTGGGCGATCGCACGTGCCCCTTGCTCTCGTGCACCAGCAGATTCGTTTGCCCGGCGGCGTTGTCGAGCTTCCAGCGATGCATGATACCGCGGTGAATGACGACATAGTCGCCTTCCCGGTACGGCAGATCGCCGAACTGTGTCTCAACGATGCCCTTCCCCTTCGCGACGTACACCACTTCATCCGCCTGCGCGTTGCGGTAGAAGTGCGCATCGGTCTCGTCGGGCGCGACGTAGTACATCGCGATGTCCGCATTGAACAGCAGCGGGATCCGGTCGAGCGTCGGGCTGCCGCCCGGCTTGACCTGCGACGTGAACCATTTGCGGTGTTTCAACGTCTCGTCACTGTCGGCTTCGAGTTTCATGTCCCGGAAGCGGCGGACGCTCTTGACCGTTGTCGGCGGATGGATGTGATAGAGCAGCGCCGATGTGCCGGTGAAGCCCTCATGCCCCATCAACTGTTCGGAATAGATGCCACCGTCAGGCCGGCGATGCACGGTGTGGCGCTTTTGCGGAACGCGACCGAGTGAGTGGTAATACGGCACGGAGACCTCGGGCTTTGGATCGACGGCGTGCGACACGGGCGTGTCACACCGAACTCGTGTGGTGTCCCACAAGTCTGTATCAGAAGTCCCGTGCCTTTTTGCGCCTGGCCGCGTTGAAAATCCTCGCGATACCGCAGGTATCGCTCCGGTTTTCGCCTCGCCAGACGCCAAAATTCATCGGCCCTTCTTATGCTACGAACTTATGGGACACCACACTAGCGCACTGCGAGCGACAGGGTTGCGAGACCGGGCGCGCTGACACGGACCCAACTGCCGCCAAGGACTGGGTTCTCACCCGGGTTCGCATCGTCCGGAAAGATGGTGAGGAGGTCACCGGGCCGCAGCGTGTGCGACCGGAGCGCGCGGCGGGCCAGGTCGAAGAACGCCTCCTCGCGAGGCGCGGCCGAGGTTCGGCGCCGGTCAGTGCCGTCAGCCGCGCCGAGCGGCGCCACATGGCTGAGGATCAGCGATTCGGGCCTCCGGCGCGGGATCGCGATGAACGGGCCGATGGCGCCCGGCTGCGTCACCGCCAGCCCATCGTGCCCGGGCTGGTCCCAGCCGAGCACCAACGTGGTGCCGACGAGCGCCGCATCGAGCACCTCGTCCGCGCACACGGCGGTCGCCTCTATCGTCTTCGCCACAATCGTCCCCAGCCCGGCGCGGACGGAGCGAGCGTCGTTTCGACTCAGGTGTCCGCCGGGTCCGTGGAGTGTCACCGGGTCGAGGAACAGTGGGTCGAAGTCCGGCTCGGACGTGAGCACGACGCTTCTGACCAGCGGAATTGGCGCCACGAGGTGCAGCCCGTTGACCGGCGCCGCCACGCGGGCCGCGCCGTGGATGATCGCCCCGGCTGCGCCACGCAGCATGTCCAGCTGCTCGAGCGCTTCGAGCGCATCCGAGATGCCCAGTGGGGCAAGATCGATCACCTGCTCCGCGTCTGGCGTGAGCAAGCCCACGTGAACGGCGTCGCGCGCTGCCGGCACGAACGACACGAGCCGAAGCGCGCTTCGCTTCAGGTGGTCTGCGCTCAGGGAACCGGTCATCCTGCGGCGCGACCCGCCGTTCGGCCCGTCCTCAGAGATTGCCGCGCAGCGACTGTTCTCGCTCGATAGCCTCGAAGAGCGCCTTGAAGTTCCCCTTGCCGAAGCTTCGGGCGCCCTTGCGCTGAATGATCTCGTAGAAGACGGTCGGCCGATCCTGCACAGGCTTGGTGAAGATCTGCAGCAGATATCCCTCGTCATCCCGATCCACGAGGATGCCGAGGTCCTTCAACGGCTCGAGATCCTCATCGATCGTGCCGACGCGTGCGAGCAGCGTGTCGTAGTACGTCGTCGGTACACGCAGAAACTCGATGCCGCGGCTCCGCAACGCGCTCACCGTGGCGATGATGTCGTCGGTGAGCATGGCGATATGCTGCACCCCCGCGCCGCGATAAAACTCCAGGTACTCGTCGATCTGGCTCTTCTTCTTGCCAGCGGCGGGTTCGTTGATGGGGAACTTGATCCGGTCGTTGCCGCTGGCCACCACCTTCGACATCAGGGACGTGTAATCCGTGCTGATGTCCTTGTCGTCGAAGCTGATCAGGTTGCGGAATCCCATCACCTCTTCGTAGAAGCGGACCCACTCGTTCATGCGCCCGAGTTCGACGTTGCCGACGCAGTGATCGACGTAGCGCAGACCGACGGGAGAGGTCGTCATGTCCGACTGTCGTGGCTCGAATCCGGGGAGGAACACGCCGGTGTAGTCCGAGCGCTCGACAAGCGTGTGGATGGTTTCGCCATAGGTGCAGAAGCTGGCAGTGTACACTCTCCCATGTGCGTCCTCGCGCAGCTTCGGCTCACGCCAGGGCTTCGCCCCCCGCTCGATGGCGAGGCGAAACGCCTCGCGGGCATCGTCGACCCACAGTGCGATGTCCTTCACACCATCACCGTGCAGGCGGACGTGCTGGCTGACCCAATGGTCGGGATCGAACGCGCTCGTCAGCACGAAGCGGATCTTGTCCTGCTGCACGACGTAGGAGCAGGTCTCGCGCTCACCTGTCTCGGGGCCACGATACGCCACGAGCTGAAAGCCGAACGCGGTGCGATAGAAATGCGCGGCCTGCTTTGCGTTGCCGACGAGGAACTCGACGTAGTCGGTGCCATTGATCGGGAACGTGTCATGTGCGGCCGAAGGGTCAGGCCGTGTCTGGGTCGCCATCAGTGTCCAGCCTCCAGGAAGCTGCGCAGGTCCGCCTCGCTGATCGCGGGCGCGCCAAGCGCGACGTTGTTCAATCTGCCACTCCGCATCCACTCCACCAATCGCCGCACCTCATCAAAGAGGTGCCCGAAGTCCCGAACGACGAAGAGGAGCGGTTGATACTGATCGATCTCGAACGACTGATTGATCACCCACTCGAGTTGAAACGGGACGCGCTGGACTGCAGCGCTTTCCACGGCGTGCTCCATTTCACCGAAGCTGCTGAGCAGCCCACTGCCGTAGACCTTGCACTCGGACGCGGTGGAGCCACGCATCAGTCCGAACTCGATCGTGAACCAGAAGAACCGAGCCATCGCCCGCTGAATCGACGACAAGACCCGGAGTTGCTCTCCCTCGTGCCCGATGCCCTGTACGATTTTGGCGGCGACGTGAGCGCACTCCCCGAAGCTCACCAGTGCCTCGGCGAACGCGGGATCGGTGTGCATCGGCACATGCCCACCGATGTCGTGGAAGATATCGGGCTCCGGCAAGTAGTCGAGCACCGCACCATCCCGGATCGTGATGGTGGTGGGAAACTCCCGGTTCCGCAGACAGTCGAAGAACCGGAACGCCGGCACATAGCCACTCACCGGCCGTGCCCGGAAGCCGGTGCGCGCCGACATGAACTGGTTCACGTCCTCCAGTCTCGGTACCCGGTTCGGGTCGAGCGAGAGCGCCCGGAGGCCGTCGAGAAACGTGCCGCTGGCGTAGCGTTCCCATCGTGGCGTCATCTGTGCATACAGCCGACGCCATGTGTCGTGGTTCGCTTCACTGTAGAGCGCGTACGGCTGCGTGATGTACAGCTCGCCGCGGGCCTGGGCGTCGGCGATGAATGGGGCGGCAGCGGTCGTGAGTCCGGAAGACGCTGGTACGGGAACGATCATCACTGTCGGATTCACGAGGAGAGCTGTCTGGGGGGCTGCGCCTTCAGGTAAGATACGGAGCCGGACCCTCCCGAAGCGATGGATTCAACGAATGCCGACACTGATGCGGAGCGACGGTGAGTCGCGGTTCCCACGCGGTGCCACCACAATCCTGATCGCGCTCGCCACGCACCTGCCGTTGCCAGCGAGCTGCGTCGCCCAGGTGCCGCTGTCCGGACTGCGACCGGCGTTGCTGCGACAGCGAATCGATTCGCTGTCCGTCACGGGGGTGTCCGCCGGCGTGCCGGTGCAACCGATGGATCTGGTGCAGACGCTTGCGCGCGGGACTGGCGCTACGGGCGACGCCCTGATCGAGGTGCGCCACGTGACACTCCGGAGCACCCAAGGCGGGGGGCCGGCGCTGACGGTGATTGACTCCATCGTCTTCAACGCTGTCGATCTTCGATTCCGCCGCGCGCACTCCGTACAGCGGTATGAGGCGGGCGAGACCCTCGTCGACGTGACGGTGTCAGTCCGCGGAGCGGCGCTGGAACGTGTGGCGAGACAGGCCGGCCGCAGCGACACGACGCGAGCGGTCCTCAGTGGTCCGCCACCGCTCGCACTGCCATTTCTCGTCATGCGCGCTGCGCCACTCTCGATCAACTGGCATGCGTCGTACGAAATATTTGTGCCGAACGCAGCGGGGCAGGATCAGGTGAAGACGGTGCAGGTCGATTCCGTCCGCCTGCAGACGGTCGCCGGGCGGCGCGTCTGGGTGGCGCATTCACTGCTGCTCCCGGATCTGCAGTGGACGGTCGTCATTGACTCGCTCGATCGCGACCTGGTTGGATACAGCGTGCGCCGCGGCGACTCGCTTGCGCTGACGTTCAGCAATCGGCGATTCAGCGAGGTGGCCGTGGCGAGGGCGGCGCCGCTCGCCCCGCGCGAGATCGAGGCGATGCGTGCGTTGGTCGGCCATTACTACCTCGAGGGAGTGCGAGAGGTGGGGTCAGAGCTGCTGCTCCGGAAGGATGGAACCTTCGCCTTCATGCTCAGCTACGGCGCCCTCGACGAAGAAGGGAGCGGCGAGTGGCGGCTTGTCGACGGCGCGGTGGTCCTCAACACGCCAGGCACCGCGCGCCCACCTTCAGTTCGCCTGGAATCCGCGACCGGTGTCAGTCGCGATTCGCTGGTTGTTTTCGTGGTGGACTCCGCCGGACGATCGCTGAGCGGGCTGACGCTTGATTTCTCGCGGCCGGGCGAGGCACCTGCTTCCGTGCGATCGAGCCGCGAGGGGTACATACACCACTTCGCAAAAGGCAGAGCACCAACGGTGATTGGCCTCGGAGTCGAACCGCTTCGCTTCCGCACGACATTCGACATCAGCGGGAAACCGCGGGCACTCTATCGTTTTGCCTTCGTGCCTGGCGACCTTGGACGGCGTCGCTTCTCGGATGAGCGGCTTGCGGTGGAACCGGGCCGACTGGTCATGACCCTGAATGGGCGCGCCATGAAATACGTCCGCCACTGATCCATTCTCGCGAACCACCTCAGCCAGAGTACCCGATGCGCTCCCCCTCCCGTCGACAGTCGACCGCTCCCCTCCTGCTTTCGCTCTGCATCTCGATGCCGCTCACATCACAACGCGTATCGCCGCCAGTCGCCGCCCGGATTCCGCAGGTGGACACGCTCCACGGCACCGCGGTCGTCGACAACTACGCATGGTTCCGGGATCAAAAGAACCCTGCCGTCATCGCGCATCTGGAGGCGGAGAACGCGTATACCGACGCGATGACTGCCGGCACGAAGCCATTGCGCGACGCGCTGTACGCCGAGATGGTCGGGCGCATCAAGGAGACTGACCTGAGCGTGCCGACGTACGATGCGCCGTACTGGTACTACACTCGAACCGTCCAGGGGCAGCCGTATCCGATCTACTGCCGGAAACTGAATACCCTCGAGGCCCCTGAGCAGATCATTTTCGACCAGAATCTCGAAGCGAGAGGGCGGAAGTTCTTCAGCATCGCCGGGTTCGAGGTGAGCCCCAATCACGAGTTGCTCGCGGTGCTCCTGGACACCACGGGATACGAGGATTTCACGCTCAGGGTGAAGGATTTGCGCACCGGGCGCTATCTCCGCGATCGCAAGGAGAAGACGGGCTTCGGACTCGCGTGGGCGAGTGACAACCGCACGTTGTTCTACATGAGCACCGACAGTGCAAAGCGGGGCGATCGTGTCTGGCGGCACACGATCGGCACGTCGGTCCGGAACGACGTGAGCGTCTTCCACGAGCCGAGCGTGCTGTTCAACGTGGGGGTCCAGCGGCTGCGCAGCGGGCGCTTCATCGCGATATCGTCCGGGAGTTTCACGCAGAGCGAAGTGCGGGTCATCGATGCGGCGGCGCCGCGTTCTCCTGCCCGGATCATCGCCTCGCGCATGCCGGATGTGGAATACGACGTCGACCATGGCAACGGCTACTTCTGGATCGTCACGAACCGCGGCGCACCGAATTTCAAGGTCGCCCGAGTCCGTGATGACGCGTCCGACCTCTCGCGCTGGGAGGACTGGCTGCCGCACCGGCCGGATGTGTTCGTGGAGAATGTGAGCGTGTTTGCCGGTCACGCGGTGGTGAGCGAGCGACGAGAGGGCTTGCGGCACCTGCGCGTCACTGCGCTGGGCGACGGTTCGACGCACGACGTGCAGTTCCCCGAAGCCGCTTATGGGGTCTCGCTGGCGCAAAATCCGATGTTCAGCTCACGCGTCCTTCGGTTCAGCTACTCGTCGCTCGTCACGCCGGCCACGGTGTACGACTACGACCTCGCGACGCGCGAACGCACAATGCAGAAGCAGCAGGAGGTGCTCGGCGGGTACGATCCGGCAAAGTACGGCGTTGAGCGGCGCATGGCCCGGGCTCGCGATGGCGTGATGGTTCCCGTCTCGATCGTGTACCGGCTTCCACTGATTCGCGATGGCAAGCGTCCGCTGCTGGAGTACGCCTACGGCTCATACGGAGCGAACACCGAGCCGACGTTCAACTCGAATCGCGTCTCGCTGCTCGACCGCGGCGTGATCTACACCATCGCGCATGTCCGTGGCGGACAGGAGATGGGGCGCGCCTGGTACGACGACGGCAAGATGATGAAGAAGAAAAACACGTTCAACGATTTCGTCGACGTCGGCGAGTTTCTCGTCAGCGAGGGCTACACGGCTCCGGACCGCATGATGGCCAATGGCGGCAGCGCGGGTGGACTGTTGATGGGCGTGGTGGCGAACATGCGGCCTGATCTCTACGCGGCGATCATCGCCGCAGTGCCGTTCGTCGACGTGATCAATACGATGTCAGATGCAAGCATCCCGCTCACCGCGCAGGAGTGGGAGCAGTGGGGGAATCCGGCCAAGGCCGACGAGTACGCGTACATGCGCAGCTACTCGCCCTATGAGAACGTCGAACGCAAGGCGTACCCCGCCATGCTCGTGACGAGTGGCCTGAACGACAGCCGCGTCGCATACTGGGAGCCGACGAAGTGGGTGGCACGTCTGCGGGAGCTGAAGACGGACAGCAATCCCCTGCTCCTTCGGATGAACATGGGCGCGGGCCACGGCGGCAGCAGCGGACGGTACGAACGCCTGAAGGAAATCGCATTCGACTACGCGTTCATGCTCGACCGCGTGGGACTCGCCGGCACGATCGTGCCCTGATCCGGGTGTGTTGCCCCCTGGACGTGCTCACGCCTCCGGAGGTGTGAGCACGGCTGACGCCGCAAGGTCGCGGAAGAAATCCAGTGCCGAAGGATTTGCCAGCGCGTCGGTATTCAGCACTGGCCGGCCGTGAATGACGTCCCGCACCGCGAGTTCCGTGATCTTCCCACTGACAGTCCGGGGAAGATCCGGGACGGCGACGATCACGTGTGGAACGTGGTGCGGGCTGGCCCCATCGCGGATTCGCGAGCGGATTGTCTGCCGCAGCTCGTCATCGAGCACAACGCCATCGCGCAATCGCACGAACAGCACGATCCGGACGTCAGGCGTTCCATGGAACTCCACATCCTGTGCGATGACGAGGCTCTCGAGCACGTCCGGCACCAGGTCAACCTGCCGGTAGATCTCGGCCGTGCCGATGCGCACTCCGCCGGGATTCAGCGTCGCATCACTGCGCCCCAGGATCATGAGGCCGTGGTGCGCGGTGCGCTGTGCCCAGTCGCCATGGCGCCAGACGCCGGGGAAATGCTCGAAGTAGGCAGCGCGGTATCTCGAGCCGTCGGGATCGTTCCAGAAGGCCGTAGGCATGCTGGGAAACGGCTTGGTGCAGACCAGCTCTCCCGGCATGCCGATCACCGGATTCCCGTCGTCGTCCCACACTTCGACGGCCATGCCAAGGCCGAGGCACTGCAGCTCTCCGCGGTAGACTGGCAGCGTCGGCGCTCCGAGGGCAAAGCAGGAGATCAGATCGGTGCCGCCGCTGATGCTGCTCAGCCGGACATGCGGCGAGACCGTGCTGCTCACCCAGTCGTACGAGTGCTCCGCGAGCGGGCTTCCTGTGCTGTAGATGACGTCGAGCGACCCGAGGTCGTGCTCCGCCCCCGGCTGCTGTCCCTGTTTTTCAGCCATCGCGAGGAACTTCGCGCTGGTGCCGAAGTGCGTGACACGTTCTTCCGCCGCCAGCCGCCAGAGAATGCCAGGCTCGTGCGGCGGCATCGGCGACCCGTCATAGAGACAGATCGTGGCGCCGACGGCCAACCCGCTCACGAGCCAATTCCACATCATCCATCCACAGGTCGTGAAATAGAACAACCGGCTGTCGCGAGTGAGGTCGCCGTGAAGTACGTGCTCCTTGAGGTGTTGCAGCAACGTCCCACCGTGACCGTGCACCATGCACTTCGGCAGCCCGGTGGTGCCGGAGGAGTACATGATGAACAGCGGATGGTCGAAGGGAACGCGCGTGACCGGAACGCGATCATCGCTGCGGTCCGCGCCAAGTTCGCGCCACGGAACAACGTCACCTGGTGCCACACGCGACACCTCCGCGATACCGCTCGAGACGACGATCAGGTGTTCGACCGACGGGAGTGCGTTTCGGAGCTCGATGGCGCGCGAGAGCGTCTCGAAGATCTTGCCGCCGTATCGGTATCCATCTGCTGTGAGCAACACTCTCGGTGCGACCTGTCCGAAGCGATCCAGCACGCCCTTGTGACCAAAGTCCGGCGAGCACGATGTCCAGATGGCGCCGAGTGCCGTGGTGGCAATCATTGCGACCACCGTCTCCGCGATGTTCGGCATGAATGCCGCCACGCGGTCGTTCTCGCGAATGCCGAGTGCGTGGAGCCCGTGCATCACGCGCACGACTTCCGTATGGAGTTCGTCGTACGTCCACGTTTGCGCGCGGCCCCGCTCATTCCATGTGACGAGCGCCAGCTTCGCGTCACGATGCTTCGTGAGCTGTTCGGCGTAGTTCAGTCGCACGTTCGGGAACCAGTCCGGCCCGGTGGTCGTACCGGGTGGTGCCATCTGATCGAGTCGAATGCCGGCAGGTGAAAAGGGGTCGCGCCCCTCGACCGCCGTCGCGTCAATCGCGCAGAAGTGGCTCAGCTCACGCCAGAAGGTGGCGCGCTCCCGCACCGACCACGCGTGGAGGTGCGAGTAGTCGTCGCCCACCGCGGCCGAACCGTGGTTGGCGCGCATCACGTGGTGGAACCTGGCAAGCTGCGAGTGCGCTGCGCGCCGGGGATCAGGCGTCCAGACGGCGGTCATTTCGCGGCCAGTGCGGCACGAGTGCCACAAACGGCTTCGGCGGGCGCGCCAGCGGCGTCAGCAGGCAGGCTGTGGCGGACCGTTTGTGTTGGATTTCTACCGCACTCATCCATTTGGAGATCTGTGAGACCGGAGAGTGTATGTTGCTGCCGTGCAACCATTTAGGGCCTCAATGGATGAGATCGACAAAATGTTACTGCGAATGGTCGGGCTCGTCATCACCACGAAGAAGAGGTACCCCCTGCGCCACCGCGCGATGACGCGCCCTGCGGCAAGGTCACATGCACCGTTTCCGGTCGTTCGTCTCGTACATGTTGTTCGCTGCCGGCCTCACGCAGCCGACAGGGTTGGAGGCGCAGCACGGGGCCTCCGCGCACTCCGTCTACGCTGTTCGAGTCGCCGCCCCGCTCGCCACATCGTCCAGCACCGCAGCGAGTGAGGCATTGGAGGCGTTGCTGCGCCCCCAGCCCCTGAATGACCGCGCCACGGATCCTGCGTCGGCACCGGCAAGTTATCTCGGCGAGTTTCTCGTCGCGCGGGACTCGATGCTGCGCCGCTGGACCGACCGGTCGGCTGATCCGATCCGCGTCTGGGTGCAGGCACCGCGGACGGCGCTCGCGGGCTGGGACGCCGCGTTTCCGGCGATGGTGAGTCAGGCGTTCGAGGAGTGGACGGCACTTCGCCTTCCGGTGCGCTTCACGGTTGTGAGTGACTCCGCGGCGGCCGAGCTCCACGTGCTGTGGACCGATCGGCTTGGACAGGACGAAAGCGGGCGGACGGTCTGGTGGAGCACCGCCACGGGCTGGATCACGCGGGCCCGGGTCACGCTCAGCACGCACTCGAGCGACGGACTGCCGCAATCGCTGAAGGCGCTTCGCGCCGTCGCAATTCACGAGATCGGTCATGCCCTCGGACTTGGCCATGCCTCGGATGCACGCAACATCATGGCACCCTGGGTCGAGGTCAGCGAGCTGAGCACGGGCGATCGTGCGACCGCAGCAGAGCTCTACCGGATGCCCGCCGGCCGGGTCGTGGCCGCGCAGGAAGCCGGTCAGTCAGACGCTGCCGGCATGCAGCGCAAGGCAGCACCAGCGCGGAACGGGGCCCCCGAGTAGCCCGCAGTTCCGTGGAAGGAACACGATGCCCGCCGCGTGCGGGCATCGTGCGTTCCGGCCTCCGGGAGCGCGCCGCTGCCACCGTGCGCGCTGCGGGACTCGCAAAGCGGCGTTCGTGATGGCAGCGTGTACGCATGAATCTGATTCACGCAGGTGCTCTCGCGCTCTTGACTGCTGCCGTCGGTTCGTCGGCCCCGCGCGTTGACGTACCGACGCGAGCCCCTTTGCCCGTGATCATCGGGCACCGGGGCGCGAGTGGTGACAGGCCGGAACACACGCTCGAGAGTTACGCGCTCGCTGTTGCCGTCGGTGCCGACTACATCGAACCGGATCTCGTGTCGACGAAGGACGGGATTCTCGTGGCCCGACATGAGAATGAGATTGGCGGTACGACCGACGTCGAGCGAAAGTATCCCGATCGTCGGCGCACGCAGGTGATCGATGGCGATACGATCCAGGGATGGTGGACCGAGGACTTCACGCTGGCCGAGCTGAAGACGCTGCGTGCGCGGGAACGGATCGCATCGCGCGGGCACACCTACGATGGCCAGTTCGAAATCCCGACGTTCGACGAAGTGCTCGACCTCGCGCGCCGGCTTGGCCGGGAGCGCGGGCGGCCTGTCGGCGTGTATCCGGAGACGAAGCACCCGACGCACTTCCGACGGATCGGTCTGCCGCTCGAGCCGCGCCTTATCGCGTCGCTGCGCCGCGTGGGGTGGGACCGCAGGAGCGCGCCGGTGTTCATCCAGAGCTTCGAGATCGGCAACCTGGTCCGGCTGCGCCCTCTGACGACGGTACGTCTGGTGCAATTGGTGAACACGACGAATTCTCCTCCTGACTCGGCTGCCATCACCTTCGCGTCGATGCAGACGGCGGCTGGGCTGCGCCGCGTCCGTCGCTATGCGGACGCCATCGGTGTCGCCAAGGAGCTGATCATTTCCGCCGGGCCGGATGGCTCGCCATCGAGGCCGACGGCGTTGGTGCGCGCGGCGCATGAGGCGGGCTTGCTAGTCCACATCTGGACGATTCGCAGCGACCGGCCTTTCCTGCCCGCGATGTGGAAGGACGACGAGGCAGCAGAGCTCCGCGCGTTCGCAGCGGCTGGCGTGGATGGCGTCTTCACGGACTTCCCGGCGAACGCGGTGCGGGCCCTGCGACGCTAGCGAGCGGAATCTCGCCCGGTTCGATACACTTGCGGACATGTGGCTACTCCTCATCCCCATGCTCGCGCAGGCTCCTGCCGGGCAATCGGTCCTCGAGGCCGAGAACGCTCGCGGCGCTGGAATCCCGATGCTCGTGCGCGCGACGCGCACCGGCCCGAGTGCCCTCCGCGTGCAGGCCGTGCGCGCGATCGGCCGCACTGAGAATCTCGCGCACCGCGATGCATTGACCCCTCTCCTCGGCGACGACGACCCGAGGATCCGCGCGGCGGCCGCCTCGGCCCTCGCACAGATGCGCGCATCCTTCGCGTACGGACCATCGCTGGATGTGGAGAAGGATCCGATGGTGCGAGCCGCACTGCTGGAAGCCGTGGGTCGCGCCACGCCGATCGGACCAACCGAGGAAGCCCTGCTCGTGAACGGCCTGCGTGAGCCGGACGCGCGCGTCCGTGTTGCGGCCGCGCGCGGCCTCGAGGCCGGTGTGCGACTCAACCGTCGCACATGGCGTCCATCCGATACGGCGATCGCCGCCGTCCGTGCCGCGTTTCTGGCTGACTCGCGCGAAGAGTTCCGCGTGCTTTCGCTGCTGGCGCTGAACGCGCTGACGGACCGGGACGAGGCCACGCTCGCATCCGGACTCGCCGACGCCAGCCCTCTCGTCCGGAGACTGTCAGTGATCGGGGCGCGAAAGTGGGTTGACGATCCATCACCGCTCGTGCGTGTTGAGGCCCTGAGGTTCAGTGATGACTGCTCACGACTGGCGGCAGCCGCAATGAACGACCCCAGCGACCATGTGGCGTTGGTGAGCACTGGCTACATGCAGGAGCGGAAGTGCTCCCCCGCGCTGCTGGGGAGCGTCGTCACTTCGGGACGCAAGTGGCAGCACCGCGCCAGTGCGCTGCTTGCACTGGCCAAGGCCGACAGCGTGCAGGCGCGCAGCCTCATCGCGCCGTTCCTTGCGCGTGACACCGTATGGCAGGCGCGAGCCTGGGCGGCAGAGGCTGCGCGGCTTGTGCACGATACGGTCACGCTGCAGCGCCTGTCTCGTGACCCGGAACCCAACGTTGCCGCTGCAGCGATGTGGAGCGCGGACGATGCGGTGCGGGCGCTCGGCAGCAACCATGCCGGGCTACTCCTGCGTGCCGCTGCGACGCTTTCCACATCGCCGGAGCTGGCGGCAAACATCCCGCAGGTCATTGCCGCGTTCGAGCGCCTGACGAGAGACGCGGGCATGACACATCGCGACCCGCGTATCGCGCTCCTCGGCCTGCTTGGTTCTTCATCTGACGTGAGCGCCAAGACAGTGCTTCGCCGATCACTGAGCGATCGTGATCCCGCCGTCGCTGCGTTGAGCGCGAAGCTCCTCAGCGCGAGTACCGGTACGACGTTGTCGCCGGCCACGACGCTGCTACCGGTTCCGCCGATCCCGTCTGCCGCGTTCATCGCCGGCCTGTCTGGGGCGACCGCGCAGATCACGATGCGTGGACTGGGCACGATGACGCTGGAGCTTCTTCCGGACGACGCGCCGGTCACGGCGGGCATCTTTGCGCAGCTGGCAGAATCAGGCCGGTACAACGGACTCACGTTTCACCGCATCGTCCCGAACTTCGTGATCCAGGGTGGCAGCCCCGGCGCCGACGAGTACGACGGCCGCACGCGCGACTTCATGCGGGACGAGGTGGGTCTCGCACGCAACGCACGCGGCACAGTCGGCATCTCGACGCGCGGCCGCGACACCGGGGATGGCCAGATCTATCTGAATCTGGTGGACAACTACCGGCTCGATCGTGACTACACCGTGTTTGCCCGCATGATGCAGGGGCTGGACGTGATGGATCGGATCCAGGAGGGCGACGTGATCGAGCGGATCGAGATCCGTCGCCGTGCAGGAACGGCGCGGCGACGGGACTGATCCTGCGTGTTTGGCCGGACTACCTGACGCGCTTTCCGCCCTGAATCACGACCTTCACATCGCGCATCACGGTCATGTCGCTGAGCGGATCACCGCGCACGAGAATGATGTCCGCGAAGCGGCCACTGGCCAGCACGCCGAAGTTCGCCTCGTTGCGCAGGAAGCGCGCCGGCCAGAGTGTCGCGCTCTGAATCGTCTCCATCGGCGAGACGCCCAATTCGACCCACTTCACCATCTCGCGCCACGTCGCATCGTTGTGAAACATGCTGGGAATGCCCGCGTCGGTCCCGATCATCATGCGGACGCCGGACTGGCGCAGCTGCGCGAACTTGGCGGGCAGCAATGGAATTCGTGACGGGAAGAGCGCGTAGTAGTTGAGGTGCGGGATCTGGTCGAGCGACTTGCGGATCTCGCGCCACATGTCCTCGGGCATGAACTCATGCCACGCCGGGTCATCGATGCGCTCGGGAAAGACGCTCCCGGTGAAGTACATCGTGTACAACGGCGAGATCGTCGGCGTCCAGTAGAGGGATGAATTCCGCTCGCGCAACTTCTGCAGGATGTCGTCCGGATAACCCGGTGCCGTCCCGAGCCCGGTGTGCTCGAAGTTGTCGACGTTGAACTTCAGTCCAACGCGAATCTCCTCCATGCGATGGGCGTGCGCCACGACCGGCTTGCCACGCTTGTGCGCGGTCTCGACCACCGCCCCGACTTCCGCCTCGGTCATCTGATCCTGGTCGATCAGCTTGATCATGTCGACACCCGCGTCCAGCAACTGCGTGACGCGACGGCGGGCGTCATCGGCGCCGCTGACACCCCAGCGGAAAGGTTTCTCGTATTCCTCGTACGCCTCGTGCTGGATGAACGGGCCAGTCACGAAGAGTCGCGGTCCGGGTATCTCGCCGCTGGCGATCCGGCGCTTCACCGAGAGGATGTCGTCAAGTCGCGCGCCGAGGTCGCGAGCGGTCGTGACACCTGCGCTGAGGAGTTGCCGGGCGGCAATCGGCATGACGAGCGAGGCGTCTCGCGTGCCATACAACTCGTCCCATCGCTTGTAGTCCCCGTGTCCGAGGATGTGCAGATGGACGTGCATGTCGATCAGCCCGGGCATGACCGTGTGCCCGTTTGCATCGATGACAGTGGTGCCCGGTGGAACATCGACCTCGCCAACACGACCCACACGCACGATGCGCTCGCCCGCGATGAGGATCACCCCGTCCTCGATCACCGGTCCGCCGTAGCCGTCGATGATCCTGCCACCGACGACTGCCATCGTGATCCGAGGTGCGCCTTGCGCGTGGCCAGCGCTGAGTGCGCAGAGCATGCCACAGACGACAGCGCATGCCCTGCGCACGCCTCGCATCAGCGGTTTCCTCCGCGCGTCGCCGGTCTGGCCGCCGTGGCAGCGGTGCCAGCAGCGCCCAGTGTGTTCCAGTTCGCGATCGCGTTGAAGGCGAGGGCCATCGCCCCCTGATTCTGCCAGCGGTACCATGGCCGCGTGCCCATCAGGATCACGTGGCCCGCACCGACGGGCGCATCGACAACCGCGGCGCGGCCTGCCATCTCGCTTCCGCCGGCAATCAGGCCGGAGAGCAGCAGTGAGTCGGCATTCTGCGCCCACCGCACGACGACGCGCGCCCTCACACGTTCCGTCGCGGCGAGGACATCGGCATCCAGCGGTCGTCCGCCGATTCCCATTGCCGGGCCGGCTGCCGCGGCGCCACCACCGCCACCGCCACCACCTGGTCCGCCGAAGCCGCCGCCGACCTGCAGGACCGGTGCCTGCGAGAAGAAGAGCGGGAAGCTGCGACGATCGTACCCATAGAGCATCGGATGCGTGGCTGTCGCGACCTCTCCGCGGAACACTCCGCCGCGCGCGCGCAACGTCGGCGTCTCGACGACAGACACCTGACTATGGAAGCCCATGTCGGCGACGAATCGGGATGTGCCACCTTCGGTGAACAGCAAGCCACCGCGTTCCACGAACCGGCGGAGCGCAAGCAGGCCATCGAAGCCCATCCCTGGGCGCACATCGTCCGTCTCATCCACGCTGCCAAGCTGCGGTGTTGCGGCGGACTTCTTCCATGGCACCGGCGGACCGGCCATCGGGCGCCCGTTGAGCAACGTGGCGGAATTCGCACCAACATGCGGATACACCACAACGTCAAACCGCTCCAGCACGCCGGGTGTCCTGATTTCCTGCTCGGAGATGCTGCTGTATGGCACTTCGAGCCGATCGAAGGCATATCGCACCCAGCCCTCGTCCTGCGTCGACGTCCACGAGTGCATGATCGCGATCCGCGGCAACGTGATCGGGTGCGCGGCAACCGCGACATCGGAGCTCGCGGTGCTGTTCATGCCGAGCGACGCGATCGCCGAGCGTGCTGCCGGTGCGTCGGCAACGAGGAAGGTGCCGGCTGGATACGTCACGCCATTCACGACGAACGCCGAATCCGCAACGCGGACACGTCCGCCGGCGACCTTCCATGGCAGGATCGACGAGCGCCAGTCGCCAAGATGCGGCACGATCAGCGTCGTGCCCGCACCGGCAATGGTGCCAGTGATGACGGCATCGGCGTTCAGCATCCGCAT
Organism: Gemmatimonadaceae bacterium; assembly: GCA_031373905.1. GTDB lineage: Bacteria > Gemmatimonadota > Gemmatimonadetes > Gemmatimonadales > Gemmatimonadaceae > JACMLX01. Next base: position 14,850 of record JANMNM010000208.1, on the reverse strand, counting down.
CGGGCGCGTGAAGATCGACGAATCGGCAATCTTCCACGTCGAGACGTGACGCAAGAGATCCATCGTCCACCCCGTGTCGTCGTACGGCTGTGGATCGGTTGGCTTGAAGCTCTGCAGGGCGAGTACCGTGCGCGGGAACTGCGTGTACGGCTGGTCGAGGCGGACGATCCAGTCGCCGGCGGCCACTTTCACCGAGTCCCTGCCGGCTGAAAGCGAGAACGCGGCCGTGGCTTCGTGCACCTCCGTTCCCTGCGTCCGGAAGAGGTTCACCATGTCGGCGGCTTCCGCCGCATGGCGCTGGCCTCGCGGAATGACGAAGGCGTAGGGCGCCTGCCGCAGTCCGCGTGCAATGGTCCGTTCGGCTTTCGTGACCGCATTCTCGAGGTACCGTTCGCGATTTTCCGCCACCTGCCGCAACGCGACCAGCACGCCCGACTGCTGATAGTTCACGTTGCTCCGAATGCACCACTTTATCCCGTTCACCGGCGGGTTGGGGCGATACCACTGGACCGATGTCGCGGTGGCGGGCAACTGCACGTTGTTCTGGCAGTCGGCACCGCTCGAGGTGTAGGTCTCGTAGAAGCGACCGATGGAGTTGTGCAGATTGGCGATGGAGAGTCCGTAGTTCGGTGCCCATCCGTCGTAGAACTGATATGTGAACACGCCGGGGAGCCCGCGTCGTGTGAGCTCGGTGATCTCGGCGTACGACAGCTGGAACCACTCGTCGATCTGGATCGCATCGTACTCGGTGTTGTACGGACCAGTACCGGTGCTCGTGTAGAGGAACGGCACCGACTCATGCAGATCGTGGGTGACGGTGGGGCGCCACTCGAGGAACGCCTTGAGGAACGAGCGCGTCAGCTCGAGCGTGAGCGCCATGCCATCGCGATTGTTGTCGTGCGCGACGTACTTGCCCCAGTATGGCAATCCCACGCCGGCGCCTGCCGACAGGTTGAGCCGCCGGTTCTGCTGATAGAAGTCCACGTAGTGATCGCGCCCGTCGACTTCCCAGACCGGGATGATCATGGTGATGACGTTCTCGCGAATCTTCCTGATGTGCTCACCCTCGTCCACCGCCAGGCGGTAGAGCATCTCGATCATCGCTTCGGGGCTGCCGGTCTCGGTGGAGTGCAGCGAGCCGCTCAGCAGGTAGATCGGCTTGCCCTTCTTCACGAGTTCAGCGCGTTCCGCCGCAGAGAGGCCACGCGGGTCGGTCAGCTTTCGGAGAATCGCCTTGTATTCGTCCAGGCGTGCCATCGTCGCCTCATCCGCGATGATCGCCGCCACCATCTCTCGTCCTTCCTCGGAGCGACCGAGGCTGATGACCTGCACACGGTCGCTCGCGGCATCCACGGCGCGGAAGTACTTCGCCGCTTCGGTGCTGTAGGCCAGGCGGCCGATCGTGCCCGGCACATAGCCGAGGGATTGCAGCGGCGTGGGCACGCTTTTGGACGCCGGCAGGTAGTCCACCAGGTCGGTGATGAACTTGTACTGCGGATGCGTTGGCGTGAGTTCGAGAATTCGCGCGGTGTACGCGGAATCGATCGCCTGGTTGCCACGCTGAGCGCTGAGTGGTGCGGCGATCAGGGCCGCGAGAAGGAGTCCGGACAGACGTCGCATGTGGATTTGGGCAGGAGTTGCGAGGAGTACGGCGCGGAAGGCAAAGTCGCTGGCCCCGGAGGAGCGGATCATCGCCCGGCGATGCGCAGGGACGCGAGCTGGATCGTCGAGGGCGAACCAGCCATGGTCCACGCGAGCACCACGTCGTTCTGGCGTCGCGCCATACGCGGGAACCCGGTGGCGCGTCCCTTTGCGACCTTGACGATGGTCAGCGGTGGCTCCAGGCCGGATTCCCGCCGCGCGAGGCGAGCGCGCACCTCGCTGCCCTCGGGACCAGTCCGTTCGATCCAGGTGACGATGGCGTCGCCGTCGGAGAGCAACTCGACATCGACGCGACCGTTGGGCGCACCGGCGTCAATACGCATCGGCGGGCCGAAGGTGGCGCCAGCGTCGGTGGAGAACGCGAGCAGGACGCGCGCCGTATCCTGTGCTCCCGTGAACCAGGCGGCCACGACATTCTCGCCCTGCGCGGAGATCGCCGGCCCATTCACCGGGCAGGCGTCGATCACCCAACCATCAGCATGCAGCGGAACCGCCGACGTCCAGGCCCCGTTCACATGCCGCTGGACGCTGATATCCCGCATCTCCGCGTCGCTGCGGTCGCGGTAGAGTATCACGGGGCCGCGCGACGTCAGCGCTGCCGCAGTCTGGCAGCAATCACACGTCCGGGTATCGAGAATCTCCGGCATACCAACCACCCGTGACCCGCGCCAGTGCGCGAGCGCCAGTCGCATGGGTGGGCCGTGGCCTTCGGCCTCCACCGATTTGCCGTGTCCCGTATCAGGCGGCGCGCTGCCGGAGAGGAAGACGATGTCTGCGCTCGAATCCGGCCGAGGAAGCAGCGTCACGAAACCATGCTCCGCCGGGACATTCGGCTCGTGCGCCAGGACGCTTTCCGACCATGACCTGCCGACATCGGCGGACTCCGAAAGCCTGACATCGTAGGCATACTTGCCACTGCCGTTCTTCTGCAGCCAGTGCGCCAGCAAGCGACCGCTCGCGAGAACAGCCACCGAGGGGAAGTCGGCCCAGTTCACGAAGAGGTCGCTCGCGCTGACGACGTCAGACGGCGTGCCCCAGGCTCCGGCGCCGTCCATGGTCGCGACGCGCAGCCGCGTCATGCTCGAGGCTGGTTCGCGTTCCAGCCAGCTGAGGATCAACTCCCCGTGGCTGGTAGCGCTTACGAACGGCTCAGCCGAGCCCGCTCCGCTGGGCGACGGGAGCGCCGCCATCGTGATGCGCTGCCGGGCGGGCGGCCTCTCCACGGGGCCACACGCCAGCACGACCAGCGCGGCCACCGCTCCAATCACGGCATGTCTCAGAATCCAGCACATGAGTCCTTCTGGTTGAAGTGTTGGGCGAAGCTGCACCACGCGTGGGGAGCGGTCAACAGCGCGCGGTCAACGCTGTCGCGGGCGGACCGGCGCCGTGGGCCAGCGCTCTGGTGCGGCAGCCACTCTCGAGCGTTTATTAGAGTTTCCCCATCCGCGATTGCCGATGCTACCTTCCTTACCGTGACTCTGCCGAAATCGCAAACCCGCTCAGATCTGCCCCGGCGCTCGTTCATGGCCCGCCTTGGCGCGACCATCGCGGCCGTCGCCGGTGCACTCACCATGACGCCAGGGCGCGTCGCGCCGCAGACCGGGGCGCGCGAGCCGTGGACGCCGGCCCGTCACGCGCAGGATGACTGGCTTGACGCGATTCCCGGCCAGCATCGAGTGTTCTTCGACGCGGTCACCGCCACGGGCGCCGGCGAAGCACTCCAGTTCTGCTCGAACTTCCGCAACGCCAGCCAGTTCGGCTATCAGCTCGGCGATGACGGCAACGCGCTCGTGATCGGGCTTCGGCACTGGGCAACGCCGATGGCGTTCTCCGACGCGGTGTGGGCAAAGTATGGCGCCGTCTTTTCCGAGCGGATCCATTTTGTGGATCCGAAGACGAATGCAGCACCGTCGATCAACGTCTATCTGACGAAGGGCTACGGCATGCAGCTGCCAAACCGCGAGAACACGTTCGGCGAAGCAGTGCAGCATCACGTGCACTTTGCCGTCTGCGACATGGCAACACGGGCAATGGCAGGGCTGATTGCCACGCAACGTCAACTGAAGTACGACGACGTGTACGCCGAGCTGCGCGCCTCGGCTCACGGCAATGCTCACTTCATGGCTGCCGGAGTGGTGGCCGTGAATCGCGCCCAGGAACGCGGCTACGCGATCCAGCATATCGGCTGACGTGTCGAGTCAGCACACCGCAGTCTCCGCAGTGCAGGGACAGACCGCACGCGACGCGGCATCGCAGGAGCGCTCGCAGCGGTCACCGCTCGAGCGGCCACTGCATGTTCTGCTGCTCAGTCTCGGGTATTTCGCGTCGGCGCTCGGCGGGCTCGCGATCAGTCGCCAATCGGGGGATATCGCGACCCTGTGGCCACCGAACGGCATGTTGGTTGCGGCGCTGCTGCTGAGCGCAACGCACCGGTGGAAAGACGTGCTCCTCGCGGGTGCGATCGGGAGCGTGGCCGCGAACATCTACAACGGAAACCCTGCGCTCGTCGCCTGCTCCATCACCATGGCGAATCTGGTCGAGGCGTTCATCGCCGCAGCGATCGTGCGGCGATATTGCGGCCAGCGGCGGATCTTTCGCCAGTCGAGCGACGTGGTGGTGCTCATTGCGGCGTCGATCACGGCGGCCGTGATTGCAGGAGCACTCAGCGCCGGCTCCGCGAGTCTCCTCAGTGGCGCGCCATTCACGCGAATCTTCATCAAATGGGTGCTGGGCGATGTGCTGGGCCTGTTGGTGGTCATGCCGATCGCAGTGATCGGACACGACCTCCTGAAGCACGGCCCCGACCTGATGCTGGGGCAGCGCTCTGCGCTCGAGGCCGGGCTGCTGTTGTTGACGGTGCTTGTCGTGACGGTCGCCGTCTTCTCACCCAACGTGCCACCAATCCAGTATCTGGTCATGCCGGCGGTGCTGCTGGTCTCGTTCCGTCTCGGCCCCTTCGGGGCGGCCATGTCGACGGTGATCGTCGCGGTGCTCGGCTCGGTCGGTACGGCCGTTGCCGCACAGACGGTGGCGAGTTCGCCGGACGCGGTGACACTTCGCGTGTTCAACTTCCAGCTCAATCTGGCCGTGCTGTTCCTGACGGCGCTTCCGATCGGCGCAGCGATGGCGCAGCGGGCACAATTGGAGCGGGACCTGACGGAGGAGAAAGAGCGAGCCGATCGATTTGCGTCTGAGATGGCGTCGCGGGCCAATGTCGACGACCTCACCGGGGTCGCATCGCGGCGGCACTTCCTCGAGCAGCTGGACCTGCTGGCCGCCGCGGCACGCAGGGCGAATCAGCCGCTGACGCTCGCAATGATCGACATCGATCATTTCAAGCCCATCAACGATCAATTCGGGCATGCCGTCGGCGACGTCGTGCTGATGGCGATCGGCGAAGCGTGTCGGGCGGCGGTGCGCGTGAACGACGTGATCGGACGGCTTGGTGGCGAGGAATTCGCGATGCTCATGCCGCTGACGGACGAGGAGACGGCGTACCGCATCGTCGACCGACTTCGCGAGGCGGTCGCAGCGATTGACATTCCCGGCACCGATGGCGCCCATGTGTCGGTCACGATCAGCATCGGCATGGCCACTTTCGTCGGGCAGCAGATCGATCGTCTCCTCCTCGACGCAGACAAGGCGTTGTACACCGCGAAAGAGCGGGGCCGGAACCGGGTTGTGCTCGCAAGTCACTTCGGTGCAAAGCCGCAACCGTGAGGCGTGCCGTGCGCGCGTCGGGTCCACCGATCTGCAGCAGGTTCCGTCCAGGCATCCGCTGTCAGTGATGATCACGTCAAGCGCCCGGACGGTGCTGCGCGAAATGACGGTTGAAGACGCGTCATTCATCCGTGACCTGCTCAACCAGCCATCCTTTCTGCGCTACATCGGCGATCGCCAGGTTCGGACGTCGGACGACGCGAACAGGATCATCGAAGAACGCTACAGGCAGAGCTACCGCGAACACGGCTACGGCCTGTGGGTCGTGCAACGTGCCGAGGACGGGGCGCCGATCGGCATCTGTGGCTTCGTTCGCCGCGATGTGCTCCCGCACCCGGACCTCGGTTTCGCATTGCTGCCCGAATTCGAGGGCCACGGTCTGGCCTGCGAAGCGGCAGAGGCATCGTTGGCGTACGCGCGGTCGGCACTCGGCTTTTCACACGTCCTCGCGATCGCGACGCGAGACAACACCAGATCCCTGCAGCTGCTGCAGCGCCTGGGATTCCGGGCCGACGGCGAGGTCACGATGCCGGGTGACGAGGTTCCGCTTGCGCGCCTCATCCTCGACCTCTAGCACGTGCTCCTCAGCAGAAACATCGAAGGCCACTCGCGCATCATGGGCTCACCACGACAGGGTGGTCGCCGTACATCAGCAGCGCGCGTCCGTCCGGCGTGACGAGCTCCCGGACGCGCGTGAAGCCGACCTTTTCGTAGCACCGGACGGCGCGCGCGTTGGATGGATCGGGATCGGTCTGAATCCGTGACACCGAAGGGTCAGCGAACACGCGTGCGATGAACGCTCGGATCATGGCCGTTCCAATGCCGACGCCAAGTCGTGTGCCGTCCGCCAGGAACTGGTCGATTCCCACGACGCCAGGATCATGCTCATCGAGCCACCAGCCGTCGACGTGGCACTCGACCGGCCGGTATGACTGGATGAAAGCGATGGCGACGTCGTCCTGCATCGCGATGTGGCAGAGAACCGGTGAAGTGCCGTCGACGGAGGGACCGACGTCGTCCTCGATCTCCGCGGGACCGGGCGTTGGACTCCACCATTCCGCGACATGCGGCCGACTGAGCCAATCGAGGAGCAGCGGAAAGTCGGCGCGGCTCACTGGCCGGAACGTGATCTGGGACGCTGTCAGGTGCAGAACCGGGATCGAGAGGAGACCTAGTCTGGCGAACGCGCACCACCAGCCCGCTCCGAGACGACTTTCTCGCGCATGAGATCATCGCGCAACTGCTGCTGGAGTGCGCTCACCGCCTTGCCTCGCGCGTCGCCGAAGCCGCGTGGCATGCTGTCAAAACGGTAGCGGCGCTCGGACACGAGCCAGATCGAGCCTGACGCGCCACCCACCTCGCGATCCGCCACAGTCAGCAGCTCGAGCGCAGCCTCGAAGTAATGGTTTGCATAGAGTTGCTTCGTCACCACGAGCGACAGGCCACCGACTTCGGGAGGCGTGAACACGACGAGATGGGACACACTGAGGATCGGACGAAGTCGTGGCACCACGTCTTCTGACCAGAAGAGCACATCCGAGACGCCTGCCGGTCGACCGCGAGGAAACGAGAGCAGATATGCAGCGAGCGATGGCGCTGACTCGCCCAGGCTTCCGGGCGATTCAAGCAGCGCGCGAAACGCATCGCTCGAACTCGTCCCCGTGACTGGCCGATCGTCATAGGTTGGCATCGCGGCGTTGCCGCGCGCCCGGTACGCAGCCACGAACTCCACGAGCCGCTCTCGTGCCAGCACTGACAGCCGTGACTGCAGGTCGCTCGCGTTCCAGTCGACATCGTCGCGAAGCCGTTGCATCGCGACGGCCGGCAGTTTCGTGACGCAATCCCCCGGCCGGCACCGTTTCAAGTCATTCGCATCCTGCCGCGTGACTGAGACGCCTTCGACGTCACGTGGAACCGGCGGGTCGCTGAAGATGCCGCGGCGCGTGCGAGTGGGGGAGCCAAGCGAGGTGCTGAACTGCTGGACGCGTCGCAGGTAACTCGCCCGCGGCACGTTGACGCGCACGATCCCGAGCACCGCCACGTCCCTCCGCTCGCGGGTCACGAGCACTCGGGTGATCACGTCACCTCGATCCAGTGCGCCGTATGCGGTAGAATCAAGCTTGATTCCCTCGTGCGCGATGACCGGCTCGAATGTTGGTGCCTGCGCCACAAGCGGCGGTGCCGCAGCGCAGAGGAGTGCGAGAATGGACCGGATGGGCACGGATGAAGCGCGGAAGTGGCGCATGCGTGTTTGGCACCGTGAGTCGTTCGCGCGCCAGGCTCTCTGCGAGGGCAACCTCGGTCGCGCTCCGAATCGGGAAAACTATCGACTGCAGCTCGGGTACAGGCAGCTTCGTCATACGTCACCGCGGCGGCGCTGGCTTAACACCGCGAGACACCGTCCAGCCCAATGCGGGCACGGCACTGCGGCACGTGAGCCCTCACGGCTGCAGCGGCCGACCGGAAAGACACCCGCACCAGCTCATCTTCCCGCCTTGCGGACGGTCGCATGCATCTCAGCACCTCGGCGGCGGGGGCGACTAACCGGCTGCCACCGCGTAACTGCACATCCCGCTCACCACCCACCCGATGGCCGCGCGACGCACCTGCAGAACCACCACGCGAATCATGGCTGTCTCCACGCTGGCGGCCGGCGAGTCCGTCACAGAAGTCCCCGGCGGCGAATGCGCAGCAGTCGGCCAGCGCTGCAATCGAAATGAAGGGCCAGCCGATTCCGTTGCGCGAGACGGTGGGCCATTTCCAGTTGACCACCGCGCCGACCAGCTCCGTTCGCGAGCGCAGCGTCGGCACCGGCAACCGGGTCGTGAGAGTCAGGTTGCTTCCCACGGCGCATCGCCCGGTTGCAACGCCCGTACAGAAGACGACGGCACACTCGCGAGCCGGCGCCGCCTCCGCGCTGATGCCCTTTCGGGATGATGAGACTGACGTGATGCGCATGTTCTGTGCGGATGACATTGCTACGTACTGCTCGCCCGCGTGGCGCGGTACCAGCGCGCCTGACCGCGTGTCGGGGAATACCTGACGCCAAACGGCACGTAAACGCCGCACTATCAGAACGCAGGGAGAGTATCGGTGCCGCGAAACGCGCCAACTGGCGAGCGCGCCCGGTCCTGATGGCGTTTTGACTTTGCTCAGGAGCCGCACATGTCCGCAACATCTGCCTCGTCAGCCGGAGAGACCGCGCTGGCCCCCACTCTGATGCCTGACGGCCCGATCATCGTCGCGACCGACGGCGCTCCGGATGCAGACGCCAGCTTCCCGATCGCCGCCAGCCTCGCGCAGCGCTCGCACGCAGAGACGATGGTACTCACGGTCGTGGAGCCCGCGTCCATACCGATCTATGGTGTGGACGGCATGGTCATCTCGATGATCAGCGAGGAATCAATCGGTGACGCGCGCGCGAGTGCCGCCCGGGCGCAGCTCCATCGCATGGTCCCCACGGCGGGTCACTGGCCCATCGTGGTCAAGGAAGGAAACCCCGCGAGGACGATTGCCGAGACCGCAACGGCAACCGGTGCCCGCCTGATCGTCGTCGGCCGCGGCAAGCACCATGGTCTGGACCGCATCGTCGGTGGCGAATCGGTGCTGCGAATTCTGCAGCTCGGCGACACCCCCGTGCTTGCCGTGCAACCGGGCCTCACGTCGCCGCCGCGTCGCGTGGTGATCGCCACGGATTTCAGTGCGTTCAGCCTCTATGCCGCACAAGTCGCGATGACCATCATCGCGCCCGATGCAACGGTGTGGCTGCTGCACGTGGGGCCACCGCTGGACGAGACGGTGCCGTATCTGCATGAACACGCCAGCACGTATCGGAAGATGGCGGCTGCGGGCTTCGCGCAGATGCGCGGCGTCCTCTCAGGTGATCACGTGCGTTTCGAGGACGTGCTGCTCACGGGTACCGCGTCTGATGAGATGATCAAGTTCATCGGCGAGCAACGCGCGGATCTGGTGGTCTCGGCAACACACGGGTACGGGTTCCTGCGGCGCATGATTCTCGGGAGCGTGAGCGCGATGCTCGTTCGGACCGCGCCCTGCTCGGTGCTGGCCGTGCCCGGATCGGCCCAGGCGATCGCAACGACGCGCGCACGCGGCGTGCCCAACGCACGAACGCAGCACTTCCCGGCGGACACACTGGACAAGGAAGTCGCAGCATTCTCCCAGCGAAACGTCGGGCGACGTTGCAAGGTGGAGATCGACAGCGACGACCTTGGCGCGCAGGTGCTCGCGCACGACCTGCAACTGGCTGGCGTGTCGTACGACCGTCACGGCATGAATGCGACGCTGATGTTCGGCACGTCGGCGGGCGCGGGCGCGCACCTTTCGCATTCGATTCCGGGCGTCACGGGAATCGATGTGTCGAGCAATGCGGGGGGTGTGGATCAGGTGCTCCGGATCTCGCATGCCGGAGGCCAGACGCTGCTGTCAATGAACTGACGGCGCGGCGCGCCGGACCGTACGGCTGGAGGAGGCGGCAGCCCAGGAAGCCCAGGGCTGCCGCCCGCGTCTCCAGCGGTTGACGCACACTGGTCGGGGCTTGTCCAGCAGGCGACGACATGCGTGCGTAGAGAGGTGCGTACGCTCATCGCGTTCGACTGCCTCTCCCATTTGCCACTCCCATAACATGCGACGTCGTCCTGCTTTGCTCGGTGCGCTCGCGCTGAGCCTCATCGTTGCCGGCGCGCTCGACGCGCAGGCCGTCGCGCCTACCGGCCCGGACGCCGAGGCCGCGGATGCGATGATCCGCACCATGGTCGAGCGGCTCGATCTCGAGCGGTACAAGGCGACGATCAAAGGCCTGACGGCCTTCGGGGATCGACGCCAGGGCACGGCGCGCAACCGGGCTGCGATCGACTGGATCGAGGCGCAGCTCCGGAGCTACGGCTGCAGCAACGTCGAACGGATGACGTATGACTTTCAGCCGCCGGTACCGACCGCTCGACCTGCAACGCCGCCCGCGCGCCCGGCACCGGCGGCGGTCCGCCGCGAACAGGGTGGTGGCAGGTCGCGCGGCATCCGGACCCGGACCGGAGTGAATTCGGATTCTCTGCGACAGCCCGATGCGCGACTGCGTGCCCTGAACGCCGAGGCCAGCACACCTGGCGCGAGGCAGCAGGTGTATTGCACCAAGGTCGGCACGACCCGGCCGGATGAGATGTACATCGTTGGTGCGCACATGGATGGCATCGGATGGGGTGAGGCTGCCAACGACGATGCCTCCGGCTCCGCCATCGTCATGGAGCTTGCGCGGATCTTCAGCAGCCCAGACGTCACCACGGAACGGTCGATACGGTTCATTCTCTGGAACAACGAGGAGACGGGGCTGAATGGCGCGCGCGCCTACGTGGCGCAACGGGCGGCAATGCAGGGTCAGGAGATGCCGGCCGGCTCGGGGAAGTACCCGGAGCCGCGTTGGCTCGGCATGATTCAGCATGACATGATGCTCTTTGACCATGGCATGCCGAGGGCTGACAGCACGATGGCACGGGAGCAGCGCGCGGAAGCCGATGTCAACATCGAGTTCCAGTCGGCGTCGAAGTTTGCCGCGCAGTCGAACACGCTCGCCTGGTTCCTGCAGGGCGCGAACGAGAAGTTCGCGACCGACTATCCAGCCACGGTCAGCTCACACATGACGAACACGGACTCCGGGCCATTCCAGGATCTCGTCGCGGCGATCAGCCTTCGCGAGAACGAGCGCGGCGCGCAGATCGGCAGTGGCTGGGACCCGCACTGGCATCAGCCGACGGATCTCTTCGCCACCTTCAGCGACAAGGATTTCCGACTCGGGTTGAATGCCGCCCAGACCACACTCGGCGCGGTTGCGGCGCTGACCGGAGCGACACTGTCACGCTGAGCGGCTCCTCGCGCGCGGCTCGGGGCATGGCTCTGCGCGTGCCCACCGCCGCAATCCTTGCACGCGACGATGTCACGACGCGAGCCAGAAGCCTGCACCGATCGCGACGGCGAGGACCACGAGCCCACCACCCGCAACCCGGCGCACCCCGCGGTCGCCGAGCATGAGGGCGACCGCGCACTTGAGCGCGGTATTCGCCAGCAGTCCCGTCGCGATCGCACGAGCCGCCACCATGTCCTGTGCGGGCGTGCCACCAAGTCGCGCCATCGAGAATGTCAGTGCGTCCATGTCCGTGAGCCCGAGCAGGAACGCCGAGGTGAGAATACCGACATCACCGAAGCGAGCCGACGAGATTCGGATCGCGAAAATCGCGACTTGAAACGCCAGCGCGAGCTGCAATGCGGTACCGATGCGCAGCGGTGAGTGAAGTGCGGCCGACGCCTCGCCCTCTGGCAGGGCGGGTTGCCGCGTGAACACGAAGGCAATGACAACGACACCCACGACCATCGGCGGCACGAGGTACGGGACCAGCGCACGAGCGACGTCTGCGTCGAGCACGGATGTGACGACCGCAACGCGGGCCAGCACGACGGTGCATGCCGCGAGGATCCCAAGGCCAAGCGACGAAGAGAGCGAGTGCTCCGTTCGGCTGAGCCGCGCGAACTGCAGCGTCACGGCGGTGCTCGAGACGAGGCCGCCAAGCATGCCCATCGCCGCATACCCGCGCGACGCACCAAACCACCGTTGCAGCAGGAAGCCGCCGTAGTTCGCCGCGCAGAAGATCAGCACGACGATCCAGAGTCCGCGCGGGTTGATCCCACCCCACGGCCCCAACGTCTCATTCGGCAGGAGCGGGAGGACAACGAGCGCAAGCACCGCGAATTGCAGCGCGCCCGTCAGTTCCTGTTCACCAAGGCGATCGAGGATTCCACGGATCCGTGGTTTCCCCACCAGTGCCGCCACCACGAGAGTTCCAACACCAGCGGCGATTGCGCGATGCCCCATCCCCGCGAGCGCAGCGAGCGCGATCACGAGCAATGCTGCCGTCTCCGTCGTTCCGTCCGACGTCGCGCCCGGCCGCCGCACTGCGAGCGCGTACGCGATGACGCTCATGAGACCACCGCCCGCAAGCAGCACGACGGCCGCGAGCGCATTCCCCTCCGCCAGCAGATGCCCGCCGACGCCGCCAAGCAAGCCGAGCATGAAGAACGTGCGCACACCGGCGAATCGTGCGTCAGGCCCATCCACGTGACCGGTCTTCTCACGCTCGAACCCCACCGCCAGTCCGACCAGTGCGGCGACGCTCAGGTTGCCGGCAAAGACCAGCTCAGCGCTGGCTGCCACTGCGACGGAACGGAATGGCGCACCGGCAGCAGCGCGTTGTCATCATCGCGCTCCGATGATCGCAAAATCCTCTGGGCCCTGCCCCGCAGCAATCGTCTCGTCCATTCTCGCGGCAAACGCCTGCAACATCGGCGCCGGCGCGCCACCGAGTGTCTCCAGCATCAGGCGCACGTCCTTTCGCGCGACGTCGAGCGTGAAGTTCGGTTCGTACTGGCCGGAGACCATCATCGTTCCACGAAGCCCCAGCGGCCCGTTGAGATTGACCTTGGCCAGCATCTCGAGCACGCCGGCACGAGGCACATCCGTCACATCGGCCAGCCGCATGATGTCGGCGAGAACCGCGACCACCGAAAGCGCCGCCGCGTTGCCGAAGAGCTTGTAGATGGCCGCCAGGTCCGGGCGCTCTCCAACGTGCCACACTTCGCCAGTCATCGGCGTCAGTGCGTCACGAACCGACGCAACGCGGGCCGTGGGACCCGCGACGAGGATCATTCCCTTCGCCGTGCGCGCGGCGCCGGGTCCCATCATCACAGGCGCGTGCAGGTACTTGATGCCCCGGGCGTCCAGCGTGGCCGCACGCGCTGCGGTGCGATCCGGGCGCGTCGTCGTGTGATCGAGAATGACGGCGTCAGGGTGGAGCGACGCCTGCAACTCAGCGATGATCGCATCCACGCTGTCGTCGTCCAGCAGGACGAGGTGCACGCGCTCGGCACCTTGCACTGCCTCCCCCGGCGACGCCGCGACCGTGGCGCCGAGCGTCACGAGCGGATCACATCGCGCTGGTGTGCGATTCCAGATGACGACATCCGTGCCGCCGCGCGAGAGAAATCCCTCGACAAACGCGCTGCCGAGCAGGCCCATTCCGAGAACTGCAACCCGTGCCATATCGATGTGTGTGCTGGTGTGCGGTCGTTGATACCGAGCCGAAAGCTAGTGACGCGACTGCCGTCGGTGCGGCCCTTGCAGCTCGCACATCACGCCGCTGGTGTGCTTCCTGGCGTGTTGGCATGCGGTGCAGACGCGTGCCGTCCGCACCATCACTCAGCCGTCAGCGCGCCGGGCAGTGTCAGGATGGCCGATGTCCCGCGCCCCAACTCGCTCTCCAGGGTCAGCGCGGCGTCATGGGCCTGTGCGATTCCCTTTGCGATCGCCAGGCCAAGTCCCGCGCCGGAACGGTCGGTGCGCTTGCTCTGCCAGAACCGATCGAACACAAACGGCAGATCTTCCGGGGAAATGCCGGTGCCGGTGTCCTGTACGATCACCTGCACGCCATCGCCGTGACGAAGGGCGCGCAGGCGCACATGTCCGCCTTCGGGCGTGTACTTCACCGCGTTGCCGACGAGGTTGGACAGCACCTGGGTGATGCGATCCGGATCGATGCTCACCAGCGGAAGTCCCGCCGCGAGCTCCGTCTCGAGCGAGACGCCGCGGGACGACGCGAGTGGTTCGAGGAGATCCGCCGTCGCGACGACGAGTGCGCCGATGGCGTGTGATTGCCGCACGATCTGCAAGCGTCCCTTCTCGAGACGCGTGACGTCGAGCAGATCCTGAATCAGGGTGTCCATCTGCGTCGCCGCCTGCAGCATGACCGTCGCGTGCTCGGCGGCGAGCTCGGGGAGATGCTTTGCATCCGGTTTCGCCTGTATTCGGAGCAGTGACGATGCGAGCATCTTCACCGCGTTGACCGGATTGCGGAGGTCGTGCGACACGAGGCTGAGGAGGTCATCGCGGTCGCGGATGGCATTCTCCGCCTCCGCCAGGGCGCGCGCCACCAGTGCCTCGTTCCGTCGCTGCTCGGTGACATCGCGCATGAGGACGGTGAACAGGGTACCGGAGTCCGTCGAAACGCGGTTGATGGCAGCCTCAGCAGGAAATTCCTCTCCCGACTTCCGGAGCCCGAAGATTGGCGCGCGCTCGGACATTTGCCGCGACGCGATCCCCTCAGCGCCAAATGACTTGACATGGCGGTCGTGGGGGATCCTGAACCGTTTTGGCAGCAGAATCGAGAGCGGCTGGCCAAGCACCTCCGCCGCCTCGTACCCGAACATCAACTCCGCTCCCTGATTGAAGTACCGGATCACATGGGCCTCATTCACGCAGACGACCGCATCGGTGGCGATCTGCAGGACGCGGGCAAGGACGAGGTCGGGAACGGAATCGGCGTTCATGGGATGGCACGATACGCTTGCGGAGTCCAAGCGGTGTGGGGGGGTGCCCGACACCCCGCGAGGTCGGGACGGCGCCCAGTTGGG
>JANMNM010000198.1:0-13404 GCA_031373905.1 Gemmatimonadaceae bacterium | reverse complement strand
ACGGCGGTCCGGTAGTGCTCCATCTCGTCCGGAATCCGCGTGTCGAGATACTCCTCCACGAGGTCGGACGCGCTGACGAACTTCGCCGCTCCCTCGGTTCCGACCGCGTCGGCGATGAATTCGTATGCGTCGTGTCCCAGTGATCTCGTCTGGCCGCGACGCCCCTTGATGCCAAGCCCGATGGTCGCGGGTTTCCATTGCTCGTAGAGCGCACGAAGCGTCGGGCCGGCGGGTCGCGGCTCGGTGGTTGGCGCATCGAAGAAGCGAGCGAGGTTTTCCTCGGTGTACCCCGTGATCGCGTACTTCTTCAGGCCCGCGCTGCCCCCGTCCACGAAGACGAAGATGTCACGGTTGCCCGTGTACGCGCGCGGCGGCGCGACGTATTGCGCCAGCGGGTCGTCGTGGAATTCCTCGTTGACCACGATCCACATGCCAATGCCGTGGCGCCGCATCATCGGCAGCAGCAGTGCGTGCCGCTGCACCAGCCAGCCCTCGCGGATCGCGATCTGCCGTGACCAGGGCAGCAGTGCCGCCGCACCGTCCGGTGCACTTGCGAGGGCACTCGCGCCCGCGCCACCCGGAGACAGAACCGGCGCGGTCTGCCTGGCGCAAGCGCCCAGCAGTGCGGTGGCGACGATCCAGGCACATCTCGATGGCTGATACGACAGGCGCATGGTTCTCAATGGAAGAAAGTCGACGCGGATGCCACACGGTTCGTGTGCGCGCCGTCGAAGTCTGCACGCGATTGCTGTCGTGAGCCAGTGCATTCATGCCGCACGACCGGCCACATGCAAGCCGAACCGCTTGCCCGACAACTACTTTCACCCTGTCACCGGTGGTCCGCGCCGGTCACGCGCCTGCCCCCGAACCTGCCATGCCCGACGCCAGATCCGTCTCGCTCAGCACCGCCATTCTGCTCGCCGTGGCGCTGGCCGTGACCGGCACTCCCATGTCCGCACAGTCGGCCGGCCGCATTGACGGCACGGTACGGGCGGTGGCAGGCGCGACACCGGTCCCGTACGCGGTCGTGTCGCTTCCGGCACTCGGTCGAGAGCGGTTCTCGGATGCCGCAGGTCGTTACTCCCTGCTCGGCATTCCCGATGGGGTCCATGACGTGTTGGTCCGGCGACTCGGCTTCTCTCCCTGGCGCGGCACGATCCGCATCGAGAACAAGGCGTCCGTCACCCTCGACGTGCAGCTCGAGGTGCTGCCGTTCCGCCTGCCCACCGTGGCGGTGCGTGAGTTGGCAGAGTGTCCGAACCCGGGCATGCCAGACGCGGCGCGAGAGGCCGACGTCTTCGACCTGTTCCTGCTGTTGCGGGAAAACGCAGACCGCTATCGTTTGCTCGCGTCGACGTACGCATTCGTCTACGTCCAGTCGCGCGCACTGGGTGAAGTCAGCGACTCCGGCCTGGTCATCCAGCGCGTGGACACCTCCCTCATCGAGAGCACCACGCGAACGCGCTATCGGCCCGGGCGCATTGTCACGAATACGGCGCGTGCGGGTCGCCCGACCGAGTACACGATGACGATTCCGACCATCCTCGAACTCGCGGACGACGCCTTTGTCCGCAACCATTGCTTTGGCTTTGGCGGAGCGGTGCAGGAGCGCGGCGAGACGTGGTTCCGCATCAACATGCGTGCCGCAGACAGGCTCAGGTCGCCTGATGTGCACGGTGCGTTTTACCTCGACAGCGCCACCTCGCAGCTGCGGCGGATGGAACTGGATCTGAGCCGTCCAGACCGGCTGCCGTCCGCGCTGCGACAGGTATCCAATGTGACCGTCGTGACCTCCTTCGTGGATATCGCCGCAGGGATTGCGGTCATCGAATCGGTGTGCGCCGCGAACGCTCAACGTGATCGCAGCGGTGGTCGCCGGCTTCCTCCCGTACCTGTCGAGCTCCAGCAGCTGATCGGGTACCGGTTCAAATCCGCGCCGCCCGGCGTGGCCGGAGCTCGGTCCCTGCCAACGCCGGGCTGGAGGGTCGGCAACGTGTATCCGCGACGCGCTGCAAGCTGCGATCAGTGATCTGCGCGCCACTGCCAGCCCGGCAGCCGATGCGCCACGATGACGCTCACGACTGCCAGGCTGGCCACTGACCGGCGGTACGCCCGATGCACATGAGTGATGCAGCGATTGCACGATGCGATCGCCGTTTGCGCCCGATGCACCGGGTGAACGAGCCATCACGATTGCCCCATGGAGCGAACCCAAATGTTTGCACAGAATCTGAATTCGGTCCTCGACCGGCTGATGACGGCGAGTCAGGCGTTGGATGAGGTTGCACCGCGCCCGATTGGCGCCACGGAGGGTCGGGTGCGCACGCAGCTCTGGCTGCCGCCGGTGGACATCTACGAGACCGAAACCGCGTTTGTCATCGAGGCAGACCTGCCCGGCGTGCATCAGCAAGGCGTGGACATTCAGTTCGACCGCAACACGCTGACGATCAGCGGCACGCGCGGCGCCACGCTGCCAGCGCGCGACAAGAACACGCAACTGCGCGTGTTCAGCGCCGAACGCCTGAGCGGCGGATTCTCGCGGTCGGTTCGCATGCCCGACCACGTCGACGCCGACAAGATCGAGGCGACGTTCTCACACGGCGTGCTCAAGGTGACGGTGCCGAAGTCGAGTCAGGCGGTACCGCGCAAGATTACGATCGCCACCGCAGTCGAAGCCGGCGCCTGATCCGCCGGCGCATACAACGCCGCCGCACGTCGCCACAATACGATGTGCGGCTGCGTTGCGGTTGCATTCCGGTGAGCGCGGACGTGGTGCGCCTGGTGCGGGTCGTCGCACCGACGCGGCGACGCACTACCAATCGGTCGGCACGTAGTCCTTGAGGAACTGACCCCACACATGCCGGCCGGTATTCACGCCGTCGATGATCGGGTCGACGATCCGTGCTGCGCCGTCGACGATGTCCAGCGGCGGATGGAACCTGTGCTCCACCGTCTTTCGCGCCGCGATCTCCGCCGGATCCTCATCGGTCACCCAGCCGGTGTCCACGCTGTTCATATGGATGCCCGCCGTCTCGTAGTCGGCGGCCGACGTCCGCGTCATCATGTTGAGCGCCGCCTTGGCCATGTTCGTGTGCGGGTGACGCGTGGTCTTGAATCGGCGATAGAACTGGCCCTCCACCGCCGACACGTTGACGACGTGCTTCTCGCGGCCGGGGGTGCGCATCATCAACGGCTTGAGGCGTGCGTTGATCAGGAACGGTGCAACGGCATTCACGAGGTGCACCTCGAGCAGCTCGACCGACGGCACTTCATCCATCTGCAGGCGCCAGCTGTTTCGGTCGCGCAAGTCCACCTGCTGCAGATCCTGGTCCAGACGTCCTACGGGGAAGAGCGCCTGCTGCGCATGGTGCTCCGCATCGTGCTCCTCGTCGAGCAGCCTGACCTGTGACAGCTGCGCCGCGTGTGTGAGCCCCACGGCATCGCGCAGCTGAGGATCCAGCGCCGGCGCGTCGGCCTTGCCCTCGGGAAGCATGTGATATCCGCGCACGCCCTCGTACGCGCCGAGGAGCGTGCGCGCATGCGCGGGCATCGCGAGCACCGATGCGTTCTCGATGTCCATCATGTGCTGATAGAAGTCCGGAGGCCGACGGACGGTCTGGCAGGCGTTGTTGACGATGAAATCGAGTCGTTCGCGCGTCTGCACGAGGTGTGCGCAGAAGGCCTCGACACTCGGCGTGTGGCGAAGGTCCAGCCCGAAGATCTCCAGCCGGTGCCCCCACTCGCCGAAATCAGGTTCGGCGGCGTATCGCGCGGCTGAGTCACGCGGGAACCGCGTCGTGACGATCAGATGCGCTCCCGCCCGCAGCAACTTGATGCCGGCCTGGTAGCCGATCTTGACCCGTCCGCCGGTGAGCAGCGCAACCCGACCGCGCAGATCGGCCGACTCGGTGCGCTTGGCGAAGTTGAACGCCGCACACGCGGGACAGAGCTGATCGTAGAAGTGATGAAGCTCCGTGTAGTCGCGCTTGCAGACGTAACAATTGAGCGTCTCCGGCGCAGACTGGCGCTCTGGCTCGTCCTCAACCGTCTCCTGCACGAACCCGGCGGGCGCGAACAGCCGTGGCGTGATGAACACCTCCTCCCGACGGAGCTTCCGGATCCCGGTGTCCTGCAGCACAGCCTCGGCGCGCTCTGTCCGCTCCGCCTTGCGCTGGTTCCGCGTCGCCTTCACCAACCGGCGGCGGGCGAGCGCATCCGGCCGCGAAACCTCGCCGGCCGCGTGCAGCAGCCGGGTGCGATCCTCCGCCGTCATGCGGGCAAGCACGGCGCGGTCCGACGCGATCGCCTCGAGCAGCGCGATCGCGTCACGGACCTGTGGCGCCACCGGATCCGGCGGCACGGCATCCACCGCGGACGTGGCGCTGTCGGGCTCGGGCGTCGAGGTAATTGCGTTCTGGGCGTCGTCGGACATACGTGAAACTAACGTCCCCTCAGCCGGACTCTTCCATGAATCGCTTTCGCCCGTGTTGACACGTCGGTAAAGTCCTCCGATCACTGTGGTGGGCGCTCCGCACGCAGCGCCGGCCGGTGGTCTCCATTGTCGTGTCCGCAGCCCTCATTCCCCCTGCCGAGCCCGCTGATGACCAGTCGCCGCGACTTTCTCAGTGCTGCCGCCTCTCTTGCGGTTGTGCCCGCCTTCAACGCCGCGGCCTTCCGGCAGCTCGCAAGGGCGCGGGACGTTGCCGGCCTCCGATCCGCGGCCGACCTGGCCGACGATGAAGCGTTCTGGTTCGAAATCCAGCGCGCCTTCGAAGTGGACCGGACCTGGGTGAACCTGAACAACGGTGGCGTGAGTCCCGCCCCCTCGATGGTGATCGAGCAGCTCGTCCGCGACATCCACTTCAGCAACGAAATCCCCGTCGACCACATGTGGCGGCATCTGCAGCCACGAATGGAGAGTGTGCGCCGCGAACTCGCCACCGAGTTCGGATGTGACGCCGAGGAAATGGCGGTCACGCGCAACGCCTCGGAAGCACTCGAGACGCTGATCTTCGGCCTCGACCTCAAGCGCGGCGACGAAGTCATCGTCAGCACGCAGAACTACGGGCGGATGATCAATGCGTGGGAACAGCGCGTGCGCCGCGAGGGGATCATCCTCAAGCGCGTGCAGTTCGCCGTGCCGGTGCAACGCGACGAGGATGTGGTGGCCGCCTTCGCCGCAGCGATCACACCGCGTACGAGGGTCATCGAGATCACGCACATCACGAACCTCACAGGCCAGATCCTGCCGGTGCGGAAGATCGTCGACATGGCGCGACCGAAGGGAATCGAGGTGTTCGTGGATGGTGCGCACGCCTTCGCGCATTTCCCGTTCAAGCGCGACGAGCTTGGCGTTGACTACTATGGCACGAGCCTGCACAAGTGGTTGTACGCCCCCATCGGCACCGGCTTCCTCTACGTCCGCAAGGACAAGCAGAAGGCACTCTGGCCCTTGATGGCGGCGAGCCCGAGCCAGGACAACGACATCCGCAAGTTCGAGGAGATCGGAACGCATCCGCAGGCCAACTTCAACGCCATCGCCGCGGCGATCGTGTTCCACCGTGGCATCGGCGCGGACAGGAAGATCGCGCGGATGCGCTGGCTGCGCGATCGGTGGGCAAAGCGCCTGCTGGCGGAAGGCAACGGACGCGTCAAGGTGCTCACACCGCTCGATTCACCGAATGGCGGCGGCATAGGCTTCTTCAACGTAGACGGCATCGATCCCGTCAAGCTCGGCTCGTGGCTGTACTCCAAGCACAACATCGTGACCACCCCGATCGTGCATGAGAAGGAGTTCGCCGGCATCCGCGTCACGCCGAACGTGTACACCCAGCCGCAGGAGATCGATGTGTTCGCCGAGAAGGTGCTGTGGGCGATGAAACAGGGTATCGCCTGACGCGCGCGCTCAGCGCAGCGCGCCGAGCGTACTGGCGAAATCGTCGGTCCAGATCGGGCTGGCCGTTCGCACTGGTCTCCAGGTCGCGCTCAGGCGCAGCGCCTTGAGGTCCTCGAGTGTGCCGGCCAGCACCATCCATTCGGACGTCACCTTGCCAAGTCGCGCCTCCTCGTAGGTGAGCGACCGTTCGCCGCTGACCAGCGTGAACATCCCGGCATCCGCCGCAAGCGCGCCAACCACCGGCTCGAGATCGAAGAACAGGTTCGAGATGTGCACCGCGATGATGCCACCCGGTGCGAGCTTGCGACGATAGAGTGCGAGCGCCTCCCGCGTCATGAGGTGCACGGGAATCGCATCGGCGCTGTATGCGTCGAGCAGGATCATGTCGAAGGCATGATCCGCAGCCTTCATCAGTGACAGCCGGGCATCTCCGAGGACCACGCGCGTGTCGGGCGTGCAATCGCGCAGGAACGTGAAGTACTTCGGGTCGGTGGCGATACGAAGCACTGCGGGATCGATCTCGAAGAACGTCCACCGCTCACCATCCCGGCGGTAGCAGGCGAGCGATCCGGTGCCGAGGCCAACGACGGCGACCTGCGGCGTGGGCCCCAGTGCCTGACGCGCCGCGATCAACAGCCCGGCGGGCCCCGAACGCGTGTAGTACGTCAACGGCTCCCGGCGGCGCGCCGGATCAAGGCTCTGCGCGCCATGGCTGATGCTGCCGTGGGAGAGCGCGTGGAACTTGCCGCTGGCGGTCGTCATCACGCGGCTGACACCGAAGAAGCTCCGCTCCGTGAGCAACACGTGCCGGTCGCGCTCGAAGCTCACGCTGCCCGCGATCAGCGCCGCAAGGCCCAGCGCGAACCGAAGCCTGCGCTCGGCGAACGTGAAGCAGATCAGCGCCGGGATCACCAACGACTGCACGCGCATCGTTGCCCCCGAGCCAATGTCGAGCTCCTGCGCTGCCCTGTGCAGCAACGGGACCAACGGCACCAACGCGAGCGGAGCGGCCACATCTACAAAACGCGTCGATGTCAGCGCATCACGGAGGCGTGAACCGGGGCCCGTCTCACACGCCGCGTCAACACCGTCCGGCACGATCCGTATGACGAGCGCCGCGAGCATGAGAACCAGCGGGTACTCCATCACTGACGAGAACATCAGCGGTGCGAGCAGCGCGTTGAACACGCCGCCGAGTGCTCCACCGACAGAGAGCCAGAGGTAGAATTCGGTCAGCGATGCCGTTTCGGGCGCGTCCTGCGCCAGCGCATCGTGACAAATGAGTGCGACGAGCGTGAACGCGAGCAGGTGCAGGCCGATCAGCACTCGCATCGGCTGTACCGTATCCGCCAGCATGCTCACGAGGAGCGGCAACAACAGCCATGGCAGCCCGCGTCGCGCCCCGATGCGCGCGACGATGTTCCGCGAGCCGAACGCGACCACGAATGTGAGCAGATAGATCGCAAGCGGCACCACCCACAGCAGCGGGAATGGCGCGATGTTGGTGGACATGTACATCGTCACGCTGAGCATCAGGCTTGACGGAATGAACGCCAGCAGCACCCACCGCAACCGTCGCGTGAAGGCCAGCGGCCTCCGCACCATCACGACGTCACGACGCGGTTCAGCGCTGGGTGACGATCCGGGCGCGCGACATGAGAGCAGCGCAGCACATCCGATGAGCAGGATTAGCGCTGCATATCCCGCCGACCAGCCCAGACTCTGCATTCGCAGCGAGAGGCGCGGCTCGATGAGGAATGGATAGGCGATCAGGGCCAGCATGCTGCCTGCGTTGCTCGCGGCATACAACGCGTAGGGGTTCGCAGCCGATGAGTGCGAGGTCCGCGCGAACCATGCCTGCAGCAGCGGCGTGCTGGTCGAGACGACGAAGAACGGAAGCCCGGCACCCAGCAGCAGCGTCGCCATGAGCCACGGTACCGGGTTTGCGCCACCGGGTGGCGTCCAGCCGGCCGGCACACCAATCGGCAGTGCGATTGCGGGCAACAACAGCACGCCGATGTGCAGCACCCGTTGCTGTCGTGGCGAGAGCCAGCGTACGGCACCGTGCGCGTACAGGTACCCCGCGAGCAGCACGACCTGATAAAACAGCATTGCCGTGTTCCAGACCGCTGGCGAGCCACCGAGCAGGGGAAGCACCATCCGCGCGAACATCGGCTGGACCAGAAACAGCAACGTGCCGGAGACGAGCATCGCCGCCGCGAACAGCACAAGCACTCGATACCCTCCGTTGTCCGCTCCGTCCGGCCGCGTCTGTTTACGTGTTCCAGCCGATGCTGTGCCGCATGCAGAAATCTTCTCTCGCGCTTACTTCAGGCCCTCGCGCAAGACACGGAGCACATTGCCGCCCATGATCTGCCCAATCTCCGCGGCAGTGAACTTCTGGTCGAGCAACGCCTGCGTGATCTCACCCAGCCGGTCCGTGGCGAATGGTGTCGCCGTCGCACCATCGAAGTCTGACCCGAGTCCAACGTGATCGATGCCGGCGATCGTCACCGCATGACGGATCGCCTTCGCGGTGGACGCCGCGCCAAGGGCGCACACCGCACCATCCCAGTAGCCGATGCCGACAACCCCGCCGTTCGCAGCGATCGCCGTGAGCTGCGTATCCGTGAGGTTTCGCGGCCCCGGGCAGGTGCCCGCAACACCGGTATGCGACACGACCACTGGCCTCGTGGCAACGGCGAGCGCTTCCGTCACGGTCTGTGACGACGCGTGCGCGAGATCGACGAGAATGCCGAGCGATTCCATCCGCGCGATGACCCGACGTCCGAGCGGCGTGAGGCCACCGTGGGTCACACCATGTGCTGACGCTGCGACTTCGTTGTCGAAGAAATGCGTGAGGCCCATCATGCGAAACCCGTGTGCGAAGAGCGTGTCGACGCTCTCGAGCCGTCCATCGAGCGCGTGCAACCCCTCGATCGCCAGCACGGCACCGTGCACGTCGTTCTTCACGCCGCGTCGGAGCAGGAACGCGTCCATCTTTTCGCGGTTGGTGATGATGACCAGCGCACCGCTCGAGCGTTCGGCGGCGTCATGCAGTCGATCCGCCTGGTGGATGGCACGCGCGCGCCGGCTGCGAAGGGCGGCCAGTGGCCACCGCTGCACGAGCGCGAGCAGCAGGATGTTGTCCGTCTCGGCCGTGTTGCGATCGTAGTTCATGTCCCGCGGCGTCTGCGTCACTGCCGAGAAGACCTGCAGCGCCACATTCCCGTCGCGCATCCGCGGCAGGTCCACGTGGCCATGATCGATGCGTTGCAGCAGGTCGCGGCCCCAGAGCAGCTCGTCCGCATGCATGTCGGCGACGAACAGCGTCGCATGCAGGGCCCGGGCCGAATCCGAGATGACGAGATGCGGCGCCTCGGCGATCGTGTTCATCCGGCGGTCGACCATCCCCGGGAGGACGATGAAGCCCGCCAGCAGGACGATGAGCAGAAACGCGGCCGAGCCGAGTGCGATTCGTCGCAGCATATCAGAGGAGAGGGTGCCGGAGCGCGAAAGCAACCGCAGGCACCGCTGGCGGGCAAGCATCCGTTCACACGCGAGCACGGGGCGCCGCTCCGGCTTGCCGTTTGGCTGCACGCTCTCAATACTCGGTGCGATCATGCCATTCCTCGTTCGCGCCCTGCTGGTCGGCATCGCGTCAGCGCTGGTGCTGGGCACCGTGTTCCGGCGCCCGCTCCGACGGCGGATGAACCGGAGCGCGGTTCGGACCCGGAGGAAGTACCGCGGCCGCCTGGACCGCTTCAAGCTGTCGGGTCGCGCCCACGTGCGCGGGTTGCTGCTGGCTGATCCCGGCATCGCCGCTGCCGTCGCGGAGCACTGTGCCGCGACCGGCGCGGCAGAAGAATCGGCATGGCGCCTGGTCGACACGTATGTCCGCGAGATCGTGCCGTTCTTCAGCATCATCGCGTATTACGAAGTCGGTTTTCGTCTCTCGCGGATGCTCCTCGGCGTGTTCTACAAGGTCAGTGTGGAGTACGAGAACCGATCGGCGGTGGAGCGCCTGCCGAAGGACGCGGTGGTCGTGTACCTGATGAACCATCGCTCCAATGCCGACTACGTCCTGGTTGGATTTGCGCTCTCTGGGCAGGTCGCCATCTCGTACGCCGTGGGTGAGTGGGCACGGGCCTTTCCGCTCGAGCAGATCTTCAAGGCGTTCGGCGGATACTTCGTGCGCCGGAAGCATCGCGAGAAGCTCTATCACACCGTCCTCGAACGGTACGTGCAGCTCATCACACGCGAAGGCGTGACGCAGGGCATCTTCCTCGAAGGCGGACTGACGCGCGACGGCAAGCTGCGGCCACCGAAAATCGGCCTGCTCGACTATGTGCTCGGTATCGGCCAGGATCCGGCATACCACTCGCGCATCCACATCATTCCGGTCGGGATCAACTATGATCGCGTCCTGGAGGATCGATCGTTGCTTCGCGAACTCGATTCCGGCAGCGGTGGCGTGCCACCCGGCCGAATCACCCAGGCGCGCGAAGTGCTGTCGTACATGTTCTGGAACGTGGGGCGCATTCTCACCAGGCGCTGGAAGCGCTACGGGCGTGCCGCCGTCACCATTGGTGCGCCGGTGCCGCTGGCCCCTTGGTACGCCAATCAGCCCGACCTCTTTACGATCCCACGCACTGAGCGCCTGGCGCGTGTCTCCGAGCTCACCGATCGGGTGATGACACGTATCGGCGCGCTGATTCCCGTGACGCCGGTGCCACTCGTGTGTGCGGCGATGCAAAGCATGGGTGGCGAGCTGCTGGCGCGCGACCGATTGCTGACGCGTATCGATGATCTGCGCGATGAGCTGGCCGAACTCAGCGCCCGGGTGATCCGGAGTGACCGCGATGCGGCAGCCACGCTCGACGTAGCCCTCATGATGCTCGAGATGCGCCGCGTGGTGCTGGCCCAGGGCGAGAACCTCCTGATCCTGCCCCGGGGCCGCGAGCTGGTCAGCTACTACGCGAACAGCATCGCACACCTGCTCGGCCCGTACGAGGCGGCGGTCCGCGCCCGTGATGCGCTGCCAAGCGACGCGCTGGCCGTCTGACAATGGCGCCCCATCGACCGATGGCCTCCCCGAATGTAGAGTTGACCTCGTCCGGCATTCGCCTGGTCCGATTCCCCCTTCTCCAGTACCCATGACATACGCGGCCATCACCGGATGGGGGAAGTGCATGCCCACCGCCGTTCTCTCCAACGAGGATCTCTCCACATTCCTCGACACGACGGACGAGTGGATCAGCTCCCGGACCGGAATGAAGGAACGCCGCGTATCACATGTCAGCGCCATCGACATGTCCGTGGTCGCGGCGGCGCAGGCCATGGCCTGTGCGGGCATCGATGCCAGTGACGTCGACCTGATCATCTATGGCAGTTGCAGCAACGACGAGGGGGTGCCGAACAGCGCATCCGGCGTCCAGATCGCACTCGGCGCAACACGAGCCGCGGCAATGGACGTCAACACCGCCTGCACCAGCTTCTGCTACGGGCTCGTGACGGCCAGCGCGATGATCCGGGGGGGCACCGTCCGAACGGCCGTCGTGATTGGCGTGGAACTGATCAGCCGTTTCATGGACTGGAGCAACCGCAACGTGGCGGTGCTCTTCGGCGATGGAGCCGCCGCGGTGGTGCTGCAGGCGTCGGACCATGAGGAAGGCCTGCTTGGCAGTGTGCTTGGCTGCGACGCCGAGGCGCGAGAGACACTCCGGGTGCGCGGCCTTGGACTCAACTACGCCAACCGGGATGTGCGCTTCGGCGACACGCTCTGGGATTTCGATGGTCAGCAGATCTTCAAGCGCGCCGTGACGGCGATGGCCGACGCCTCACGACGCGTGATGGAGGAGCACTCGCTGACGGCAGACATGGTCGACCTCGTGGTCCCGCATCAGGCCAACCTGCGCATCATCGAGTCGCTGGCGAAATACAGCGGCATTCCGATGGAACGCGTCATGGTCACGGTGCACAAGTACGGGAACATGAGTTCCGCCACGGTGCCGGTGGCGCTCGTCGAGGCGCTGGAGGAAGGTCGCGTGATTCCCGGTGCGCGCATCCTGATGCCGGCTTTCGGCGGCGGTCTCACGTACTGTTCCCTCTACGTGAAGTGGGGGCAGCGCGTCACGCCGCTGGGGTATTCGGACAGGCACCTGCCGCCGTGTACGAAGACCGCGCTCGAAATGGTCAATGAGGCGCGAGCCGTCCATGACGCACACGGGCGATCACACGAAGGCTTGATGGCGCCGACGTTCGTGGAGACGACGCTCGCGGGCTGAGTGACGCGGGGCGCTACTCCGGGCCCCGGCGCAGTTCGGTGCTGATACTGATCCTCCCGCGAAGCGTGCGGATCGTGACGGGCGCCGGCGGCCCGTTCCCCGTTCCGATCGTGCGCATGAGTGACATCGTCGTGCCCTTCCGAACCACGGCGTCCTCCAGCCGTGCACCGGAACCGGCGCCGCTCGCGTCGCGCACCGTGCTTCGGATCGTGCCGTCGGTTGCACGCAGATCGAGTGCGACGCGCTGCGACTGCTGCACGCGCAAGTCCACCGCACCGCCAAACGTCTCGACATCGACTGACGCGGTCCGCGCGAAGCGGCCGCGGATCGTGACGTCACCTTCCACCGTTTCGATGCGAAGCGTGCCGAGCGGAACTCCGGACACGTCCACCCGTCCGCTGACGGACGAGAGCTGCGCCTCCCGGATCGCACCGGCGATTTCCAGTCGGCCTCGCGTCGTGCGCGCACGCACGGACGGTGCATTGACCGCAATGTGCACGTCACCGCTGATGGACTCCGCGATGACGGCCTCCATGTCGCCAGAGACGTCAACATTGCCGGCGGCAGACCCAACGTCGATCGTCGAGGTGAGACCGATGACCTCGACATTCGCCGCACCGCTGCGCACCACCAGTCGCGCGGTGGCGGGCACGCGGACCAGCAGCGCCGTCCGGCCGGCGGTCGCCGAACCTTCGGCGCCGAGCTTGATCCCGGTCAGGCTTCCGCCACCAAACAGTGATTCCCCCGTCGCGAGTGTCCCGCTGATCGACACGGAATCGTAGGCCCATCCCTGCACCACCAGCTCGCCTGACGGTGCGTGGATCTTGATCGAGGCTGTCGGCGATACGCGCCAGGCACGGCGCTGGACCGCCGGCTGTGCACGCACGGCCTCAGCCAGCAGCGACAGCGCGACTCCCGCGAGGAGTGATCGCCAGACGATGATCTCACCACGCTGCATCAGATTTCGTCGAGCAGCGTCATCGCATGCTGAAGCAATGCCAGTTGCTTCTCGCGCAACACCGAAATGGCCTCGCGCGCGCCGGGATCCGCAGGATCACGCACCAGTGCGGCGCGCGCCGACGCGAGCGCCTGCTCGGTGGACGTGAGTGCAGCCTCTACGGCCGTCCGCGCCTCAAGCGGCCACCGCGCCGAGCGAAGCGAGTCGCTTGAAGCGGCGCGCCAGTTCTTCGTCTGCTCGAGCACCGCAAGCACGCGTGGATC
>JANMNM010000194.1:0-25788 GCA_031373905.1 Gemmatimonadaceae bacterium | reverse complement strand
GGCCGAGGAGGTACTGTTGCGCCCGGTGACGCATCGGTTGATTTTTGCGGGTTATCATCGGACGAACAGTTCTTTGGCGGAGATGCACATGCGGTGCTCATGGATCGGCAGGGTGTCCGGAACGCTGGGTGGCGCACTGTTCGCGGTCGTGATGGCGGGCACCTGTGTGAACGCGCAGGCGGCGCCGCGCACCACGCCGCGCCCGACGCCGCAGCAGGCGATGGCGGCGGAGGCCCGGGTCTCGAAGGAGCAGGCGAGGATGACGGCGATGTCGAAGGTGTCCGGTGGCCGGATGAGTTCCATCGAGCTCCGCCGTGGCGCGAGCGGCAAGCTCATCTACATCGCGATGATTCAGGCGACTGGCCAGCCGCGGATGACCGAAGTCATGATCGATGCGATGACGGGCGCTGTGATCAGCACGCGCTGAGGGCGCTTGTTCTGGCGAGTTCTGCGCGTGGATAATGTGGGCCGATGCGCCGCGCGCTCGCCTGCACATGTCGGTGTGCGTTCAGGTGTCGCATGAGCCGTCACGACTCGGAGCCAATGTAGCCGAGTCCCATTGTGTGGGATTGGATCACGCTGCATCCTGTTGAAGGCTTTTGACCAGTGTTTCCCACCCTCCACCTGGAGCTGTCGATGACGACGCGTGGTGTTTTTCGAGCCTTGGCCGTTGTGACGGCCGTCGCTTTGAGCAGCGCAGTGACGCACGCACAGGGCGGCCCGACAGCCAAGACACCGCCCGCCGTGGTTGCGCAGGCGCAGGTGTCGAAAACGGCGGCGAGCATGACGGCACTGAGAGCTGTGCCGGGTGGCCGCCTGCAGACGATCGGGCTTGGCATGGTCGCGGGCAAGCTGGCGTACACGGCGTTCGTCGGCGTGCCGGGGAAGCCTGGTCGCACCACGGTGGTGATCGACGCGAACAGTGGTGCGGTGTTGAGCAAGCAGCCGTGAGGCGTGTCAGGTTCGCGAATGTGCGGCTGGGATCGTGATTGTCGGTGTGGAGTGAGCCGGTTATGATTCAGGTCTTGCCGCTCCGGGATGCCTGTTGGGGTCCGGGTGGTGGCGGGACGTAGCGCAGCCCGGTAGCGCACCTGAATGGGGTTCAGGGGGTCGCAGGTTCGAATCCTGTCGTCCCGATGGGGATAACCCGTTGGAATGAAGTGAGTTAAGGCGGTCAGCGTATCCAACGATTTCGGAGGGCGGATACGTTTTTGGATACGTTTTGTCCCCGCACGCGTGCACATGACGCCACTGGGACAAGCGCGTACTGCGCGGCTCCCTGAACCGGAGCCGCGTTTTTCGTTACGGCTGCGCGCGTCTGTATTTGAGGTTGCGGCACACATGGCGTCGAGGCGACGGAGGCTCAGTGAGCGCGTGCTGTCAGGGACCAGAGTGTGGCACGGGGACCGCGGCGACCCCGCTGTATCGGCGCGCGCTCTGGATCGCCCTCGTCGTGAACGCGATCATGTTCGTCGTGGAGATGGCCGGCGGTCTCGAGGCGGGTTCGTCCGCGCTGCAGGCCGACTCGCTGGACTTTCTCGGTGACACGGCGAACTACGGCCTGAGCCTGTTCGTCCTCGCATCGGCCATGTCGATCCGGGCGCGTGCGTCCGTCCTCAAAGCGGCAACGATGGGGGCGTTCGGCATCTGGGTCATTGCACACGCCATCTACGTCGCCGCCAGCGGACGTGTGCCGGAACCGATGGTCATGACCGTGATCGGGCTGATCGCGCTCGCTACCAATGTGTGTGTCGCGCTGCTGTTGTATCGCTACCGGACCGGTGACTCGAACATGCGGTCGGTGTGGATCTGTTCGCGCAACGACGCTATCAGCAACATCGCCGTCGTCGCGGCCGCGGCCGGCGTCTTCACGACGCGGCAGGGCTGGCCCGACATCGCGGTGGCGATGATCATGGGCGTGCTGTCACTCTCCGGGGCGGCGCAGGTCCTCCATCACGCGCAGCAGGAGCTCAGCGCAGTGCGCACTCATGGCGCGCGCTGACGACGCTGCGAGCGCTCGGCAGAAGTGCAACGCGGCAGCCGTCGCACGGTGTGCCGGATCCTACGGAGCGCTCGGTGCGCTACGCCCGAGCAGGATCACGCCGGAGCCGACCAGACAGAGCACTGCGCCCAGGATGTCGGCACGATCCGGCCGAACGCCCTCCACGGTCCACAGCCACGCGAGTGACGTGATGATGTAGACGCCGCCGTACGCGGCGTAGGCGCGACCGGCGAACGCACTGTCGACGCGGGTCAGCGCCCACGCGAAGAGCGTCAGCAACAGCACGCCCGCGACGGCGCTCCAGGCGCTGCGACCCTGACGCAGCCAGATCCAGAAGCAGAAGCAGCCGCCGATCTCCGCCAATGCTGCGACGAGGTACACCAGCAGCGTGCGGGTCACGCGTGCACGCGCCGGGTTGGCTTCGTACGGTGCGTCCTGCCCTGCGCGGCCAGTTGCACGAGGGGCACACAGTCCGGCCCTGGCCCGCCGACACATTCGGCGTCACACCGGTGCACGAACGCGGCGATGTCGCGTTCGAGCGCGCGCAGCTCCGTCATCTTTGCACGGACCTGCGTGAGATGCGCCTGCGCGATGTCGCGTGCGTCGGTGCAATTGCGCCGCGAATCACCGAACAGGCTCACGAGGTCGCGCACCTGCTCGAGCGGGAAGCCGAACTCGCGACAGCGCCGGATGAACAGCAGCCGGTCGACGTCCGCTTCGCCATACCGGCGCTGGCCGCCCGCCTGACGCGCGGCGTGGGGCAGCAGGCCAACCTCCTCGTAGTAGCGGATCGTGGGCGTGTTGGTGCCGGTGCGCTCGGCCAGCTCGCCGATTCGCAGCGCGTCGCGCTCGGTTGACGGTGCCATCTGGTCTCTCTCCGCCTTGATGGAGGCTGCCGACGGGCGTGGTGGGGGGCTTGAACTTCAAGTGACTTGAAGATGTACGCTTCCCGCCGTACGACGCAATGCATGGGGTGCATTCGGCACCGGCGTGCGGCTCGCGTCCGACGGGAGAGAGGCAGATGGCGGCACCGATAGCCTGTACGCTCGATTTCACCTCGGCAGGGATTCGCGCGCGCACCATCGCGTGCATGAACGCCGAGGGGCTCCGCGATGCGGAGCGCGCGGGACGAATGCTCACGCTGACGTACTCGCCGGCGATGCGCGAGCGCGTCGACGCGCTGGTGTTGCTGGAACGGGACTGCTGCGCGTTCCTGCACTTCACGGTCGAGGCGCGTGCAGGCGCGACGCGACTGGCGATTCTCGCGCCAGACGTGCCGGCGGCGGCGATGGACACGTTGTTCGCGCCGTTCCTCGTTGGAGCGCCCGGTGAGCCGGTCGGCGCGACCGGTATTCCAACCTGCGCCGTCGACTGTGCCTGCAGCACGGCAACGCGCGACACGGGCAGCGATGGCGAGTCGCCTGAGAGTCGACATGGGGCTGATAGCGCTGATGACTCGGGAGCCGACGGGCGGGGCTGGGCGGGTCGCTTGCCAGGCACCGCGGCCGGCAGCGCGGCGGCGGTCGCACTGGCGTGCGGCGTGTGCTGTGTCGTGCCGCTGGCCCTCCCCGCGATTGCATTGACCAGCGTCGGCGGCGCCCTCGCGGTGTTCGCTGGCGCATATCGCTGGATGACATATGCCGCGGTCGCGCTCACGCTCGCCGGCTGGCTCTACGTCGCGGGGCAGAGCGTCCGCACGGGACAGCGGCCCTCGCGGGCGACATGGCGTTCCATGATGGTCGCGACGCTGTTCGTGGGGCTGGCGATGAGCTGGCCGACGATTGAGCGTGAAGTGCGGCGATGCTTCCCGTCGGCGGATGCGCAGGCCACGGTCGTGACGACGACCAGCGGCCCGGTTGGTAGGCAGTGAGAGCGACTCCCGAGCTTCACGGGGCGCTGTCTCCCATTGGCCGGAAATGACACCGGCCCTACGCACTCGCGTGGGGCCGGCACCATCGGAACAACCAGTCACAGCCTGCTCGATCTACGGGCGCGGCGCAGGGAAGAACCGCCCCGATTCGGACGGTGCGAGACCGGTGACGACATACGTCGTCCGGGCATGCTCCATCAACCGCTGCCCTTCGCGCAGCAGCGGCACGTCGGCCGGGTCGAGATACACCTCGTCGCGCGTGCTACCATGCGTCATCGGCCCCAGCTTCGTATGACCGGTGATGAGGTTCTTGACGCGGTCCGACCCGGTCCAGCCATCGTAGATGTTCACGAACGCGCGACGCCAGCCGTATTGCGCGCGGCCGTCCACGTGCGTGATGCCCAGGATCGTCTCGAGCTCCGCATGCCAGTCGTTGAGCGTCTTGTCGTTCACGGAGATCAACGCGCGTGGCGTGCCGTCTCGCGTTTCGGGCATCGCGCGTCCATCACGCAGCTCACCGCCGACGAAAAGCGGGTAGTCGTCGATGCGCTGCGGATTGCCGTCGGGCAGCCGGTACCTCCGCTCCAACTCGGCGAGGTGACCGATCTCCATGCTCAGCGCGAGGCGCAGGCGCTGAGCCGGCGCGAGGAACCAGACGCGTCCCTTCTTCTTCGCCGTTCCCGGCACGTTCAGCAGCACCTCGCCTGAGCGTGCATCGATCTTCAAGTGCGACCGCATGCAGCGCACGACCTGACCGGCGCGACCCTCGGCACCGAGATCGAACAACTGGCGTGCGCGAGGGTCGAGCAGGCCGACGTCGCGATGACTGTCGATGGCCGCGGGTCCGTCTACCCGGCGAAGCACCGAGTCACTCCACGCGACGTCTGCCACGGGCCGGTAGTCCTGCCCCGACGCCTGTGCCGCCGCCTCGATGTCCGCGTACTCGTTGGCGAGCAGCGACCGCACGACGGCCGCCGACGCCGGGGGCAGCGGGTACCACGTGAGTCGCGGCACGGCGATGCTGCCACTGTTACGCCGGACGTCGACACCGGTGTCTCCGGTGAGTCGAATCCAAGACCGCGGCGTGCGCACGGCGCCCGCTGCGCCCACGATGCATGAGAGCGCATCGACCATGTCGTAACGCGGATCGGCGAGGTGGTGGAACAGGTCTCGGGCGCTCTCGGGCTTGTGGGTGGGACGAAACGGCTGTTCCTCGATGCTGATGCCCAACTTGTCCGTGGCGATCTCCAGGTCCGTGGCGAGGTTGGACGGCAGCGTGACGTCCTTGCCTTCCTGGAACTGCTTCTGCGTCTTGCGGCTCTCCGCCGCGTACCGCAGCATCGCGCGCACGAGGTGCAGTGTTCGGACGGCCCACGACTTGGTGATCTCGCGTCGGGGCGCCGTCCGAGGGCCGTGCTTGGCGAGCACCGCGGCCTTCGTCCGCTGGAACGCGAGTGCGATCACGTCGAGTTCACACCGGTCCGTCGTGCCGAGTTCCGCGCACGCGTCGGTGATCGCCACCGTCCACGTCGTGATGTCGACCGCGTGCGCGACGCGTTCCAGTGCAACACGCGCGAGGGCACTCCGGGCGATGCCGGTCATCTCGGCCGCGCTCAGCGCAGCGAGCGGCAAACTCGGGTCGATGACGGCCCGTGCTTCTGCAGCGGCGCGCACCCATTCCGCGCGTTGATCGCTGTTCTTGCCGTACTGCTTTCCGGTCTTCTCGTTGGTCGCGAACTCGAATGCTGCGACGACGGTGTCAGGCGCCGGGCTGGTCATGGTGTTGCGTGTCAGGAGTGAGGGTAAGGCGATGTCCGCCGCGGCCAGGGCGGCTGCGATGCGGTCGGGATCACGGCGGCCGGTGCCGTCGCGCAGAGGGACAGGGATGGTTTGGCGGCGATAGCAGCCCTCAGCGGCGATCCAGACGCGGAGCTGGGGGTGGGGCCGACCAGTGACTTCTTCTAGGACGCAGGCATGGCCGTCCTCACTGGTGTGGTGGATGCGGATGCGTCGCTGGCGGGGCATGTGGTGGTCTCGTGCGGGCCGGTCCGCGGCGCCGGCGGAGTGCTGGCGGGCCGCGTCGAGCGCCGTGCTAGGTCCGCGAGCAAGGCGGAGCGGAAGGCGCGACCGACGTCCTCGCGAGGCTCGTTGCCGAGGTCGGGGGGCTCCGTTGGCGATGGCGCTGCTGGCGCAGCCTCCCTCGCTGCAGGCGTGGCGACTGGCTTGCGGGCGTCGTCGTCATCGTTGGGGCCAGGCCACGAGTCGTCGGCGCTAGGCGGCTCCATCGGGTCATCCGTCTGGGCTTTGGCCGCGTCCTGTGGGCGGCCAAGATCCGACGTGATCGGTGGCTCGTCGACGGCGCGCGTCGGCGCGCGGTCGCCCGGCACGCCAGCTCGCGGCGTCGGCGCATTGTCTCCCCCGTGCGCCGGAAGCAGGGTGAGATGTACGGGCGGGGTGCGTTCGGTCCCGCCATGAAGCGCGCTGACCTGACCTGCCAGGACGTCGAGGACGTGGTAGATTCGAGCAGACGACTCTGGCCCGACCATTACAGGCGCGTAGGCGAGTCGGAGGGTCCGGATCAGGTCGAGGACCACATCGATGACCGGGGGCGTGCTTGAGGCAGCAGTGTCGCGTTGCATGCTGCAGAGCCTCGGTGTACAATCAGACAGATAAGCGGCGACATCCACCATGGGATGGCGCCCCAACTTCTGCCTGAGGTGTTGCCGATGGCCCGACCGCTCATGAGCCCCGAGGCGATGCAGGTTCGCCGGGACACTGCCGTGTTTCTCCTCGAGGGCGACGAGACGTCGGTGCGCGCCGTCGCCAAATTCGTGAAGGCGCACCCATCATCGGTCCATGGCTGGAAAAAGGCGCAGGAGTCCGAGGGTATCGCCGCGGAGGTCGTGTTCGACCGGCACCGCACGAAAGGGGCGGCCTGGAACGAGGGTGACGCGCTCGAGAGGCAGGCGAAGCGTGCGGCTCGTAGGGCTCAGAAAGCGGCGGCGGCGAACACCGCGCCCATCGTCGACCCCATCGACGTGGTGGCGGACGCGCTCGAGATCGGCCCACCGCGCTTCAAGCGGAATCGTGCGCGGCGCATAGGTGATCGGCTCCGCGAGAAGCTTGGCTTGCCAGATCTGGACCGGCCCATCTCTGCGAGTGCCCCCGCGTTAGACGAGCATGCTGAACGTGCGGCCTGGGCGGTGCCGGCACTGCGTATGCGAGTTGCCGGCCTGCTCATGCACGATGCGCTGAGTCTTGGGCGCGGGGGCCTGACTACCGCCCAATTGCGCTCACGACTTGTCGCGGCGTTCCAGGAGAGTGATGAGGACGACGGCGATTTCAACGCGCAGTTCGATGAGGCGCTGCGCCGTTTCGGATTCGACCGTGCCGCCGATGGCCGGTGGCGCATTCCCCGTGCGCGCTGAGGATCCGGCGCAACGCAAAGCGCGCAGCCGGCCGACGACGAGAGCCCTTGTGGCCCTGACATCGGGGAGCTGCGCGCTTTCAACGCCGTCGCACTAGGCGGCGGTTTGCGTCTCCTCCCACATGGGCCGACCCTCGCCCTCTTCGAGGATGCGCTCGAGCTGCGCATCATGCAGCAGGGGACCAATGACGTGCTGTGCCGCCCGATACCAGCAGAGCACACTCACCGTGCGTGACGGCACCGTGCCGCGCACCAAGGACATCCACAGGCGGGCGTAGCGTTCCTGCGGCACCTGGACCGGCAGCTCGGGACGCGTGATTCGGATACGACCTGACATCAGAACTCCGGCGTGAGAGATCGGGCGCCAGGGTGGCGCCCTGTCGGAGGCTGCGCCGGTCAGTCGGGGGGCGGCGGCGTGCTGCGCACCAACGCAATTCGATCACGCACTCTGGTGAATTGCGTGAGGCACATCCCCGCGTCGTCACGCTGCTGGCGATCACCGCACTCGTCGCGGATGGCCCTTATCGGGAGACGTCGATCCCCTGGAGCAACGCCTCGGTCTCGCGGAGTAGGACTCGAGCCTGGTCCGCGGGGATCACGTCGAGCAGCGTGACGCGCGCCGCGCGCAGCCAGTGATCCACCTCGGCGTCGCGCGCCCGACCGAACAACCCCTCGGTCGCCATGAGCGCCCTGAACAGGTACTGCGCCTGGGCCTGTGATGTGATCGCGATCCGAGCCGCTCCGGCGCGTGCAGTGGGCGGGTATGCGTGGCGCACCATGTCAGGTCTCCGTCGTGAGGGTGTCGAGCGTGAGCGTCAGGATCGCGCCGTCGCTCGAGCCGTCCGACGCGCCGCTGGTCGCAGTCGCAGCGGCCACATGATGCGGCGTGGCAAACACGAACTTCTTCTTCCATCCATCCTGCACCTGCACCAAGCCGTCGCCCCGGTCGGCGATGTGTGAAACGGCGTCGGTCAAAGGCTGGATGCGACTCGACAGCATGTCGGCGGATTGCACGCACCAGGCCTCGCGGCTCGCGGGCTCAGAGATCGCCCCCCACCGCTGCTGCATGTGGTGGCTCCCGATGATGTGCTGGGTGTGTTCCGCGAGATGAAGCTGGCGCGCGCTCGGCAACCAACCGTCACTGATTCCCGCGCGCGTGAGCGCTTCGGTGACGAGGCGCAGGCCATGCCCCATGTGCGACATCGAACCCGAGAGCGGCGCCATCGCGATCACGCCTGCCCATCCGTACTCCAGCACCTTGCCGAGGTCGTGAAGGAGCCCGCCGAGCCGTACGGCATCCATGTCGAGATCCGGGGCATCACCGCTCGCGCGGTACGCCAGCGCCACGGCTTCGGCGCCTTCTGCGACTTGGAGGCTGTGCCACCACAAACCGCCGAGGTGCGCGTGATGATGCCCAAGGGCGGCGGGTGCCTGCACGAACGCAGCATTCAACGGCGCGAGTACACCGTCCGCGCCGCGCACCGGCGTCCGCATGATGCGATTGAAGAGATCGCGCGCCTCGTCTGACAGCGCGTCGAGCACGCGCATCGTGCGCGCCGTCAGGTCGGTCCGCGTGATGGGGCACTGCGGCATCGCTTCGCGGCTGACCGCGTGGTTCGGGGGCAGCGACTGGATCGCAGTGAACTTCCACTCGATGCTCCCGTCCTGTCCGGCGCCACCGGTCAGCGTGATTCGTACCGGCGATCCGACGCTGATCCCGCCGATCTCGGGCAACTGCTTGTCCCAGACATTGACCGTCGCCGAGCCCGTGCTGTTGCGGAACCCGAGCCGCGCATACGGCTTCCCAGCACGCGTGACCTTGTGGTCACGCTCGACGAGCACGGCGGCGCCCGACTCGCTGCCACCCTCCGTTGGTGCGGTGTTGAACGGGAAGCGGGTCGTCGGCTGCTCGGGTGCTGGCGTCTGCGTGTGATCCATGGAGAACCTCGGATGTGATGTGGAGCGTCGTGACATCGGCGTGATGTCCGACGATTGAGGGTGAGGACTTCACTGCGGGGGCAGCCGACGCGCAAAGCGCGCGGCACGTCGATTCATGCGGGCTCGGCGCAGATGGTGACCGCGACCACGTCGGCGCCGAAATCGGATCGGCTGCGCAGGCACCGGCTGACGGTCCCTGCGAGCCTTCTCCTTGCTATGCGTGGCGTGCCGCATCGTGTGCAGGATTGCCGCGCAGGTGCGAGGCTATGCCGCTCGCGCAGACGGCGCGGTGATGCGCTGACGGCGACGCGTACGCAGGGCACGGCGCAGCGCGTGATGCAGGCCGAGCACCGCGCGCGTGGTTTCCGACGACACCCACACGTGAAGGGCATCATCCGTGCAGGCGGGAGAGGTGTCGAGCTGCGCGGCCAGCGAGGCGAGGGCGTGCTCCGTGAACGCGGCCTGCGTCAGGATCGGGACACGCAGTTCTGCATGCAGC
Organism: Gemmatimonadaceae bacterium; assembly: GCA_031373905.1. Lineage (GTDB taxonomy): Bacteria > Gemmatimonadota > Gemmatimonadetes > Gemmatimonadales > Gemmatimonadaceae > JACMLX01. The sequence goes on along the minus strand of JANMNM010000194.1, from coordinate 16,052 downwards.
GGAGCGACGCAACGCGCGACGCGAGGACGGAACACCTCCATGAAGCACACCATGGACGGCAGGCCGATCTCGGGCACGGTCGACCGTGCGTTCTGAACCAAGGCGACGAACCGCGTGTCTGGGGTGGTGGAATAGCAGCGAGCAGCGGGCATTCGAGTCTCCTCCGGCAAGTGCCGGATGTGCGAGAGTGCAGCAGTGCCGTCAGTCGACGGCGTGACGGAGGCTGCGAGGCACGGTGCGGGGGCTGCCGAGTCATCCAGCACGGCGAGCAGCCACGACGCGCGGGGAAGCCACGCGGCGCGTGCCGTCACGCGTCCTCCGGCACGTCGGACAGGTCGATGGTTGACCGGTGCTCGACAAGGGCGACCGCGAGTACGTCGAGCATCCGCTGCGCGACATAGTCGCGAAGGCCACGGACGCCGACGTACCGGGCGGTGTCGCCCGGGGCCGGAAGCCCACGGACGAAGGCGTCGATGCCAGTCACCTCGACATCGAGGTGCGCCGCAAACGCCGTGAGGTCAGCGAGCGCGGTGCGTGCGAGTGTGGCGCGCACTGACGCGGAGGGCAGCGGAAGGGAAACGATTGGGCCCATACGGTCGACCAGTTCCGGCATTAGTCCGATAGCGACCAAACTCTTCGGCGTCACCAGTTGATCCGGTGGGAGCATCGCGAAGGCGCCGGCGCAGATCACGACGCTGCTGCGTAACGACCACCGCAGCGACGTCGATCCGGAATCGTAGTTCACGATCAGATCACTCTCCACATCGAGAACGGGCAGTAGTGACTGCTGGCGCCCGAGCCGTGCAGCGGCGGCCGTACCATCAAAACGAATTCCGTCGTGCAGCAGTGCGCTCTTGTCGAATTCGTCTAAGAGCAGAATCGACGGACGCTCGATACGAGCAACCATCGGGACGACACGCTGCGTGATACCGTCGGTGCGAAACAATTGCGGATGCAGCATCCGACAGACATCACCGATCTGCGCGCCGCGCCAGCCGGTTTCCGCGATGTCCATCAGCGGAACCACGACGCCAGGGATGCGCAGCGTGTGTGCAAGAAGATTGAGCAATTTCGTCTTGCCGCTGCCCGTTGGGCCGATCATCGTCAGCCGGAGCGGGTATGGCGCGTGCAGATAGCGCGTGAGGGCCAGCGCCAGCATCGCGAGCACTCGATCCATCTGCTCGCCGGACGCAGCGCCGAAGGCCTCGATGAACGCGGTCAGCAACCGGGCGAGGGTGTCGCGGGGTTCCTCACCTGGCGGGACGAGGAGTCCGGTGGTTGGTACGGGCGGTGGTGCTGACGCCTCGGACGGCGCTTCGTCGGCAAAGTCGTCGTCAAACGGTTCGATCATCGGCATGGCAGCGGTCCATGACAGGGTGGAGAGGCGACGCGAAGTCGTCGCACCTGCTATGGCGCCCATGCCGCATCGCCCACCGCGACGCCGTCCCTGCCGACGTCGGGTGGGCAGCCGATCTACCTCAGCGCGCGAACGACTGGAGATGTGTGGCGAGGTGCGCGCGCGCGGCCGCAACACGCCGACGCACCGTCTCGCGATGCACACCGAGCGCGGTGGCGGCGAGCATCATCGGCGTTTCCTGTTCCACGACTACGACCCACGTGGTGGCCAGCGTCTCGGGCATTTGCGCAAGTGCGCGCCCGTACACGCGCAGCAGGGCCTCACGCTCGACGAGCGAGTGGTCCTCGAGTGCCTCCGTGGCGCCGCTATTCTGTGCCGCGGTACCGAGCAGCACATCCGTGATGTCGCGCACCGTGCCTGTCGTGTGCCTGCTGGCCACGGCGTGCAGTCGACGCTGGGCAATGACGTTGAGCCAGCGCAGCAGTCCGTCGCCCCGGACATTAGGACAGCCGCCGCGTCGCAACTGCGGCAACGCGTCGACGAGGGTGTCCTGCGCGAGGTCTTCGCCACTGGGCCACACGTCGCCGTGGGCGCGCTGGACCAGTGCGGTGCAGGTGCGAACGTGAGCGGGGAGGACCGCGTCGTACAGGGCGCCCTGTGCGGCGACCACGGCGGTCGGCGTGCGGGCGGACGTCAGGCGCGCGACGAGCGCAGCGAGACGAGGCGTGGGGTTGGGCATACAGCTCCAGCGTGTGCGGAGCGGTGCCGATGGTGGCAGCCGCAGCGCTGCGTAGCAGCGATGCGGTCAGCCTTCGACGAGTGGGCGGGGGGCGCGCGGCGTTCGTCAGTGTCTGACGCCGTGACGTGCGTGGCGCGCCGAGCACGCTGCGTCCGTCGCGGGCGAGCATCAGCATCGGGGCCTGCGGGTCTTGCTGCTGGCTGATCATGACCATGGTCTACCGGTGTCGACGCGCTCGCCGCCAGCCAGGAACGGACAGGGGGCGAGATTCGCCTCGTGACCGCGACGCACCCGGGCATACTCGGGCGAAGCCCAAGGGCATCTGGGAGCCCTGACATCTTCGAGTCGGCACCAGCAATCGTTTGACCAGCGATGGTGTGCCCGGCGCCGGCATCGGCATGGTCTGTCGATGTAGCGTCGTGCGCTCTCGGCAGACGCATCCCGACGGCTGGCTTGACGATACCTGTCGCCATCGCGACAGGCGCGGTGATTGTGCCACGGTTCCCCTTTTCGCTCTGGCCAGACGAGGTGCGTCGGCGTGCTTCGTCGCTTCTGATGGGCGACGGCGAGGCCGAACTGCAGTGCGACTGACTCGGCATTCACCTGCCACGGAATCGCACGGCTCGCGGCGCCGGCCTGTCGGGCGCGTCGTGTCGCTCCTGTGTCGTCACGGTTGAATCTGCCGTGTCAGTGCGAGGCTGGCGCGTATCGTGCTCTACTGCTCCCTGACACGCGCTGCATCTGGACGACGCACCGTGTTTCCTTGCAGGTCCCCGAGCAACGAGCCATGAAGCAATCGATTCCCAGAACCGTGTATGTGCTCGGACTCGTCAGCTTCTTGAACGAGCTTTCATCGCAGATCGTCGCGCCCCTGATCCCCCTTCTGCTGGCAACGACTCTGGCGGCTGGTCCGGTCGCGATGGGTCTGGTGGATGGTGTCGCGGATGCCGCAGCGAGTGTCTTCCGCCTGTGGTCGGGCCGACGTTCGGATGTGCTTGGACAGCGACGGAAGATCTTCGTCGTGGTTGGTTACGGACTGTCGAGTGTTGCGCGGCCGCTCGTGGGATTGGCCCTGGGCTGGCCGATGGTGTTGCTGTTGCGCAGCCTGGACCGCATCGGGAAAGGCGTACGGGGAGCGCCTCGAGACGCGCTCGTGGCCGATGCGACGCCAGCCGCGGTTCGCGGACGCGCATACGGAATCAACCGCGCGTTCGATTACGCGGGCGCCGTCGGCGGAAGCCTCCTGGCGGCGGCAGCACTCTTCTGGATCAGTGAGCAAATCAGTGTGGTGATCATGCTCTCGGCGATCCCGGCTGCGCTCGCATTGATGCTGCTGGTTCGGCTGGTTCAGGATGTTCCGCAGACGGCGACCGCGCCGCGCGTTGAGGCGCCGCCGCTGCGGTGGGGAGCCCTTTCGGCTCCGTCCCGGCGTTTTCTTGCCGTGTTGATATTGTTTGCCTTCGCACGCGCGTCGGAGAGCTTCATCCTTCTTCGCGCCCACGATCTGGGCATGAGCAACATCGCCGTCTTGCTCCTGTGGGCGGCCTTGTGTGCAGTACAAGCCGGGGTGGCGTGGATCTCCGGTGGCCTGTCCGACCGATTCAGCAAGGTGTCCGTCGTCACGTTCGTGTGGGTGGCGTACGGCGTGAGTCTGCTGGTGCTGGCGACGGTCACGAGTGCGTCAGGCCTGTGGCTCGCCGTCGTCGTCTACGCGTTGCTCAGCGGGATGGGCGAGGGATCTGAAAAATCCCTGGTCAGCGCGTTGGCGACCGACGCTGATCGTGGTACGGTCTTTGGCTGGTCCACGATGATCGGAGGACTTGGCGCCATTCCTGCCGGTCTTCTGTTTGGTCTCATATGGCAGCAGGCAAGTGCCGGCGTGGCGTTCGCGGCCTTCGGAGGCGTTGCGATGGTGAGCGCCGTGATTGTGCACATGGTGGTGCCAACTCCTGGCCGTCCGCTCGCTGCAGGCTGAGTGGACGGCCTCGAAATTCCGCCGGATGATGACGCCCTCGTTTCGTGCACGTCGGACACGTTCGGCGCGATGCGGTTGCATGTCGCTCCCGATGTGGCCCCACGCGGGAGCCAGTGCACGAGGCGTTCTCTGCGTTTACCGAAGGGCGATGATGCATTTCGCAGGCGGTGCGTTCATCGTCGTCCGCTCACGGCTGGCGGCCCCGGCGCTCCCGCTGCTCCTGTTCCCGGGCTTTTTCGCGCTCACGCTCTTCGCCCGTCTCGCGCGCGCCGAGCCGTACACCGAGGTTCAGCACGCGCCCTTCGAGCGGGGCCCACGCGTCTGTCGTCCAGCGGCCGCCCGGGCCTTGCGCCGGCAGGAGCAGCGGGTCGGTCCGCGTCTGCCGCACATCCAGCAGGTTCTCGAGGTTCGCAAAGACGACGACCTCGCCGATGCGCTTCTGCGCGAGCAATCCGACGAGTACGTACGGTCGGCTCTCAGCGCGGTACGGGTTGTCGGCGAGCGGTTGCCGACCGGTGTAATAGCCCTCGATTCCAACGCGTGTCCCGTCCTCCTCCTCAAACATGGCGACCACGCCACCGGAATGCCGCGGCGTGAGCGGCACGCCGCGGCGGCCGCCCGTCTCGACGTCCTCCTCCGTGACGCGCAGGTAGGCGTATGTCGCCGTCAGGACGAATGGCTCGCGACGGTAGCGCGCGAACGCCTCCGCGCCCCCTGTGCGTGTGGGGCGCACTGCATTGACCTGCACCACATCATCGCCCGTCGGTGCGCTGACACGGCGCAGTGCGGCCGCGTGCCGAATGTCTGACGCATAGACGGACCCATTCAGCTCCACCCCGCCGAGCAGCCCGCCCACGTCGGCCGAGACGCTCCGTGCCCGCTCGGCGACCAGACCGGTCGGTCGACGGATGCGGCTGAGCGCGAGTTCCTCGGTCTCCTCGGTGAATGGCGTTGGGGCGAGGAGCCCGGTGCCGGCGGAGAGCCGTGCGGTCCACGACGCAACTCCGCTCGCAGAGCCGCCATCCTCACGCCCGCTCGGCTTCGCGAACGGGCGCACGAGTGCCGAGAGACGGGGGCTCACGACAGTGCCATACACGCTGTGTGCGTCCAGCCGCGCGCTCGACGTCAGGCCGAAGCGGTCGTCGGGTGTCCACGTGTGCTGCGCGAACAGCGCCGGCACGTTGAAGGTGTAGTCGAGGGCCGCCGCCGTCCGTGCGCGATACGCGTCGCGCTGGAACGCGACGCCCAGGACGCCGGTCTGTGCACCGATCTGCCGTGAGTAGGTAGCTTCACCGAACAGCGTCTGTCGGCGCTCGTGGTCATCGGCCGGACCGAAGGTCAGATCGCGCTCCTGCGACGTCGCCGACGCTCGTACGGCGAGGACCGCGTTGCCTACGAGAAACCGTGCGACCGTGCCGACGTCGCCGCGACGCGTCCGCACGCCTTGTGAGAAAGGTGCCCGGCCCGCGCCGATCCCGGTGGGGAGCGTGGCTTCACCGACGGTGCCGCCCGCGCGGTTCTCGACCATGGCGCCGGCGGTCGCGAACACCGAGTGGCCTCGGGGACTCGTCCAGAACACTCGAGGGCGGAGCACGCCGCGCTCGTATCCCGCGAGATCGGCCCAGCCGTCATCATCGAGGTCGAGGCGGCGTTGACGGTGCGCACTGGCGAGCAGTGTGTAGCCCCACGCAGGCGAGAGTCGACGTGCGTCGAAGTACACTGCGTCAGTGGCGTCGCGCGACGTCTGGTTCAGGAGCAGCTCACGCTCGGGCTCCGCGCCCGGGCGACGCGACACGAGATTCACCACGCCGCCCAACGCCGTTGGCCCGTAGAGGGCCGATGCCGCGCCCTTGATGATCTCGACTTGGCTGAGATCCACCGGCGGGATCTGCAGCAGGCCGAGGCCCTCGGCTGACAGGCCATAGAGAGGCAGCCCGTCGGACAGCAGCTGCGTGTAGCGACCCCGGAGGCCCTGGATGCGCACGTTGGCACCGCCAAGCGCGGGCGATGTCGCAGCGACCCGGACGCCGCTGGTTTCATTGAGGAGCATGGCGATGTTGCCGGGCTGCATCGCCGTCTTCTCCTCGACGTCCTCGTGGCCGATCACCTCCACCCGCGTCGGCTCCTCGCTCACGCGGCGGTCGCCGCCGCGGGCGGCGGACACGGTGACGACGGACAGCGTCGCAGCCTGCGGGCGCAGTCGGAACGTGATCGCGGTGTCGGCGCCGACCGCGAGCGTGAGTCGCACGGTATCGGGGGCGTACCCCAGTTTGCTGGCGATTACCACGTGCGCGCCCACCGGCAGGGTCAACGTCACTCGCCCGGTCGCATCACTGAGACCGCCTCGCGATCCGCTCCGCACGACGGCGTCCGCCACCGCCGTTGGCGCACCACCAGCCTCGCTGTCGCCGCTGATGACCCGAGCTCGCAGGGTGGCTGTCGGTGAATTGGCGGACACGGACTGGGCGATGACACGGCGGGGTGCGCCAAGTACCGCGACGATGATCGAGACACCGAGCAGCGTGAGGCTCGGGGCGACGGCGGCGCCACGCAGGCGTGCCGCGCGCTGGTGCGGAAGAATGCGAAGGTGCATCGGTCGAGACTACACACGCCTCGCTGTCAGGAGTCGGTCAGCTTGATGACAGTTTTGACATCATCGTGCGGCCAACTCGGATTGCTCCCGGCCCACGTCAGGACGGCGAGGGCGTGCGTCCGCGCTCGGCGCGCGCTGGGACCGGGAAGCGGAGTGTGGCTCGTGTGCCTTGGCCTTGGTTGCTGGCGAGCGTTGCGGTGCCCCCGTGCAGCTCCATGATCCCACGGACGATGGAGAGCCCCAAACCCGCACCGGCGGGCCAACGAGAGATGATGGCCGACGAGGTGCTGTCCGTCGTCCCACCGTGCGGGTCAGCTCCCCGCGCGTACGGGTCGAACGCCCGTGACAGCAGGTCGGGGTGCAGTCCCTCCCCATCGTCCTCGACGCAGATTACGGTGACAGTACCCGGCGCTTCGAGCTCGGCCCAGAGCCGTACGTGCCCCCCGGCGGGCGTGTGCCGCAGTGCGTTCGTGACGAGGTTGACGAGTGCGCGCCGGAGGAGCGTGCGGTCGGCAGCCACGACCAGCCCGTCCGGCGTCGTGGCGCTGAGGTGGATGCCGGCTTCCTCAGCGACGGCGTCGAGGTACGCGCTGACCTCGCGAAACTCCGTCGCGACGTCGAGGGGCTCCCGAACGATGGCGGAACGCGGGTCGGCTGCGCGCGCCAGGAAGAGCGTGTCGTCTGCGAGTCGACGCAGCCGGTCCAGCTCTTCGAGGCTCGAGCCGAGAATGTCGCGGTATTCCTCAGTCGTACGAACTTGACGCAGCGCCACCTCGGCCTGCTGCCGCAGCACGTGAATGGGCGTGCGCAATTCGTGTGCGAGTTCCGCCGAGCGGGCCGACAGCGTGTCGAACGCCCCCTGCACGCGATCCAGCATCGCGTCGAACGTCACGGTCAGCGCCGCCACCTCCGCCGGTGCGTCCGGGGCGGCCAGCCGGAGACCAAGTGAGCGAGCATCGATGCCCTCGACGCGTGTCCGCAGTGTGTTCAGCGGCCGCAGACCACGCCGCGCGATGCCATAGCCAAGCAGGGCGGCCAGCGCGAGCGATCCGAAGAGAATGGCCGTCGCGTCCGTCCGGAAATCGCTGAGCACCGCGCGATCTCGCGATCCGTCGAGAAGGATCTCCACACGGGTCGGTGCTCCGGCCTGAGGCCCCTGCGGCGCCGCCGTACCAATCGTGGCGACGCGCCACGCCGTGCCGTCTGCCGCCGCCGTGGTGCGGAACGTCAGCAACGTGGGCGGCGGATCAACACAGACCGGACGGGGAAGGGGCTCAGGCGTAGCACGTGGCCGTTGCGCCGTGGTCCGACAGTCGGCGTCGAGCCAGCGCACCGTGATCTCCCCGCTCGGCGACGCCGCCAGGACCGACGCGTCCGCGCCACCCCCGGCTGGCGGAGCACCCGTGCCGACCAACTCGCTCCACTCGCGCAGGAGCTGATCGTCCTGCGCACGCAGGCTGGAGCGCAGCGCGCGATACTGCAGGGCTGTCGCGGCGGCGACGAGGAGGACGGCACTCGTCGCGTACGCCACGGCGAGCCGGGCCGCCAGCGACCGCTGCGGCGTCGGTGCAGCGCCCTTATGTGAGCGCGGTTCCGACGGCGAGACGCTGGTGAACCCCATCGGCGCCTCAGCGGTCGGCTGCAGCATCGTTCGCGATGACAGCATGGTCGGCGGTGCGTGGCTCGAGCACGTAACCCACGCCGCGCACCGTGTGGATGAGCGGTGGGGCGCCCTCCACATCCACCTTGCGGCGAAGACGCCGGATCTGGACGTCGACGATGTTGGTGTCGCTGTCGAAGGACATGTCCCAGACGCCCTCGGCGATCACGGTGCGGGAGACGACGTCGCCTGCGCGCTCGAGCAGGAACTGCAGGAGCGCGAACTCCTTCGGCGACAGGTCGATCCGACGCCCGGCACGCTCCACGCGCCGCGTGCGGGGATCGCAGATCAGGTCGCCGACGACGTACACATCCGTTGGACGGAGCGGCGCCCGCCGTAGCAACGCCCGAACCCGGGCGAGGAGCTCGGCAAACGCAAACGGCTTTGCGAGGTAGTCGTCGGCGCCGAGGTCCAGGCCACGGACCCGTGCGTCGACCGCATCCCGCGCGGTCAGGAGGAGCACCGGCATCTGGCGGCCAGTGCGGCGCAGCTCCGCCACGACAGAGTAGCCGTCTCGCTTCGGGAGCATGAGGTCACACAGAATGAGTGCGTACTCGTCCAGGCGTGCCGCGGTGAGACCGGCCTCCCCGTCGGCGGCCACGTCGACGATGTAGCCGGCCTCAGTGAGCCCCTGCCGCAGATAGGCAGCGGCTTTCGGCTCGTCCTCGATGATGAGCAGCCTCATGACTCGCGCCGCGCGAAGTGCGGCGGAACGCCGTGCATGCTCGACCGCCTGTCCTGCCGCGACATGATCGTCATGCTCTCCTGCAGTGAAATGGACGGGCGCGCCTCGGGATGCGAAAGAATATGGACATTGGACCAAGGCGGCCTCGTGCGCCCGATGGCCTTCCTCGACGGGTCGTGCCGCCGCCAGCGTCGGCGCGTGCGCGGCCACGTAATGCAGTCAGATCGGCTCTCGTGGTGGTCCCTTCTTGCCAGGCCGGCGCTCACCAAAACGAGTGACAGCAGTCAGGAGCGATTCGCCCGACGGTGGAGCGCCGAGGCGTCGTTCACGATAGGCGACGGCCATCCGGTCGACCGACTCGACGCAGAACGTCCATGCGATGGTGGGACCGCGACGCGCGAGGGCGCCACACCACACGGTGCTGATTTCCGTTGCGTCATCCATGAACTCGCGCCAGAACGTGGCGCGGCTGATCTTGATGCCATGGTGGTGACGTAGATACAGGCGCGCCTCACGGATCGTGAGTGGCTCGGGAGGGTGGGAGGGCGGTGTCATGTGATCGGTTTACCGTCACCCACACGCCGGCCGCCAGCTCCATCATCAGAGCGTCGGCCGCGACGGCCGCTTCCATCGGCGCACATTGCTGCCGGCGATGCGACCCAACACCGGCTCCGGCCACCCGCCGAGCTCCGCGATGATGGGAAGAACGAGGGGCTGGCGCTCCCACTCGCAGATCTTCCCGGCGCGCAGCTCGTCCATGAGCCTGTCGAACCAGCGTGGGTGTCGCCAGCCAGCGTCCTGCCGCGCGAGTTGGTCGCGGACCAGATTGGACACTGTCGCGTTGTAGTGCTCGCGCAGTGTGGTCTCCTTGTCGGACGTCAGGTGCATCGCGTGTTCCCAGTCGCTGCGCACGCCACCCCAGTAGCTCGTGATGATGAGCCGCGTCCGGTGGAAGGTGCATGCCGTGCGCTGCGCTGGCGTAAGCTCCTTCCGGGTCGCCGGCACAGCGTCGCCGTGGATGTAGCGGATGATCGCGTAGAGCGCGTTGTGCATCCGAGCGGCGAAACTGCCACCCGCTCTGACCTGCGCGTAGTCCGCGCGCACCGTGCTCGGAAACAGTGGCGTTCCCGCACGCGTGGCGATGGGCGACAGGCCCGCACGGGGCGGCTGGGGACGCGTGTACGAGAAGCCTGGCGCGACCTCACGCACCCACAGGTCGAAGAGCGCATGATCGACCACGCCTGGGCTGAGGGTGTGGACATGCGGCTCGACGCGAACGCGACGCCCGCGCGGACCACGCTCGATGATCTTCATGCATGCCGCATCATGCCGGTCCGTGCCGAATGTGAGTTTGATGCTGACGAGCACGCTCCCATTGTACACCATCTGCACATGGTCCCCGATGATGGCGTTCGCGTAGTTTTTCCGTCGCATACCATCGTCCGCTGCGAGCGCGAGGCCGATGCAGTCATGCAGGGCGAACGCGTAGCTCTCGTACGAGGCCGACACGATGTCCGCAGGCGCACCCTGCCGCACGAAGTGCTGCCACTCCACTCGTCGGGCGCGCGCCAATGACGCCAGCCACGGCAGGCCAATGCAGACAAGCAGCGGATAGCTGAGATGTTCGATCAGCCACACCTTGTCCATCTCGCGCCCTGTCCGCTCCGCTGCACCAGGTCCGCTCTCGTGCAACCACTTCATGACGCTGTGTCGCCGTTGGCGCTGCTCTGCGAACGCCTCCGTGTCGACCTTGGACGCGTAGACCTTGCTGACCACGGACCACACGGCGCACTCCGTGCGCACGACGCTTTGCGGCATCCAATCGGAGCTCGAGCTGGCGGCGAACGGCGATTCCTCTCGCGCGACCGGAGCGTCGATGAGCGCAATTGCTCGTGCCAGCAGCTGCCGGTCCTTGTTCGTCGGGGCGACGGCGCTGAAGAAGCCTCCGTCCGACTCCACGGCGAGCACGCTTGGCACGTAGGCCGAGTAGAAGTGCCACAGCCGGAGGTCAGCACGAGCCGGCAGCATCTGCGCAGCGGCGTGCTGCGCATAGAGCTGCTCGAGTGCCGCCAACTGCCGCCCCACGGCTGCCACGACCGTGTTCTGCCACACCTGGCTCGCTGGCGTTCCGGGAGACAAGTCCTTGAAGCGCTTGATCTCTTCTGCGACGGACGGAAAGCTGTCCAGCAGCATGAGGTGCAGACGCTCAAGGCCTCGCACGCGCGGGACCATGCCGTCGGCGGGCAGCGCCAGTGCCGCGTGCGCCCGCAAGCGCGAGTTTCGCTCGGCTGGTACCGGCGCAAACCGTGTCGCGCAGGTGGCGTCCATTGCCAAGGCCCGACTCCGCACGCGACGGTAGGTGGACACTGCGTTTCGGACGGAGTGCCAGGCGTATGGCGCGTCGTCTCGTAATGCGAATGCGCGAAGGTCCGCGACGTCGGGCAACACGGTCGGCGCATCGAACGCGCGCATCGCGGTCAACGTGCGTGCCAGCACGACCAGCTTGCTGCGATCCTGCCGACGCGGAGCGCGCGCGCAGAGGTCCGCCCAACCGGCGTTGAGGTATTGCATCGGCGCATGCAGCTTGCGCGCGTCGGGTGCCATTCCGGTCAGCAGCCTCACCACGCGCCGGGCACGACTCGCCGCTTCGCTCGGATTCTTCACGTGACCGTGGGCGGCCGCGTGGGCATGCCGCGCGAGGTCCGGCAGCGCGGGTCGCACGTCGTCGGTGCTGACCGTGGAGGCGCGCGCGGCGGCGTTCAACGTGCTGACGAGCGCATGCTCGGTCGACTGCGAGATCTGGTCCTTGAGCGGACGCCCTCCGGTCGCGGTTCGCGTTGCGGCACAGATGGCGCGCAAGGTCGCAATGGCAGCGTCGAGGCTGAGCGGGACGGTCAGGTCTGGACGGTAGCGGTCAAGACCTGACGGGGCGGGGGCTGGGTGGAACGGGGCGAGTGTCATGTGAACGGTCTCCGTGAGGTGGTGCGCCGCTGTCAAGGCGCTCGGGAGACTCGGTCCTGCTGATCGGGGGCGCGGGTCGATCCTTACAACCGCGCGCTGATCTCATGCTGATCTCACGGCAGAATGCGGCCATTTCGCGTGCGTTTTACAGCAGAGATCACAGGCATTCTGATCGGGAATGACGGATGGTCCGTGCTGTAAGAGATGCGCCGCGTTGTCGCGTGTTGGTCAAGTGCTGATCTCACAAGCAGTTCGCGACAGCGGCACGTGGACCCTCTGTTTCGTTCTTCGACATGCGGCGTTGTAAGGCGCGCGAGTCGTGCGAGGCGCAGGATGATCGCGACGATGGGCTGCTGCAACCACGGCGACCGGCGGTAGGTGGGCAGGAGAGTTTGTGATGTGGTCGCCGTTCACTCGAACCCTGTCTCGTTCGGCGGTGCTGGGCGCACTCACGCACTGCGCACAGTGCGAACCTGGCACCCGTGACGACGCGGTGGGTGCGTCCGCCAGTGATCGCGCGCCTGCTGCAGCGCGGCGTGAAACTGGCCCCAGTCACTGGGCGTATCTGTATCCGTCTGGCAGCCCACTTTCTCCAAGCGTTTCGCCATGCGCCTTGTCACAACACTCGTGCGTCGGGTGATCACCGTCCTCGCAATCGGCCTCGCTTCGGTCATCTGCGGGCGGACGCTCTCGGCGCAGCCGCCGTCCGATACGGCCGACGGCTCGACGTCAGGGCCGCTGTTCGACGCGCTCGCGCGGATGGACAGCATCCTGTTCGACGCCTCGTTCGGATCGTGTGACGCCGCCCGGGCCAACGCGATTTTCGCGACGGACGTCGAGTTCTACCACGACCAGATGGGCGTCACCGCCGGGGAGCAGGTGCGCGAAAACACGCGTCGCCTGACGGCCGCATGTCCGCGCGACCGCGGGGTCACGCGTTCGGTGGTGCCCGGCAGCCTGCGCGTCTACCCCGTCGCCCACTACGGGGCGGTCCAGATGGGCACGCATCGGTTCGATGAGCGTGGCGCCGCCGCCAGTACGCTCACCCGGTTCGTGCACGTGTGGCACCTTGAGAACGGGGAGTGGCGGCTTGCACGTGTCCTCAGCCTCGATCACCATGCTGTGCCGCCACAGCCGCCGCCTTCGGAACGGCGATGAGAGGCGTGAGCGAGCGCGAAGAGGCGCCGAGCTGACACGAATCCGCGACGATACCAACGCGGTCGCAGTCGTCTATCAGGCTGCTCCCGGCATCGAGCTACTGATCGTGGTCGTATTCAGTGACTGAATCGTGCACACAGGCACAGGGACATGCAGCGACACGTGGGCAAAGCGTGGACGCGCATTGGGTTAGCATTTCGCCGCAGAACGGCCTCGATCAGGCTTACGTGCACACAGCGCCCCGTCGTGATGACGGCCGACATCTGGTCGCTCGAAGTGACGTGCGTGATGCTCTTCTGAGACCGGCACTGAGATCGGAGACTTCACGGTCGCGGCGCGCGTCGGATGGGGCGCTTGTTGCTGTTGCGGAGTATGGACCGACGCGTCACACGCCGCGACGAATCAGAGTCCGCAACAGGCCTCCGAGATGCGCAGCGCACTGTCGCATGCCGCTGATGATGCGCGCCCTGGTCGTCCGCGGTGTCACGGATGGTGGCAACGGTGCGACAGTCCGCGCGGACACGAAGTTGGCGACTTGACGCGCCAATCCTTCGAGGCGTTCATCCAGAGCAGTAATTGTCGCGGCGATGCTGTGTAGCTCGCGTTCCTGTACACGCAGCTGCTGGTCCTTGAGCGCTGCGATGAGGGCGCCTCGAGGTCCGTGCGGCTGATGCATAGCGCGCGGGTCGAGGCGGAGGGTGTGCTGCACGTTGCCCAGTGGCTGCACGCGCGGGTGCATCGGAGTGGATCGCGCGCGACGTGTCGGCTGGCTCGGCATCCGGCGCCTCGGGGGCGTCGGCCGCGTGGTGGCGCCAGCAGCAACGTCAGCGACGATGCCGAGCGCCCGCGCATCCTGCACGCGTTGACGCGCCTCGGCCTTCACCAAGCGGCACACGGCCGCGATACGGTCCGTCGCGGCATTCCGATAACACCGACGCAGCGCCCGGACGGACAGCTTCTCGAAGGACAGCAGCCACCTTGCCGTGGCCAGCAACTCAGGGTTCTGATGATTGGGTGGACGACTCATGTAGCAGCTCTCCGTGAAGGGGTGACGATCTCGGGAGAGCCTAGGAGCGATGTATGGGGGGACGTCCGCGGGGCTGTGGAAGACGACCGGCGTGACAGGGATCGAGCGGATGGCGTTGGCGGTCCCGGCGTGCTGGCGCTGGGCTGACAGCGACGGGGGGAGCCCGGCCTGCCAAAACCGTAAGAGGAGCGGGCGCTTCCTTAGAGAGGGTATTGAATGCACCGCTGGAGTCGGCCGCGGGACGAAGCACAACGGTACACGGTGTAGCGCCCCGTACCGGAATGTCGCTTCGTTGTGCCGGTACAGCCCCATGCTGGCATACCGGTACGCTTTCGTTCGCCGTACCGGTACGTGCACCGGCCTTTCTGCAATGGCGTACCGGCATAGTCCCCGGCGTACCGTGACGCGGGACGTCTGTATTTCCGGCAAGCCTGCACGCTCCTCACTGAGATGGCATCGACGTGGGCGGCCGCGCGTTGGCGGACGCCAGGCCCGCTTAGAAGTAGAGCGGTTCGGTCGGCCAGTGGAGGAACGCGGCGAGGCTCCGTTCGTAGTGCGCGAGAGACTCGTCGACCTTCGCTCGGACAGGGTCACCAGTAGGCCCGGCCAAGGCCGCCCAGTCCACCGCCCCGATGATCGCCTGGTGTACGTCCGCGACGGCCGCAATGCCGCGCGTGAGGAAGGCGTATGGGTCGATGTACGCGTCGCGAGCCAGCCCAAGGCCCCACTCCATTCCGCGCCCGTCGGTCGACGCGTCGCGGATCGGCTGGATGGCGTCCTCGGGGAACTCGAATAGAATCTTCGGCGCCGCCCAAGGCCCGCCGACGTAGAGCAGCCCGCGGAGGAACTGGCGGTGCTGTAGGCGGTCGCGCACCGGGTAGAATATGCGGAGGATGCCTTGGACCTGCGGGTCCGCGACGCGCGCGGCGAGGGAGGGCGCCGCTGCGCCGAGCGCATCAAGAAAGGGCGACGTGTTCTTGGCCGAGTCGAACTTCAGCACGACATGGTTGCGGCGGTGAGATGGCAGCTTGTACAGATGCGTCAGAGTCCAAGCGAGGTCGTCGAAGACGCCTGTCGCGAGCATGACGAAGTAGGCGAGATGGTACAGGACGTTGTCCTCCGTGTCGTTATCCGCGCGCTGGAGCGCTGCGTAGGCCCCGCGGTCGGCCGCCCGACAGAGGAAGTTCAGGCGCGTCCCGAGGCTCGACAGCTGATCCTGTACCGCCTCGCCGAGTGTTGCCCTTGCAAACGTGGCCACCGTCCACGCTTGCTGGTATGCGCGAAAGACCGACTTGACTCGGTACAAGTAGTAGAAGCCCTCGTTGACCGTGATGCCGCCACGCAGGTAGAACAGCCCGCGGTTGACGAGGAGCACGCGCACCAAGTCCAGCGCCGAGACCGGCGTGACTATCCCACTGGCCGTGACCACGTCGGACGGCGCGCGCGAGACGACGCGTAGGTCACAGGTGCCTATCGGATCCCCGTCGCGTCGGCCACGGACGCTGAGGAACGAGAGCTCGCCTAGCGCGAGCACGCGCTCCGCTGCCTCCGCATCTTGCGACGAGATGTGATCGAGATCTACGACGATCTGAAGAAGCGGGCTCGCGTCGGCAGCTCGGTCGAACGGGGTCGCTGGTCCGTGGAGATGGTGCGCAGCCATCAATCGATGCTCGCGATAGGAGGGTGCTGCTGATGATCGACATGGTGACGCACATGGCGGACTTGGACGACCGGATTTTGGTCGAACCGATGGCGGCTAGCCCGCATTTCTCACCAGCGGGCATGTATCGGTGTGTCGGACAGCGGTTGTCGGTGATGCGGCGTCACACGGAGAAATTCGGCGCTGTGGGGACGTCGTGCACGATGGGGGCGGGGGCGATTGAGCCGTGGTCGGCCC
>JANMNM010000186.1:0-3002 GCA_031373905.1 Gemmatimonadaceae bacterium | reverse complement strand
CGATTTAACGAGTTGAGGAGCGCGAGCGACAGCCTGGAGGCACCATGCATCCCCGTGAGCCACGCCGTGGTCGGCTTGTGGCCGCCACCGCGCGCGTGGAGCTCGTCGGCGCCGAAGAGCAGCGCCAGCCCCGGCACTCCGTACAGGACGCTGGCGGCAACGAGCAGGCGGTTCACGGGCATGTGGAATGATACCCGGCTCGCGTGCTCACCTGACAGATCGCGAGCGTCGAGCTGGCCGCCAATCCACGGAGCACCACGGTGTGCAGGTGCTGCCTGCGCCCCTCGAGTAACGTCAATGCGCGCCATGCGCTGCGCTTGCCGCCCGGACCCTGACAATGCCAATGCACACACCGCGGAATTCACCTGTACCAGCGTCCAATCCCGAGGGGATCTCCCGCCGCGACATGCTCGTCGGCTCGGCGCTGGCCGCACTCCCCGGCTTGCATCGCGCTGAGCCGGCCCGCGCACCACGCAAGCCGCCGTCCCGCGATTTCGTGATCGAAGCGTCGTGGGCGCTCATTTCCCGCGGCGATGATGCCGATCTCGTCCCGGATGTCTCCATCCGCGTGCGCGGGAATGACATCGTCGACGTCTCGCCCGCCCGGATTCGTGGCAACGTCCCGCGCGTCGATGCGACAGGGCTGCTGCTGCTTCCAGGCCTCATCTCGGGCCACACGCACACGGCGTCCGGCACTCCAACGCGCGGCATCATCGAAGGCGGTCGCTCGTACCAGCGACCGCTCGAGTTGCTCGAAGCCATGAACGACGACGACCTCGATGCGATCACCGCCTGCAACATGGCCGAGCTGCTGCGTTCGGGGTGCACGACCCACGTGGAGATGAGCCTCAGTCTCCGTCAGGCGCAGAGCTACGTGCGCGTGGCGCGCCGCTGGCATGTGCGTGGGTTCCCTGGCGGCATGATCCCGGGAACGGCGCGTCTCTTCCCGGTCTGGCGCCGCACCGATGATCAGGTGTTGCGCGACAGCGTGCCGGCGACCCTGGCCGAAATCGCCGCGAATCTTGAATTTGCGCGATCAGTCCGTGGCGCGGAGGATGGGCTGATTCATCCGATGATGACGCCACACGCGACGGACACGCATACGCCGGAGACCATGCGGGCCGTCGTCGACGCGGCGCGCCTGCTCGGCACAGGCATCCACACCCACCTGGCACAGGGCGCAGGTGAAGCACGCACCACGCAACGGCTCTGGCAGCGTTCGCCCGCGCAATGGATGGACGACCACGGCGCGTTCGACGGAACGTTCTTCGGCGCGCACATGACGGGTGCAGGCGCGGCCGACTGGGAGGTCATGCGGCAGCGCGGCGGTGTGTACGCGCATTGTCCGTCCGGCGGTGGTGCCGGCGCATCGAGCAGCTCGCAGCCATATCCCGAGGCGCTCACCGCCGGCGTGCGAACCAACATCGGCATCGACACACACTCCAACGACTACATCGAGAATCTCAAGCTGGCTGTGATCTGTGGTCGCGCCCGTGCGCGATTGCTCAACACCGCCACGGGGTCGGCGCTCAAGCTGCCCACCATGCGCGACGCCGTGATGGGCGCGACGACCGTCGCGGCTCGAGGGCTCCGGCGCACCGATCTTGGCCGAATCGCGATCGGCGCCAAGGCCGATCTCTGCGCAATCGACATCAGCGGCCCGTTGATCGGCTCGGGATCATCCGGTCCCGAGCCGCTCAACAACCTGCTCTACGCCAACGGGCTCGCGGTGCGGCACGTCGTGACGCAGGGCTGGTTCCAGGTGTTCGACGGCCGCCTCGTTGTCGACGACGAATCGCGAGTGCGGCAAATGGGAGCCACCGCCGTACGACAGATCTGGGATCAGCTGCGATCGGAACGCTGGTTCACGTAGGGGTCACGACGCAGCAGCAGTGGCCGCGCGCGCGGCTGCCTCTGCCGCGGCCAGTGGCACCATCGCGTCAGACCCCGGGAACGCGACAACGCCAAGCCCGAGGCCCTTGAGCGCGTTGTGCCAGAGCAGCGCACCGGTGCGCGCGTCGAGGCAGAAGATCTCCCCCCGGGCACCGGCATACACTCGGCCGTCAGCGTAATGCACCGTAACAAACGACGATGCCTTCAGCTTCGTGCGCCAGATCTCCTCGCCCGTCCCGGTGTTGATCGCGACGGCATGCCCTCCGACGCCGATGAAGAGCGGCTGCGACCTGATCCGTGCCATGGGGAATTCTCCTGTGGGTGGTGGGCTGCTTCAGACCGGGGGAACCACCGGAATGTTACAGCGAGCTCCGCCTCGTGCCCACGGTGGCTCAGAGAGGCGATGGCCCCCGGCGGGTCCGCGAGATGTGTGTAACGATTCGTGCACGAATCTGCACGAATACGCCGAAAAATGTTGCGTTGATGCCGGGAGCGTCGTATATATGACACGTAGTGCATGCTGTACCTAGCTGTTATGACAGTTCTATCCTCCAATGATGGAGATTCATCATGACGTCACGTATCCGCTTCTCCGCCCTCGTCGCTTCGCTGACAGTCGCCGCCGCACCGCTCGCAGCGCAGCAGACCAGCCTCGCAACCGCACATCCTGTCCGCATCGTCGCCAACTACAACTTCAGCAATGCCCCGCGGGACGTAGGCTTCCCGCGCAGCGTCACCGTGGCTGATTCCGCCGGTTCGATCCTCGCTTCGGTCGAGATCGCCAACCGGACCCGTGCCATCCCGATGACCGTCACGGTCATTGAATCCAGCCTCGTCCTCCAGGGCGAGACGGCTGACGGCCTCCTCACCCTCGTCCTCGACCGCCAGAACGAAGGCGGCGCCATGACCCTTGCCAGCGGTACCTGGACCCTCGGCAAGCTGCAGGGCCAGCTCCGGGCAGCCGAAAAGCGCTAGCCCGCATTTCTCACCAGCTGGGGTGAATCGGGGTGTTCTGCTGCGGTGATCGGTGGTGGTGACGTCGCACGGTGAAATCCGGCGCTGTGGCGACGTCACTGGCGCTGGGGGCGGTGTCGATTGGGCCGTGGGAG
>JANMNM010000182.1:0-3600 GCA_031373905.1 Gemmatimonadaceae bacterium | reverse complement strand
CCGCGTCGCCCGCCTGCGAGGCAGTGATCGTGCACGACCCGGCGCCGGTGAGTTTCACCGTGGCCCCGGTGATCGTGCAGGGCCCGCTGGCCGTGAAGGTGACGGGCAAGCCGGAGCTCGCCGTGGCGCTCACGACAAAGTCGGCATCCCCGAACGTCTTGTCCGCGAGTGCGGCGAACGTGATGGACTGCGCCCGAAACAGCACGCCGCCCTTCGCGGCGTACGACACACATGCGTCCTGCCCCGTGAACGGGGCGCCGCTGCTCGTCACCAACCCCTGCCAGCCGTTCTTTTGGCACGACGTCGCGTTGAGCGAGTTGCCGCCGCCACTCGGCTGGGCCACCACGGCGGGGCTGGGTGACGCGGCCGGTGCGGTGGCGGTGTCGCTGCACCCGGCCAGCACCGCGAGAACGCCGAGCAACAGCGAGACCGACGCACCGCGACGCGCGGCTGGGTGCCGGTCGGCCTGATTCCGTTGGTATGTCATGAGGGTGCCTGTTTGGGGGCAGCGCAGACGCGCGAAGAACGGCGAGGATACATATCTGCGGCCTTGCACCCCCCCGCAAGGACTACGCCTGACCGACTGTTACGCGCTCATCCATGGCGCCGTGTCGCGCACCGATCGCAGCCTCTACGTGTGCGACGAGCGCCCTGCGCGTTGGTGCACAAAACGCTTCACGTCGTGCGCGCTGTGCGCGATGTCTCTCGGCGCGATCCTGTGGCGCGGGGTACGCCGCGTGCTCGATGGCGCTGCGCGGGCCGACGCCTCGCGGCTCACCTTCGAGGAAGGGCCGGTGTTCCCGGCGTGTTACCCCGATGCATGACGCGCACTGTCGACGTGCCGTTCACGCCACCCGTGAGGCGCGGGTCATGATTGAACGACTCTCCCCAGCGGAGCGATTCCTTCGCGCGCGCGACCGCTCCGCGTACGGGCGGCAGATCGCATGATGCGGGCAGCAGCGCCGTCCACCCCGCGGCGCATGCGGCGATCACCCGCGGTGACCCGAATCGCGGAGTGACATCTCGCGCGAGGCGCTTCGTCGCCAGCTGGCGGTCATGCAGTTCGAAGAGGCACGGCGCTCCATCATGCCATTCGCCGAGGCGCGCGGTTTTCTCCCGGACGAGGATGTCTTCCGCGCCGTATCGTGAGAGTATGCTGGACACCAATGTGCTCGTGGCCGCGTTCGCCACGGCGGCCCGCCATCGCCCCGACCGCCCCCTGAGCACGGCCCCGACGCGCCGCGCCACCACGGCGGGGACCTGTGGTGTGGGCGGAGAGCACGCCCACGCCCAATCGCCGCCGCCCGCGAGGCAGGGGACCGGGGCCTATACGCAGCCCACCCCGATTGAAAGTCTTATCCTGAAATTCTTATCCTGAGGCACCAGAATTACTCGGCCCGTATTTTGCCGCGAACGTCCACTTCACCACACTAATACGCGTTGAAGTACCGCTGGATTTCGCGCGGGTCCCGCGACTTCGTCAGCGCAACCATCAGCAGGATTCTCGCCTTCTGCGGCGTGAGGTGCTGCACCGCGACCGTCGGCACCCACTTCGCGCGAAAGAGGCCCGCGCTGTCCGCGGCCGGGCACGAACGGCGCAGCGAACTCGGACCGCTGTCGCTCGGTACCGGCGCATTCCTCACGTCCTCCCCACTCGTGAACGCCGTCACGACGACCACACCGCTGCGCGCGAGCATCTGGTAGGCCGCCGTTTCGTCGCAGGTGAAGGAGGTGCTGGATACGACCACGCCATCCGGCTTTCGATCGTAGGCGCGCCCCATACCTCCGGGATACGCGTAGACCAGATCGACATCGCCGAGCGCGGTTACCGCCGACAGGTCGAACTCGCTGGACGCACCGTGCCTGCGCGCGGGCGCGAAGAAGAACTCCGGGCCCTCGTCGACGACGACGCCAAGCATCCCCATTTCACCACCGGAGAATCCGCCACTCCGGGGATACAGCTTTCGCGCCTCACGCGCCGAGAGAATGCGGTCGTCCATCACCACCAGGACCCCCTTCCCGACGGCCTGTGGCGAGGCGGCCGTCCGAACCGCCGCCAGCAGATTGATCGGGCCGTCCGGACTGATGCCGGTCGCCGGACGTTGCGCACCCACCACGATCACCGGCTTCTCGGAGCGCACCGTCAGGTAGAGGAAGAAGGCCGTCTCCTCCAGCCGATCGGTGCCGTGTGTGACGACGATCCCCGCCAGATCGGGGCGCGTGCGGAATGCCTCGTCGATCCGCCGCGACAGTGCCATCCACTGTGCAGGCGTGACGTATGCGCTGGCCACATTCGAGAACTGCTCCGCTTCGACTCGTGCGAACTTTGCGAGTTCCGGCACCGACGCGAGGATCTGTTCGGCACTCAAGGTGCCGGCGCGATAATCGCCCAGCGTCCCGGGTGCATCCTGCACGCCGGCGATCGTACCGCCGGTGGCGATGACGAGAACCTTGGGGCGCGGCGGGACCGAGTCGCGCTGCGCGGCGAGCGCGCAGGGCATGGCGCCGAGGAGTGCCGCGAGCGCGACGCGGGATGACCACCGAGCAGGATTGGGCATCGGTGAATCTACAACACGAGACGCACCGGTTCAGCCCGCACGCGGACTTCGGCAGCCACAGCCAGATCCGACGCTACGGAGTCAACATGCTCGTACCATGCGCAATCTCCTGCAGTCTTCGCACCACGCTCTCCGGCGTGTCCGTCAGCACGCGGCCGGCAACGACAGCGCGCGGCGTCAGAAGCCGGGCGTCCTTCCCGGTGAATCGCTCATACATCACCAGCGCCGCGAGGTAGGTGCCGAGTTCCGATGGATGCAGGCCATCTCCGCTGTAGAGTGGCAGCGTTGCATCCTGGGTCAGCGCCGTTTCCCATGCCGCGCCAACCGGCAGATAGACACCGCCAACCGCGACCGCAGCCAGGCGGTACGACTCGATCGCCCGCGGAAACGTCGTTGCATTGACGGTCTGCGGCCAGACACTGAAGAGCGCCGTCCGTGCGCCGTTTCGCCTGATCGCCACATCGAACAGCCGGCTCATCTCGATCAGGCTGTCGCGATTGACCTGCAGTGACGATGGCCCCTGCTGCAGGACGACGAACTGCCAGGAACCCGATGCAATCGCCTGCATCGCGCCGCCGTGCTGGAGATGGTCCACCAACGCATAGTCCGGCAGCGCGACGGACGCCGCCCGGATGGTGTCGCCCGTCGTCAGCGCCAGCGCCGAGAGCGTTCCGGGCAGATCGTTCACGTACGTCAGGCTGTTGCCGATGAACAGCACATGGGTTCCGCCAGACGGCAGCGGCGCGAGACTCTCGTCGATCGGCAGGCAGCCCGCGAGACTCTCGACAGCCAACAGCGTAGCGAGGCATGCGCGCCGCATCGTACCAACCAGACTCATCGCAGTCATGGGCATGAACGCTCCAGGGCCTCGGGTTGAGAGCCACACAGGTCGTTGTCCAGTCTAGCCCGGATTTCTCACCGTGCTATTGAATAACGGCTGCCCCACGTGGTATAAGGTGTTTGTCTAGAACGCCTTACAACGCACCGCGAGGACAGCCGTTATGCAGACAGAGTGTACGACCGGGTCGCTGACGTTTCAAGG
>JANMNM010000170.1:0-35519 GCA_031373905.1 Gemmatimonadaceae bacterium | reverse complement strand
CATCCACTGCGTGCGTTCCGGCGAGAGTCCCACCGCCTTCTGCAGCGGCGTATGCGTCGGGATGCTGCGCTGACGCCCCGCCAGCGTCGGCGAGAGCATGTCCGTCGTGAACAGATCCACGTGCCCGTCGCGGTTCACATCGGCCATGTCCACCGACATGCAGGTATTGCTCGTCACGCGCAACGCCATGGGCGGGGCAAGCCGGAAGTTGCCGGACCCGTCGTTGAGCCAGAACTGATCAGGGTCTTCCAGGTCGTTGCACACGTACAGATCGGGTGCACCGTCACCGTTCACATCGTAGAACCGCGCGTCCAGCGTGAAGTAGTCAGGCACCGCAGGAAGCGGCACGCCGCGTTCGTCGCGGAACCGCGAGCCACTGATCGGCACGGGCGTGAAGTGCCCTTTGCCGTCGTTGAGGAAGAACAGATCCGGTTCGGCACGCTGCGAGCGGATGAAGCCGCCGAGATCCGGGCGCGACTCCACCCGGTACTCCTTCTTCCACTCATCCACCACGATCACTGAGTCGCTGATCTTCTTCAGCACCTGGTCGAACGCGCGCTGCTGCGGTGTGAACGCATCGAGCGCGTTCCGCGTCTTGTAGGTGGCGACGTAGAGATCGAGCGTGCCATTCCCGTCCACATCCGCGAGCGTCATGGTGGTGGCGTTGTATCCGCCTACCAGGCCGCTCGCAGATGTCGCGTTCGTGAAGTGGCCCTTCCCATCGTTGGCAAACAGCGCCACCGGACCACCGAACGTGCCGGCGATCAGGTCCAGGTCGCGATCCCCATCGACGTCGGCGAGCACGACACTCGTCGTCGCCAATCCAGTGAAATCGAGCCCGCTCGTACGCGTGACGTCCGTGAAGCGCAGGTCGCCGTCGTTGTGGTACAACGCCGCCGGCTGCTCCACCGACGCCAGCACGATGTCGGCGCGGTCATCTCCATCGACATCACCGAGCGCAACGCCGGCGCCGTCGAGCAGTCCGCGGTTGTCCAGTCCGTGCGTCTCGTCAACGTCGTTGCGATGTGTGAGGCCGGTCCGTGCCGCCGTGAGCATCTCAAACCCTGCTGCACCGCCCTGATCCACCTTCAGCGCGCGCCAGCGGTAACCCTGTCCGGCATGCCACGAAGTGTCGACGGCGGGCGCGCGCGTGCAACCACTGAGCGAGCCAAGCACCAGACACCTGAGCACTGCACGTGCAGACAGCAGTGCGCTCACTGCGATCGCCGGGTCACAAGCGAACGCACCTTTCTGCCGATGCACCGCCCCTGCACCAGCCCCTCCGTCACCGCAGGGAAGTAGTGCACGCCGGCATACACACGCGAAATGGCCACCTCAGCGAGCGCCGCCGAGAAGGATTCGAAGCGGCGCGGCGGCTGTCCGATGTCGACCTGAGTCGAATCGATGAACGGAATCGTGTCACCGAGCGCCGCGACGATTACCTCGACGGCAGCGCCTGATTGCACGGAATGGCCGGACGTGTACTCAGGAAACGGTGGTGTCGGAATCACGGTCACGAAGCGTGGATCGAGCACGCGCCGCACCCACGTCTCCGGTCGCACGACGTTGGACCGATACTTCTCGCGCCAGCAGCTGATGAATGCGTCTGCGATGCCAATGGACGTGAGCGCGTACAACTCTGCGGCCTGATCCGCCGTGAGCTGCCGGCGCGACACCATCTGGTTCACCACGCTGATCCAGTGAAAGCCGGGCGTCCCCGTCGCCACCGGGTTGTCAGCCCAGAACAGCGCCGTCGAACGTTGCGCCGGCGTCAGTGCGACGATCGTGTCGTGGAACTGCATCCCCATGCGATGGAACTCGCTGCCCGGCTTCTCCGAGTACGCCGGCGGCGGCGGTGGCGCGCACTCATCACCCGAGGACAACACGAACGGCCGCAGGTGACCCCACCACGGCTCCGTCGGTTTCATCGGATTGAACGCCGGCAGCGTTGTCGGGCCCTGATCGCGTGGCCGGTTGGTGAATGTCCCTTTCGCCGTCGCCGCTTCGACGTCGGTGTGCACGTCAGGATTGGACAGCTGCACGAGATCCGATTGGCCGGACATGGTCTGCGGCACGAACTGCGCGACAGTCGCGGTGTTGGTCCACTCGGCACGCCGGCCGGATGGCTGCCACGGCCTGCCTCGTGTCGCGAAGAAACTGTCAGTCGCCGCCCAGGAGAGAATTGCATCCGCGATCTGTCGACCGCGCAGCCGCGAGCGTTCGACATCGGCACCGGGCACACCAGCGGCAGTGCGCGCAGCGATCTGCGCGGCGGCCAGTGAGTCGACCGTGCGTCGCGTCGTCGCCGTGCCGTCGCGCAGCACAGAATCGAGCACGATTCGCACCGCCTCGGCCGCCACGGTCGCGCCATCCACCGGCGCGTCCGGCGCCGCGGACGGCAGTGCCGGAAACCCGTTCAACTGGCCCGACAACGACCGCAGCGCCGACCGGGAGTCGGCGGCATGGCCCTCGTAGATCGCGATCGAGGAATACGCGGAAATCCGCGAGGCCACCGGCGGACCCAGGCGCTCACTGCGTACGAATGCCAGCGACGTGCGCATCCACTGCGCGACGGACTGTGGATCGGCCGGCAGACTCGGACGTGTGCAGCCCGAGAGCGCGAGCACCGTCGCCGCAACCAGCGCATCGCGCCAGCGGACGCGGCACGATCGGCATGTGCGCATCATGGAGCGGGCTCCCGGAACAGGACGATGGCCATGTTGAAAGATAGGCGAGCGCAGGTGGCTACCGCACAACGTCACCACTAACCTTCGTCATGCAACTCTCCGCACCCGTCCGATCCCGGCTCGTCGTCACCGCGCTGCTGCCACTGCTCGCGCTGGGCTGCGAACCATCGCCACGCTCAGCGGCGGCCGATGTACCAGCCACCGACGTGCGACGCCTGCCAAACGAGCGAAAGGTCGGCCTGCGCGACGTGATGATGGAGACGGCGGATCTCGGTCGTGTCATCGGCAGCGATTCCGCACCCGTGAAGCTGATGGTCATCAGCGACTATCAGTGTGACAGCTGCCGCGCCTGGTTCGAGACGGTACTCCCCATCATTCGCGCCGAGTATGTCGCGACGGGAAAGGCGCGCCTGACCTGGGTGCACTACCCCTTGCGACAGCATCCAGCCGCCGTCCGTGCGGCCAGCGCCGCGCTCTGCTCGAGTGTGCAGGGGAAGTTCTGGGAGACGAGTGCGCGACTGTTCGGCACCCAAAAGGCGTGGGGATCAGCGAAACGTCCGGCAAGCATGATCGACACCTTGGCCGTCGTCCCCGGCGTTGAGGCCTTCACGCTGCAAACCTGCATCGACGGGGAAAGGATGCTGCGTCAGATTCGCCGCGACATTGACTGGACGGATACCGTCAAGGCAGGCTCGCCCCTGCGGCTTATCTTCGGCACCCGGCAGCTCAGCGGCGCAACCCCGATCGGCGCGCTCCGCGCCGCGCTCGACTCGGCGGTGTCCGGGAAATAGCCGCGGCAGCAAGGCAATGCGTCACGCAGTCCGACAGAAGCGAGAGGGCCAGCGCCGGAAATCCGGGCTGGCCCTCTGACGACATCACGGCAACCACTCAGTGCCCCGTCACGGGACTACGGTTTCGCAGGAGCCGGCGCCGCGGCAGGTGCCGGTGTCGTCGGGCTGAAGTCCACGGTCGGCGCTTCACGCTTCGCCGCATCGGTGACCTCGAAGTACTCGCGCGGCTTGCTACCAAGGACCTTGGCCGTCATCACTGCCGGAAACTTGCGGATGTAGCTGTTGTACGAGTTCACCGAGTTGTTGTAGTCGGTGCGGCTCACGGCAATCCGGTTCTCTGTGCCGGTCAGTTCATCCTGCAGCTTGAGGAACTGCGCGTCGCTCTTCAACTGCGGATAGCTCGTGACAAGCGTCATCATCGGCAGCACCGCGCGCGACAATGCGTCGTTCGCCGATGCCAACTCTGCTGGATTCGCACCGCCGGGACGGGCCAGGGCGCCAGTCAGACCGCGCTGCGCCTGTGCCACGGCAACGAAGATGCTCGATTCCTGGGCGGCAAACCCCTTCACGGTTGCGACGAGGTTCGGAATCAGGTCAGCGCGACGCTGAAGCTGCACCTCGATTTCCTTCTGCGACTTCGCCGCCGTCTCGTCGAGCGTCTGAATCGTGTTGTAGCCGCAAGCGCCGAGCGCCAACGGCAGGAGCATCACCGCACGGCGCATCCAGCGCGTATGGAGGCTGCGCCGTGAGTCGGATCGAGCCATTGTCATTGCACGCATCGTTTCGCTCTCTCGAAGTTCGGAAGTGAACGGCACCGCCACTCGCAGCGCCGGGGAACAGAACCAGGGTGCATCACTCACGTCGTGACCCCCGAAGACCGCCCGGTCCCACTCGACCGGTCCAGATGCGCCACCAGGCGCCCCAACGCGTCCAGCACACCGAGCAGAATCGGTGTCACATCAGCCGCAGGAATCTGAACGTTGTGCCGCGCGTGTTGTACCAGCCGTTCGAAGGGGCGCGCATCGAAACCGACGCGCGTTGCGACGTCACGGCTGAGTACCTCGTAGTCCATCGACGGCGTCGCGCCGGCCACGCGTTCCGTCCCACGGAACAGGACCATCATCGTCGACAGGCCGTTGATCAACAACTGCAGCTGCTTCGACTGATCCAACCCGACAGCCATGATCGCGCGGCGCAACTGCAGCAGCTTGCCCATCGCCTCGCGCTCGACATGAAGGCGCAGATCCGCAGCCTTGACCGAGATCCCTTCGAACGGCCCGTCACCGTGCACGACCTGATGCCGATGGAGGATGTCGGCATATTCCATCGCGAAGATGTCCGCCGAGGACCGCCACTCGTCCATCGTGAGCAGCAGGGGTGGAGGATTGCCCGCGGCCGTCCACTTCTGCACGGCTTGCGCTTTCCGCACCAGCAGATCGAGCGGCAGTGCGTCGACGATCACCAGCAGGTTCGTGTCTGACTGGCCGGGGAGCACCTCGCCCGCCACAGCAGAGCCGAAGCGCACCACGGCATGCAATGAGACGCCGAAGATCGCCTGCAACGCGCCGACGAGTTCCTGAACCGCCAACTGGCTCGCCTGCACTGTTTCGCGCACCATCGAAGTCGTCACCAGTCCGATCCTCCGCCACCGCCGCTGAAGCCGCCACCACCGCCGAAACCTCCGAATCCGCCGCCACTGCTACCGCCGCCCCATCCCCCGCCGCTCCCCCATCCTCCACCGCCTAAGTTCGGCAACACCACGGGGACGAAGAAACCGCCACCACGTCCGCCGCGACCCCCGCCCCCGCGCCCAGCGCGCGAGAGCAGGAATACAATCAGCATGATGATCAGGAAGACGACCAGCGGATTGATCGTGATCTCCGGTGCCTCACGCGCCCTCCGGCGCGGAACCAGCGTCGTGTCGAGGGCGAAACCGAACTCGGCCGCGAAGCGCTCCGCCACGCGCGTCGTGACCACAGTCAGCCCGCGCGCATAGTCCTGCGCGCGGAAGAACTCGGTGGCCTCGCGACAGATCTCGCCGGACATACCATCCGTAATGAACCCTTCGCTGCCCTGACCAACCTCGATCCGGCACGAGCCGCGGCCACTGCTGTTGGTCTCCTTCGGCACCAGCAGGATCACGACGCCGGCATTCCGGGATCTGGTACCGATGGCGTCGTTCTGGCCAACCTTCCACTGGCGACCGATCTCGAGCGCAATCTCGGAGGACTGGCGATTCCCGATATCCGGGAGTGTGACGATGGCGATTTCGCCGCCACTTTTCGCCTTGACGTCCTCAGCAATTCGCGTCAGGAGCGCAACACGGTCGGCCGGAAGGATGTTGGCAAAGTCACTGACGTACCCCGTGGGGGCCGCTGGAATGCTGATGCCCTGCAACAGGGCCAGAACGCCGGCGATGAACGCCGAGAGGAAGTGCATCGCTTGGGCTTGAGGTGACGTTCAATAATACGCTCCCGCCTCGATTTCGTGTCACTGGCCGTCCAGCGCCGGAATCGCAGCAGCAGGATCGAGCGCCCGCGCTCCCGCACCATCTCAGGGGTACAGTATCTTTCATGCTTCCTCCTACGACAGAGTGATCATGTTCGTCCGTCTCGTACTCGGCGCCCTCACGGCTGCCACCTTGCTTGCGTGTGCGAAGACGGCCGAGAGCGCGACGCCGGCTGCGGGCGCACGGGCGATTGGCGCCGACTCGATGCCAACGGTGCAGGACACGGCACTTCTCCGCAAGGCGGATCTCGGGCGGATTGCGGGTGACACGAACGCGAAGGTGATCGTGCTCGAGGTCAGCGACTTCCAGTGCCCGTTCTGCAAGATCTTCCACGACTCGACGTACGCGGCGATCCGGTCGGCCTATATCGACAACGGCAAGGCGCGCATGGCGTACGTGAACCTTCCCGTGCGCGGCCATCAGAACGCCTGGCCGGCGGCCGAAGCGGCGATGTGCGCGTCAGCACAGGGAAGGTTCTGGGCGATGCACGACTCGCTCTTCAATTCGCAGACCCGGTGGGCCAACATCGCGCGGCCCGATACGCTCTTTGCGCGGTTCGCCGGCACGCTCGACATCGATGCCAAGGCGTACAGCGCCTGCTTCAGCGGCCATGCGACGCGACCGCTCATTGCAGCCGATGCAGACCGCGCCGGCAATGCGGGCATCCATGGGACGCCGACCTTCATCATCGGCGACAGTCTGATCAGCGGCGCGTATCCGTTCCGCGACTTCAAGCGAGTCATCGACGCCAACCTCGCGACGGCTGCTGCGCGCTGACGTCACGGTGCGCGGCATGCGAGACCGCGCCCGCGGATTCGCTGTGACGCCCGTGCTCGTGGCGCGCCAGCGGCGATGAATACGCTGCTCCGCGCGCTCTATGCGGGAGCGGGCTCGCTCGCGAAAGCCGTCGTTGCGACCGGGGTGCCGGGTGACGGCAAGCTCGCACAGACGATCAATGCGCGGCGCGGCCTGCTCGACCGGTACGCGTCGTTCGGACACACGATGCGTGATGCGTCGCGGCCGCTGCTCTGGGCCCACGCTCCAAGCGTTGGCGAAGGCCTGCAGGCCCTGCCCGTCCTTGAACGGCTTCGCGCGCAACGCCCCGATGTGCAACAGGCATTTACGCACTTCTCGCCAAGCGCTGCCGCCTTCGCACGGCGCACCGGCGCTGACTTCCGCGATTTCCTGCCGTTCGATGTGCCGAGCGACATGCGTTCGGCCCTCGACGCACTGCAGCCCACGGCGCTTGTCTTCAGCAAGCTCGATGTCTGGCCTGTGCTGGTCGCGGAAGCAGCGCGCCGCGGTGTCCGACTTGGCATCATCAGCGCGACGGTGGCCGCATCGTCGCGGCGCCTGACCGGTCTCGCGGCGATGCTGACGCGCGACGCCTATGCAGCGATGGATGCAGTCGGTGCGATCGACGACGCCGACGCTGCGCGACTCGTCAGGCTCGGCGTGCGCGACGCCGTCATCCAGGTGACCGGTGACACGCGCTACGACCAGGTGTGGGCGCGTGCACGCGCCGCCGACACGACGGCGCCCTGGCTGCATCGATTTCGTGCGGTTCCGCGCGTCACGCTTGTCGCCGGCTCGACATGGCCTGCTGATGAGGCGGCGCTGCTGCCCGCATGGCGCGCGGTTGCTGAACGATGGCCGGGACAGCTGCGCCTGATCATCGCGCCGCACGAACCCACGCTCACACACCTCGCACCGATCGAGGCGTGGTCGCGCGGTGCCGGGTTCTCGTGCGCGAGGCTGGACGCCGGCGGCGACGCCACATCCGACATCGTGCTGGTCGACAGGGTTGGCATCCTGGGCGAGTTGTACGCGGTGGCGGATGTCGCATTTGTCGGCGGTGGGTTCCACGCGGCTGGCCTGCACTCCGTGTTGGAGCCTGCCGCTTTCGGAGCGCCGGTGCTCTTCGGCCCCCGGAATGGTTCGAGCCGCGACGCAGCGCTGCTGCTCGCCGCCGGTGCCGCGCGATCGGTCAGTGACGCGCGTTCGCTCCGCGAAATTCTCGACGAGTGGACGGGCCCGGCTTCGGCCGCCCCGCGTCGTGCAGCCGGACTGAGTGCCCGCAACGTCGTCGAAGGCCGACTGGGCGCTGCCGATGCATCCGCCGCGCTGGTGCTGTCCCGACTCCTTCCCGTTGCGTCTCGCACGTAGTGTGTTGAAGTGGAAGTTCGCGGCAAAAGAAGGGCCGGTGAATTCTGGTGACTGGCGAGGCGAAAACCGGAGCGATCCCTACGGCCCATGCCTGCGTCGATGCAGTTTTAATGAAAGACGGGACGCTGCCCGGAACAGACGTGAGTGATCAGCGCCGCCCTCCAAGTTCCCTCTGAGCCCTCCGCGTTCCCCGCGTCCCCGCGTTTCCAGCTGTTCCCGCGTTTCCGGCATCACCGCAGCCTCTCGCTGAAATCGGCTTTCGTCCAAACACCCCGGACCTCGCGTATCACACGACGACGCCTCCGATCCCTGTCAGTGTACGAGACGTCTGTCGTCCGAACATCACGGCAATCGCGCAGCGCACGAATACGTCTCAGCATCATCGGCCGCATAGCGCCCAGCCGAGATCGTGAGCACGTACTCGCGAGTTGCCGTGACTTCCCATGTCAGTCGCGTCACGGCACCGCCGACGCCGCGCGTCCAGATGCGCGATGTCTCCTGCGGCGCGAAGAGGTGGCTCGGATCGCCGGGTGCGCCACTGCACGTGTCCGGGGCGCCGAACGACGCAACAAGGCGCTGCTGCGCCGACCGCGCCGCGTTTCGAAGTGCCAGTGAGTCGGGCACCCGTTCGATGAGCGTGACACGTGCCACACGCTGCGTACTGTCGGGTCCAGCCGCACTGGCAGCGAAAGCCACCACGAGGCGGTCCGCTGGTGTGAGCGCGAAACTGCTTTGGCCCTCCTCGCGACTCAATCGTCGTGGCCAGCGCTTCGCAAAGTCGGCGAGCGGTTGATCGAGCTGCGAAGCGACACGCAGCCAGGTCTCGAAGACCGGCGTCGGCGCCCCGGACGCCTGCAGGATCCCGGTGGTTGCCGGCGTGGCGAGCAATGTCGTGAGACCGAGCAGAATTGATCGGAAGGGAGGCTGGAGCATGAGCAGATTTGGCGTTGAGTATCGGGTGCGCACCAGCGTCGTGCGCACCCGAAGAAATATTGCTGCCCGAGTCAGCGCGGCGTCAGTTGCGCGCGCCGGGCTGTCAGCGGTCCCAGTCGTCCAGACCCGGGCCATCCGGCAGGTCAGGCCGCGGGTTCGGTGTCGCTCCGCCGCCGTACGGGTCCGTGACGGTGATGCGACCGCTCGAGATCGCGCCGAAGACGACGGTGCCGCAGTCCGTTGACGGCCCAGCCGTCGACGCCGCCCCGGCACCAAACGCACCGTTCCGGCCGAACAGGAGCGCCATCGCAGGTTGCGTGGCGTACTGAGCTTCTCCGAACGCAGCCACAAGCGACGACACCATCTGCAGCGTCTCTGCGCGTGAAAGGAACCAGTACTGATCGTTGGAGAACTTCTGATAGAGCATGCATCCGTAGATCCCGCCGGCGAACAGATATTTGGAGGCCCCCGGAGCGAAGAAGTCGGCGGCACGAAAGAGGGAGTGCGCCTTCGCGTAGAGCATCGCCGAACGGAAGACCTCGTTGATCACCGTCCCCGTCGTCGGGTATCTGTCGGGGAACAGCTGCATGTACTCGAGTGCAAGCTTGATGAGCGCATGCTTCTCCCTGTTCGACAGCGTGCCCCAGAAGTTGTCATCGACGTCATCCGGCTTGCCCGGCTCGTCAGGCACCGTATCCGTTTCGATGATCGAGTAGTGTGCCTCCGGCATCTCGAGACACCCGATGTGGATCGAACCGAAGTTGCCCGCGAAGTTCATGCTTTGCACGAGATCGAAGGGCAAACCGAATGAGACGCCCGGCATTGTCGCTGTGACGGTGACCGTCGCAAGCGTCGGCGGCGTGCCAAGGCTTTGCGCGGTGGCCCGCTGCGCCGCGGTGCACGACGACAACGATGTCGCCCCGACAGCGGCAAGCGGTGTGGCAGGTGGCGCAGTGGCGCCGTCGGTGCATGCCGACAGCAGCAGCACCGACCCAATCATCGCATGAATACCGTGGCTGCAGTATCGCATCTGAGTGACCCTCGACCAGAGTGTACGCAGCGATCTGCACGCCTCTGGCGACGAGTCAATCGCATCAGCCATGACGCATGACTGACGCGGCCATGGTAGGTTTTCCGATCCGGGAGCTCACACCGAAACGACGCATCGCGTACTGATTTTATGCTCCGCCGGTTCCGGCTCCACACGTCGGATTATTCCCTGCAATGCAGTCAGCAGGCGAACGGGAAGAGGAATCCGGCATAGCGGCGCCAACGTCGAGTCACCGACACTCATGTCCCGGCGCTTTCGCCGCCCGGCGGAGTCATTATCGTTAGCGCATGGTCAGGAATTGCCGCCCAGTGCTGCTGGCGCGCGGTGTTCTGCTCGCGTCCACCGTGCTGGCAGCTTGCCAGTCACAGCCTGCGCTGGCACCACGCGCGACGTCAGCCGTCGTTCCAGTGGAACTGGCAGTACCGGCTGGTCCGCCACGCACCCTTCGCGGCGTGCTGATCGACAGTCTGCTGACGAATGAGGTGCTCCGCGGCGCACTGCTCTCACTCGATGGCGTCACTCGCGCCGCCTCCACCGGAGAGGACGGTCATTTCTCGTTCGACAGCATCGTGCCGGGCTCGCATCGCCTGATCGTGCGGCACCCGTTGCTCGATTCCCTCGGGCTGGACACGCTGGGTATTTCACTCCGTCTGGACGCGACCGCTGACTCAGTGATCGTGTCGTTACCGCCAGCCTTGACGTTCGTGAATGCACGCTGCGCCATGCGGCGGCCCCGGGTCAGCGAGGGAATGATCATCGGCGTTGTGCGTACCGCAGGTTCAGACCAGCCAATCGCCGACGCAGAAGTCCTGGCGGGTTGGCGCGGGACGGACAGCTCATACGCAGGAAGCGGCATGCGCGCGCGCCTCACCGTTCGGACAAATGAGTCCGGACAGTTCTCGCTCTGCAATCCGCCGCGGTTCACGCCAGTCGAGCTGTGGGCGAAGGTGAACGGCCGTGCGACGCCTCATCTGCGCGTGCAGCTCGGCCCGGATGTACTTGGCGCCTATGATCTGTCCGTCGACGCGCCTGTCGCAACCGATTCGAGCCGTGATGTACCATCGGGAGTCGTGGGTGGTCGCATTCTCACGACGAGTGGCGATGGTCTGCCGAACGTCAGCGTGCTGATCGACCTGCCCGCGATGCGGACGACGACCGACACCGCTGGCCGCTTCACGTTCGCACGCGTCCGCCCCGGCGTTCGTTCCGTCGAAGTGCGGGCCATCGGTTTTCGTCCGAGCACCATTGGAATCAATCTTCGGCCCGGGCAGACGTTGCAGCGCGACATCACGCTCGACCGCACTGTCGCAGTGCTCGGCGCAGTCACGGTTCGGGCAACACGACGCGCAACGTGGGATTCGGTGGGCTTCGAAAGCCGCAGACGGCAAGGCAACGGATACTTCTTCACGCGGGAAGAGCTGAGTGGCATCGTCGACCTGGGGACGGCGCTCCGGCTCGTGCCGGGGATGCGTGGCAGATCGAACGACAGGTCGCAGCGTCTTGTTGCCGGGCGCGGGGCCGGCTGCTTTCCGGCATTCGTCGTCAACGGAATTCGCGTTGCCGCAGGCCAGCAGATCGGACCCGAGGCCATGTTTCGCGCTGAGGATGTCCGCGCGATGGAGGTCTACAACAGCCGCCTCTCCACGCCACCGGAGTACCAGCGGTTCGTCGACTGTGCAGTGGTCGTGATCTGGCTTCGCGACCCGCAACGTGAGCGCGAAGCGGCTGACGCGAAGAAGCCCCGGAAGCCGTAGGCGCTCGTGCGGGGCCGATGCGCGTGCAGCATCATCGCGTCCAGACGATGATCGCGCCACAGTCCGTACCGAGCCGCGCGAATGCACCTGGGACGGACGTCCCGCTGTTGTAGACCTCCATCGCGAGGATCGCATCCACCGGCACCAGCGTGTCAAGGCTGCCCTGCGCGTTCGGGATCAAGACACCATCGATGATCAGCGCCAGCGGGCAGTAGCCGCTGCTGAGGCTCAGCCGCGGACCGAAGACCTGCGTCTCTCCATTGCCTCCATTTCGCTGCACGGTGACATTCGCGCGGCCACGCAGAAGATCGCTCATGAATGTCGGAGAGCGTCGGTCGATCTCGGTCCGATCGATGAAGAGACCGCGCGCGGTGGCTTTCCGCTCCTGAAACCCTTGCAGTCGCCGACTTGCTCTCGCGTAATCGGCGGTGACACGGACGGTGTCGAGCCGCGTTCCGCGGGCAGCAGTGAACGGCGTCAATACAATGCTTGCGTCGAGCGAGTCACCACGCACGACCTGCGCGCTGAACACCACCGGATCGTAACCGACCTTTCTGGCGCGAAGAAAGTACGGACCGACCGGCAGGTCGGAGAGTCGAAACCGGCCTGCACTGTCCGTCATCGTGGCGAAACTCGTACCCATCGCCTGCACTTGCGCACGCCCCACCGGCGCACCACCCTCCGCGGTCGTCACGCGACCAAAGAGCGTTCCCTTTCCGAACTGTGCGGCGGCAGGTGCCGCCGCCGCCGCGCGCGCCCGCGCGATGGAGTCGGCGCGATCTGCCGCAATGATGCTGTCCGCGGCGCGCTTCATCTCGGCCCACAGTGGATCACGGACCAGTGTAATCCGCAACTTGGCGACGACGCCGTTTGCAATATCGAATCGGTACCCCGTCGGCTCGAACTCATCCCTCGTCACTTCGAGCACGTGTGGGCCGGCTGGGAGCCCGACGATGCGGAACGCTCCGGAGATGTCTGACTCACCCGTCGTGCGGCGAAGCGCCGCCACACCGGTGCGCGCCGTGTCGCGAACGAGGAGGCGCGCGTTCGCGATCGGCTTCCCGGCACTGTCAACCACGACACCCTCGATCCCCGTCGTCGCTGGGGTCGGTGTCGCTGGCGGTTGTGCCGGGCGCTGGGCAGCGCCAAGATGCGGCATGGCTCCGGAGACGATGACCCACACCGCGCCCCATGCGACGCGCCGCGAACTGCGAACAGCTCTACCGACCATCTCGCCACAACGACTGAACAGAATCGACACCGTCGCCCCGCTACCGGCGTTGATTGAGACGGGCGCGAAGGTCCTTTGCCATCGCCTCCTCGAGCGATCCGCTCGAACTGCATCGGACGCCGGAGCCCGGGTAGTTTGGATTTTCTCCACTGGCCTCAATGACGGTGGTGACGATGGATCCCTGGGGTCCACTCGCTGCGACGGACG
Organism: Gemmatimonadaceae bacterium; assembly: GCA_031373905.1. Lineage (GTDB taxonomy): Bacteria > Gemmatimonadota > Gemmatimonadetes > Gemmatimonadales > Gemmatimonadaceae > JACMLX01. The sequence goes on along the minus strand of JANMNM010000170.1, from coordinate 22,190 downwards.
ACACGATCGATGCGGTGATCGTGTATGTCTCGGAGTTCGGCATACCGGGTGTTCCGCCACAATCGAACAGCCTTCGAAGCGGAAGTTTGCCCAGTTCGCGCCGCATTTTCATCCCTTCGTTACCAAGGATTCCGGCGGCAGGTTCCAGACGGGTCAGCGGGATCTGCAGCGACGCGTAGGTGGCTTCGAGCGCCTGCATGACCTCCGATGGTGACGCCGCGAGCGCCAACTCTGTCCCGTCGTTCCGTGCCGTGACTTCCAGTCCAACCCCTCGCCTCGAACCGCCACTGCCGCCAACCGGCATTGCTGCAACGCTCGGCGGCGGCGCGCCCGGAGCAGGAGCGCTGGCACAGCCAGGTGTCAGCGAGAGCAGCGGGACAGCGCCAAGAACGGTCACGAGACGGGTCGTCATTCTACGCATCGCGGAGGCTCCTCGGGAAAAATGGACTGGTCGGACAGTTCTGCCGTGCGCACAATGCTACTACCTGCGGCCGACAGGGTCGGGTCCACAGATCGAACGCCGCCGCCTCGGTCTCGAAGCGGCGGCGTTCGGCCCAGCTCATCCGTCATCCAGCAGGGGACTGGCGACCCACCGCGCCGATCAGGGCTCGGTCGAGTCGAACGCCTTGTCTGGCATGAACAACGCCGCTGCACTGAGGAACGCGGCCGTCTGCGGCGCGCGCGATCCAACGACAGATCCGGGGAGAATCACGACCGTGACGGCCGTGCGACCAACCTGGAAACCAGCGAGCGGGTTCTGCTGCGCCGTACCAACCACGCCCGGCAACCCGGTGTTCGTCGACAGCGGAATTGCAACCGTAGACCCGGGCGCAGTGATATCCCAACGGTACAGCAACGCACCAACCGGGCGTGTCGTGAGCGCGAGATACGGTGTTGCGCCGAGCGGTGCGACGTTCGCAACAGCAGGAGCGCCGGAAATTGCGGCCGGCGTTTCGCTGGTGCGAATGTACAGGTCCACGTTACCTGCCCCGGGAGCGGCATGAATCGTCCGCGCACCGACCTGAGTCGCCGTGAGATTGCCCGGCAGCTCGTCGCGGATGATCACGAGCCGATGCCTTGGCGTTGAGGTGGCTCTCGCAAATCCGTACGAGATGATGGTATACCTGGCATTCGGCTCGAACGTGAACGTCGTGTCGAGATGCTGCTGAACCGCAACCGAGATGTCGTTGGCATACGCGGCAGGATTCGTGAAGATCTTGATCTGGCGCGTGCCGGCGCGCACTCGCTGGTAGGCCGTAAACGTGCGGAAGGGCACGTTGGCGTACTGCGGCGAGCCTTCGATACCGCCATCCACGAAGCGAAAGTCGAGTGCGCTCGTGTCAGGCACAGCATTCACATACCGAATCAGCGCAGACTCCTGAAGCACTGTCTGATTGGCAGAAACCTCTTTATCACAGCCGGTGAGGACGGCAAGTCCCAGAACGGCGGAGAAGATTGAACGGATACGCATCTAAAAATCGCTCCGGAATGGTAAAATAAGAGAGCCTAGCCTGGACGAGGGTCCTGGTGGCCCCGGCGGCAATGAAGGATCCGTGTTGATGTTGCGCCCACCGATCCCAAGCCCGCCAGCAACGACAAACACAACAGCCGCAGCGCCCACTGAGCCAGCCACGAGTGACGTTCGGCCACGGGAGAACTGCTTGGTGCGGATGCTGCCGATATGATCCCGGCTCACCGCGATCCTCTCCTCGGTCCACTTGGCCGAGACGCCGCGCAACGTCACGCTCTCGAGCACCGCGATGGTCACACTATCGTCAGTGCTCGAAAGCAGCCGCCCGCGCAGCTGATCCATCTCGGGGCCAACCCGGTCAGTCACAGCCGCGCGACCACGATCGGTCAGAAACACGGCCACTTCGGCACCTGCTGCAGGCGCGCTGGTTCCGGGCACATAGGCGTAACACCCAGTGCCCAGCGCCAACGCCGCGACACAACCAGCGTGCCGAGTGGCGCGCAGAAACATCACGGAAATCCGTAGGTGCCGCGAGCAACACCGCCAGGCAGACCAACGCCACCCGGATTCGAGGGCTTCCCGAGGCGTACGTCCTGCTCCTGCCACGGCACGGGGAAGTGCTGCGGAGTGCCTTCCGGCAGATCGCCCCAGCCACGCGAGTCGAAGTACCACGCGCCGTAGCTGATGTAGGCCATCTCCATGCGCTTTTCCCACTTCATCGCTTCGAGAATATTGCCGCACTTCGTGGTGAATGTGGTGCCGGTCCGAACCGGGACACGCGGCACGCATGCTGCCCCACCCGGCACGTCCTGTGTTGCCGAGGTGATCACGCCGGTCAACGCAGGCAGGCCGCCACGCGACACGCGCGTGCGATCGATGGCCTGCGCCGCCGTGGCGAAGTCGCCGCCACGAATCGCGGCTTCGGCGATCAGACCGTTCATCTCAGCAACGGTCATGTGCGGAAAGGGACCGATCCGGGCGGGGGGGCCATTCTGAAAGCCCTGGAATCGCGCGTGGTCGTAGAAGGAGAAGCCCCAGGTACCGTCAGCAGCGCCGCCGTCGTTCGCGGCGACGCGGTTCCGGAAGTAGACACCAGTGGGTGTCACCTGGCCGGAGCCGCCGCCACCAGACGTCGTGTTCTGTGCCGCGCGTGTATCGCCCGCCGGAAAGCGCTTGTCGCGCGTGCGGATGAGGAACGGCGAGCGGTTCAGGAACGGCTGGTTCAGCCACGTCTCGTACTGCGCACCGGTCGAATCCGCCATCCCGATGACATACGGCGTCATCACATGCCAGTTCGAGCCGACATAATGCTGCACGACCCAGGCCTGCACCCAGCCTGTCGTGGCATTCATGCTGATGTCCATATCCGCGGTGATGCCATTAGTCGCGTCAGCGAGAATCGCAGGCCAGTTGGCCGCACCACGCTCCGCTGGCGTCCGACCGATTTCTGCACGGATGCGCGCACGATACGAGCGGATGATCTTCTGGAAATCCGACGCCGAAACTGCGCCGGCCACGAGATTGAGCCACGGTGCCGGCAACGGAAAGCCGCCGGTTTGCGCAGCGGCCGGATTCGCGGCATCAACGAGCGCCAGATCGAGCTGGGCAAGTGCCGCACGACCAACCGAGTCGTACGCGACCAGCGGCGGCACCGGTTCGGCGCCAGGAATCACGACAGCAGCAGAGTCATACGAGAGCGCGAGGTTACCAAGCGCTGCGCCAAGCACGAACCGGCCGTACGCGCGCGCCCGAAGGTCCTGCGCGACCGAGCCGAGAGTGAAGCCGGTCGCTGAGAGACGCTCGAGCGCGAGCGTCGTCGAACGGGTCAGCCGGGACAGCCCGTTGAAATCATTCGCAACGCTGGCTGAACCAGGATTGTTCGCAAAATTCAGGATCGGCGTGCGCGGCAAGCCGGCACGCGGGCCCATGTTGAAGTTTGCCAGACCGGTGTAGTTCTCGAGTGACATGACCTGCAGCGATGAGTTCACCGCATCCAGGCTGCCCGTTGTATTCGAAACGACGCCATTGAAACCACCGCCAAGCAAATTCTCGATGTCGCTCGGACGCGCCAGCGCACGCGTGATGTCACCCGCGTTTGGATTCGTGACTGCAAGATCCTGACTGCAGGCGGTGAGCATGCTCACCGCGCTGCCAATCAGCAGCAGGGAACGGAAGGAAAGTCGCATTACTGCCCTCGGAGAAAGCGCAGGCGGACCGAGGTCCGCCTGCAGCAGAATGATCAGAAAGTGGTGCCGATGGAGAACGTGACGGTGCGAATGTTCGGGAACGTGAAGTTGTCGGTCGCATTCAGCACGCCTGAACCAGCCTGACCGGAGTTCCCCTGAATGCCCACTTCGGGGTCATAGCCACGGTAGTTCGTCCAGGTGTAGAGGTTGCGCCCGATCACACTCACATTCCAGTTGCCGACGTTTCCAACCTTGCCGATCCGATACGATGCCACCAGCTCACGCAGTCGGGCAAACGTCGCCTTCTCAACGCTGAAGCTGTTCGGGCCAAGCACGTCGTACAGACCGCCGAGACCGTTGGCGTTGTCCGGCGGACCGGCGCGGTAGTAGTACGACTGCGGACGCGCCGTCGCCGTGCTCTGATCTGTCTGGTCGGCCTGGCCATACAGGAAGTCCAGCAGAGACCAGCCGAGGCCCTGGTTGTGGACAGACCGTCCGACGGTCGCGTCGACAAGGCCGTTCAGCGACACCTTCTTGTACGTCAACGAGTGCGACGTCGAGTAGCGGAACCGCGGCAACACGTTTCCAACCGACTGGATCAGGCCTGGGTTGTTCGTCGCGTTGACCGTGTCACGCTGGATGAGCGGGTGACCCCACGCGGCCGCCACACCAAACGGTGCCTGCGTCACGGGCAGCGTGGCGTTCCAGAGATTCTTGGCGACGCCATCCTGGAGCGTATTGCCCGCTCCCACCCAGACGACAAATCCGTCGCTGTTCTTCTGGAACGCGAGGCCGTCGCCGCACTGGCTCTTGAACGCAGTCGGCATCTGGTCGCAGTTGTTGATGAACCTGCGGCCATACAGCGTGCCGTACGGAACTCCCGCCTCGACACGGAATGCACCAGCACCCGCGCCGTTGCTGAAGTTGTACGCTGGAACGAACAGCTCGCTGACTTCCGAGCGAATCCGATCGAACGTCAGGCGCGCGGTGTAGTTCAGATCCTTGCGCGTGATGATCGGCATGTTGAGAGACACTTCGAACGCGCTGTTCTGCAATGTGCCCGCATTCCGCCACTGGCTGGTGAACCCGGAGGCCGCCGGCAGAGGCGGTTGAAGGATCTGGTCCGTCACGCGCGTCTTGGCATACGTGATGTTGCCGCCAAGCCGCTTGAAGAGCTCGAAGTCAGCACCGTACTCCTGCTCATGCGAGACTTCGGGACGCAGCTGGCTATTGCCGAGCACGCCCGGAACCGCGATACCAGCCGCATTGAGCGAGAACGTCTCGTACTGTGCCGAGAAGCTTGGACGCCCGCCTGCAATTCCGTACGACGCGCGAAGCTTCAACTCGTTCATCTGCGGAATGAACCACCACGATTCCTGCGACGGGCGGTACGCCAGCGACGCGCGACCGAACGTCTGCCACGTCTGTTCAGATCCGAACAGCGACGATCCGTCACGGCGAACGAGCGCCGAGAGGATGTAGCGATCCTTGTACTCGGCGTCTACTGATCCGAAGAACCCGATACCCTTCACGGTCTGCTGGAACGACGAGCCGGTGCGCGTCGTGGACAGCGTGTTGCCGACCTGCGGCACGCCGACCAACTGCAGCTGTGATCCCTGCGAAACGACATTGCTGAACTGCTGCTGCTCAGTGATGTAGCGCGCCGTGAACCGGGTGCGCATGTCTTCGAACGGCGTCCAGCGTGCACTCGCGTTCATGCTGGCGTTCCACGACTGGTTCGATGACGCAAAGCGAAACACGTTGCCAAGATTCGTTGAGCTCGGCCCGGTCGTCGTCCGGAATCCCTTCTCCGTGTTCTGCTGGCCGGTGTTCCGGTTGTTGTCGAAGGAGAAATTGGCCTCGAGATCAAGCCAGGAGAGCGGCGTGTACTTCGCGGTTGCCCCCGCCAGGAAGCGGTCGCGCTCATCGACTCGATCGACATTCTGGAGATTGTAGAGCGGATTCTCGTTCTGCACGCCTGCGCTCTGCAGGTTGGTACGGATCAACAGTCGATTGAGGCTGTCTGTACGCGTGAGATTCGCGAGCGGCGGCACGCGAGTCAGGCGGAAGAAGGCGCTCCCACCGCCGTCCTCCTCGTTCAACCCGTCCTGCTGCGAGCGACTGAAGAACGTGTTCGCGTTGAACGAGAACTTGTCGTTCACGACCTGATCGACATTCAGGCGCATCGTGTTCCGCTGGAAGCCCTGCAGGTAGCGGATGGACCCACCCTGATCAAGCCGGTTCACGCTGGCGAAGAACGTCGTCTTCCCATACCGGCCCGTCACGTCGAAGTTGCTCAACGTCGTTGGCTGCGGCTGAAAGAGCTGTTTCACGGCGTCGTACGTCTCAACCGGCCACTGATTGGCCTGAAAGTTGTTACGAATCTGCGCACCCTGCGTGCCGGCGCCCGGATCGACCGGGAAGTTCACGGGCGTCAGTGCAAAGTCGGCACCGCCTTCGTTCACGCGGAGCACTTCGCTCTGATAATTGATGCTGCGATAGCAGCCGAAGAGCATGCCTGGAACAGTTGGAGCTGAGCCAGTGCAGAGTCGATTTCCCGTCTCGTCAACCGCCAGGCCGTGGCGCTGCGCGAGGTTGATCTGGCGCTCGAGATCGCCCTGACCGACTTCCGTGCGGAAGCCGAATCGGATCGAGTTCGGCGAGGCTGACTTGCCCGTCTTCGAGGTGATCTGGATGACGCCGTTGCCGGCGCGTGCACCATACAGCGATGCGGCGGCGGCGCCCTTCACGACTTCCACCGACTCGATGTCTTCCGGATTGATGTCCGGCAGGCCACCCGTGATGATGATGCCGTCAACCACGTACAGCGGCTCCTGCGAGCGGCCCGACGCGTTGATCGACGTCGGCGCGCGGAGAATCACGCTCGGCGACGAGCCAGGACGGCCCGAGGCGCTCACGATCTGCGCACCAGCCACCTTGCCCTGCAGCTGCGTCAACGGATTCACGGCGACCACCGGCATTTGATCAGCCGTGACGCGTGAAATCGCGAACGGCGTCTTCGTCTGCTCAGTGGCGCCCGTCACGCCAGTCACCACGACTTCGCTGAGGCGGTTGAGGTCAGCTGCCAGCACGAAGTTCTGCGTGATCGTGCCTGGACGCAGCACGACTGCCTTGGTGTCGGGGCGCTGGCCGATTGCGCGTGCCCGCAGCACCACCGACTGACCCCGGACGCGCGCGCCAGGAACCAGGATCGTGTAGTTGCCAGTCGCATTCGTGCCTACCGAGAGTCCCAGTTCCGTGATGAAGACATTCGCGCCTTCGAGCGGACGGCCCTGGTCCGACGTCACCTTGCCCTGAATGGTCGCGTTCTGCGCCTGAGCCATCGCCGCTGTTCCACACAGCAGAGCGAGGACCGCAAATGCGCGAGGCAACCCTGCCCACGACGTACGTGTCATATAGCGGGACTCCTGGAATCCGGTCGCACGTGGATGGAAGGCTGGTGAATCCGTCACGGGCAAAACCGTAACGTCACCCCGGCAGCCAGCCGCCCGGGGTGGAACTTTGTGATCCGACATGACGTACTGTCGGAAGCGCACCCGCGCCCGCCATGACTGACGGGACAGGCGCAAGGATAATTTCCGGCCAGTTCGCGAACAGGTGTACAGCGCCTCGGACTGAACTCCGGAACGTTGTTCAATACGCGTTTCACCGATGGATTCGCATCCCGGCAAACGCGCATTTTCTTGCATGTGAGCCGACCTGAACGTTGAAAGCTTAACGTCCGAGCGCCTGAGTGCAAGCGGCGCTTTCATCGTATGCCGAGCCTGAGGCTGGCCAACGAGGCGACCACGGCAAGTCCGCCGGCGCCACGGACCAGCTCGAGTGCCGGAGACGCGATTCGGGATGACGACTGATTCCGGATGACGGTTGCCAGATCAGTCGGCTTTCGAACGCTCCAGGAGCTCCGCCAGCACGGCAGCAACCCGCCTCAGTGCAACAGGCTTGCGCAGAATCACATCTGCACTGGCGGCCTCTGCCGGAAAGTCATCGTCGCCCGTCAGCATGACCACCAGCGGCGCTGCGGCGCCATGGGACTTCAGCCTCGACAACAGCGTCCACCCGTTCAAACCGGGCATGTTGGCATCCAAGACGGCCAGCGCAGGCTGGACGTCGGCAATCATCGCCTCGGCGAGCACGCCATCACGAGCGAGATGCACCTCGTAGCCGGCCGCCTCCAGATACGTCAGCAGCACGTCAGCCATCTCGGCATGATCCTCGGCAACCACGATCCGGGCCCGGCTCACCTCGTCGTCAGGCGCGGCGGCAGGGGACGTCGAGCTGGCTGGGGGGAAGTCGGACATGCGACGGATGGCTGGTAGTGGCCGATTGGTGACCGTGCGGCGTCAGAAACCCGCACGCTGATCCAGATAGCAGCAAACGTGCCGCGGCAACGCAACCGGGAGCGGCAGCTGGACTGGATCGCCCGCTGCACCGCACCGCCTCGCCTCTGGCCACGCGGCGCGCGGGGACTTCGGGTCCTAACGACCAGCTTTTGAACGTGTCCAGGCGGCCACCACGCCGCAGGCATTCGTCCGGCCAGAGAACTCCGGAGGCAACTGCGACACCCCCGTGTGCACCTCGAGGGCGTCGATCTCGTTCACATTGAAGAAGTCATCGACAGACGTATTCGGCGGGATCGTCATGTTCACGCCATCGAGAAAGATCGCCATTTCGCACCTCCCGCGGCCGTAGATCCGCCGCCGCCCGTTGGCATCTTCCGCCGCCACCACACCCGACATCCTGTTGACGAGTTCCGTGAATCGCGTGGGGTTTCGGTCGGCAAACTGATCGCGCGTCAGGTACTGACCGAATCCGGCGCGCTTTCGCTCGAAAAACCCGCGCAGTTTCGTGTTGTTTGCGACTGCGTCGGAGCGCACGTCCACTCGACGGAGCTGCTGTCCGAGTCCCTCCAGCGGAATGTCGGCGATCACGGCTTCGGTCGGGCTGACCGACGTGGCAAAATTTCTTGGCGCGAAGCCGAGTCGCCGTACTCGCACGAGCACCGCCCCGGCAGAAAGGCCCGTGAGACGGTAGCGCCCGGCGACATCCGTGAGTACGGAGCGCTGTTGCGAGACGACTGTGACGGTGGCTCCGGCCAGCGGAACCCCCATCGTGTCGGTGACGGTGCCGCTGAGTGTGTACGGCTGGCGTCGCTCTTCGACTGGCGTCGGGCCCCGCGGCGGGCTTTCGACTCGTACGGAAGCGGGCTGCCCCGTGGCGCGCGGTTCGGCAGGCTGGGCAACGGCGCCAAAAAGAAAGACATCCACCGTATCGGCGTCAGCAGCCGACACATCGACTTCCATTTTCAGCGCCGGAAATCCTTCGCGCGAGACGGCCAGCGTCACGCGCGACCCTCGCACCGCACGAACAACGAACCGCCCGTCGCCATCGCTGATCACGCTGGTGCTTCCGGGACGCAGGCGCACCAGCGCGCCGGTCACCGCGGCACCGAGTGTGTCGTGCACGATGCCATGAAGCATCGTTGCGCCAACGGGTCGACGACCCGCTGGCGCCTGCGCATTCAGTTCCCCGCCGCAGATCACGGAGAGCGCCGCCGCGACCATTCCGCGCGTGTTCATGGGCATCTGCATGAAACCGAATCTTTCACGGTGAGTTCCAGATCACACCCGCCGGAACCGCGCACGCCCCGGTGCTTTCGCCTGAACGCGCGACGGTCACGTGGCGGAACCGCCACGTGACCGTCATCACTGCACCTGCGCTCATCCGAAGTCCGCAGACTCAGGGGTTACGATCCAGGCACAACCCGGTCGTGTTCGACGACGTCACATTCGGGTTTCCAGCCTCGTCGGGCTGAGGAATCGGGAAGTTGACATCGGTGCCATACGTGCCGCCAAGCGGGTACGCGCCAGACGGGAATACGCTCGCCTGCGTCCGCCCGTCGTTCCGCATCAGCCGCCGGAAGTCACCAAGGCGGTGCGCCGTACCGTACAGCCAGAATCCACGCTCGCGAATGACCTGATCCAGTCGCGCTGCGGGCGTCCCTGCATCGGTGAGCGCCGGAAGCGCCGCCGGTGCCACGCAGCCGGGCAGGAGCGCCGGGCACGCGTAGAGCGATGTATTCGCCCTCAGAGTGTTGAGAATCGTCACGTATCCGGCATCGTTGTTCCGCGCTGCGACTTCAGCGAGGATCAACTGCGCTTCGACACCGCGAGCGACGTTGGTCGGCATGGCGCGATCAAAGGCGAAGTTGTTCGGCACGATCAGGGGCGTCGCGCCGTCGAACCCGACCTGTGAGCCAAGACGCGCAGGACGGATTCGTGGATCGTTGCTCGATGCGAAGGGGGCGCCGGTGCCACCCTTGTTGTTCGCGACGACCCAGCGCCGACCATTCACGATGAACGACCAGAGTCCGTTGTTCTGGCGCGTGGAATTCGCGGAGTGAAGCACGTCATAGCGCATTGTCACCGGCACACCGGCAACGGCGGTCGCAGCCGCGGCATACTGCCCCTGGTTCAACAGAGCGCGTGCCTTGCCAATCTGCGCAACCTGTCCCTGCGTGGCTGCCGTGGCGCCGGCTGCGGCTGCGAACGTCGCCGCCGAGTCGAACTTCGAAATCGCCCGGGTCCAGATCTGCGCAGTCGTCTGTGGCAGGCCGTACTCCAGATCGCCGGCGTCAGTGATCTTGCTGAACGGAACGCCTGAGCACCACGCCTCGCCGGACAACAGATAGATGTATCCCCAGAGGTTGTAGATCTCTGCGCGACGGGCATTGTCGCTCGCAGATGACGCCAGGCCGAATTCGGCAAAACGGCGCGCCGCCAGATCGGCGGTTGCGTGCGCACGCAACAGGTTGCGGAAGATTGCTTCCGTTGACCCATTCACCGGTTCCAGAGAGCGCCGATCCCACTGGACGCGTGTCGGGAATGTTTCCGCGTACAGCAGCTCGTCGGTCAGCACGCCAGTCAGGTTCACATGACCTTCGCTCGGACCAGAGCCGGCGTAAGTCACCTGAAAATCGGAGAGGACGGCAGCGTAGACCGTCGGCAGCGCGGTGGCACCCGTGAGGGCGGCCGGGCGTGCGACGTCGATATCCTCGACCGACAAGATCGTGTCCGTGGTGCATGAAGCAGCCACGGAAAGTCCGGCGGTCGCGACGATGGCTCGCGCCACGCGTCGCATGATGTTTATGCGGTGCATGCGTGTGTCTCCGTCAGAAAGTGAAGTCCAACCGCGCCGTCCAGCGCCGTACCGGCGGCTGGCTGAGGAAGTCGGTCGTGGTGAAGTTCGCCTGTGCGTTCGAGTTGACTTCCGGATCGAAGCCGGAGTATGGCGTGCTGAGCAACACGTTCGTGCCAGCAACCGTGAGGCGCAGATCCTTCACGCCGAATCGGGTTGCGAGTGACTGCGGCAACGCGGCCGACATGGCCACTTCGCGAATCCGCCACAGATCCGTGCGCTCGATGAAGGCATCGCGCGTGCCCATGAGGGCCGAGACGCCGCGGATCTGATCGTCCACCGACGCCTTGCGATCCATGAGCTCCCGGCAGTTGTTCGGGTTCGGCTGACAGCGGAAGAAGAACGTGTTGTTGAACAGATACGCGCCGCGGCGGTTGTTGATGTTCGCCGAGAAGCGGAAGTTCTTGAACAGCGTGAGCTCGGGACTGAACGACAGTTCTGTCCGCGGCAGGATGCCACCGACAAACTTGAGCGCCGTATCAAGCACGATCTCGCAGGCGGGACCACCGGCGACGACCGGGTTCGAGACGCCACCGACCGTCGGGCAGTTCACGCGACTCACGATTCCGTCGCCGTTGAAATCGCCGGCACTGACAATCGGGCGCTCCCAGTATCCAGCGGCGGGGAATCCTTCCACGAATCGCTGGCTTGCCCCAAGGAAGAACGCCGGGATGCCGGCACCCAGCTTGTCCAATCGGTTGCGCAGCACCGAGATGTTGGTCGCGAGGCTGAACTTCACATTCTCAAAGTCCACCAGATTGGTACGCAGCGTACCCTCGAAGCCGCTGTTGCTCACCTGGCCGATGTTCGCAAACTGCGTGTTGGCATTGCCAAGCGACGGCGGCAGCGGACGCGCAACGAGTGCATTCGTCGTGCTGCGATCGAAGTAGGTCGCTTCGAGCAGGATCGTGCCACCGAACGCCGTGAGCTCGAAACCACCCTCGTACTCCGTCACCTTCTCCGGCTTGAGGATGGAGTTACCCGCCGTGTTGACCGTCACTGCCGGCGTCTCACCTGCCGCCGTGACGACGGTGACCGCGTTGAGCGTCGTGACCGCATCGCGGAAGCCCGGGCGTGTGCCCGACACACCGAACGCACCGCGCAGACGCATCGAGTTCAGAATGCGACCCTTCGGAAACCATGACTCATCGCTGATGACGTATGACGTCGAGGCATACGGGAACGGCTGGAAGCCTGTCGTGACACCGAATGCGCTGTTGCGGTCCGTGCGGACGCCACCTTCCACGAACAACCGGTCACGCCACGCGAACTGCTGACGAGCGACTCCGCCGAGCGTGATGAACGGCTGGTTCGTCTCGCCGACCACGAAGTTGCGACTCGTCGTTGCCAGTGACGACGTGCCCGGGATCAGTCCGATGCCCGATGCCGTCGAACCGCGGAAGATATCTGCCGTGTACTGGCCGCTGACGCTCGACGTTGCGGCGAGGCCAAGGAAGTTGTACGTCGACGTCAGCGTTGCGGTCGACGTGTACGTGTTGATGTTGAATCGGTTCGCCGCACGCGTGCCGGCCGCGTTGTCTGCACTGGTGAAGATGCGACCGTTCGGCAGGAGGCTGGAGTCATAGCGGCTGAGGATGTCGATGCCGGTCACGCCCACGGCCTTGAGCCACGGCGTGACCTGATACTGCACGTTGGCCGACGTGGTGAAGCGCTGGATCTCCTGCTGAACCTGAATCGCAAAGAAGTCCGTGGCGGGAATGTTGGCGTTGAAATAGCCACGAGAAGCGGTGTCACCAGGGTTGCAGCCCGCAGCCAACGCGCCGGGACCGCAGTCACGCGCACGACCGAGAATGCCGCCGGAGATCGCGCCGAACGAGTTGTTGTCGTTCTGCGGCAGGTTCAGCGTCGAGTTCAGGTACCCGGTCGAGACGTCCACCGACAGCTTGTCGTTCGGACGGACGCTCACGTTGGCGCGCGTGTTGATGCGCCGGCCCTGATTGTTCGCGATCACACCCTGCTCGCGATCGAGGTCGCCGGAGAAGAAGTATTGTACGGCGTCAGAACCACCAGACAGATTCGCACCATACTTCGTACGCCAGCCGTCGACGATCGGCGATATTGCCTTCGTCTCGAGCGGGTTGAAGCGATAGAGCGTGTCGGTCGCGCTGGCCGTGCAACCGCGCTGCGCCTGAAGGTCGATCGTGCACTGGCGCACACGGGTCCCTGTCGAGGTAAAGCCCGTCTGCCAGAAGTTGTCTGGATACGTCGTCGGGTCTGTCAGGCGTCCAGCTTCCGCAAACGTGCTCCAGCGCGCGGCGCCATTGCGTCCGCGCTTGGTGCGCACCTGGATCACGCCGTTCGCAGCCTGCAAGCCATACAGCGCCACTCCGGCCGGGCCCTTGATGACTTCGATGGCCTCGATGTCATCCGGGTTCAGGTCGTCAAACCGCGACGGCGACTGACCGCCGACGCCGATCGAGTTGGAGCCCGATGAATTGTTCACGCGCACGCCGTCGATGATCAACAGTGGATCGTTGCTCAGCGAGATGGAGTTCGCGCCACGGATACGAATGCGCGAGCCGGTGCCCGTGGATCCGCCCGCGGCAGTCACGTTCACGCCAGGTGTGCGCGACGCCAACACCGACGAGAAGTTCGCCTGTGCAGCGAGCGGGACGTCTTCCGCAACACTGATCGTGGACACGTTCGCACCCTGCTCGCGCCGGCGCTGCGTTTCACCGGTGGCGGTCACCACCTGCACGTCGAGCTGCGTGACGCTCTGCTTGAGCGCGATGTCGAGCGTCACCGTCTCACCCGCACGCACGGTCACCGGAACGCTCTTCGCCTCGAAACCGATGCGGATTGCCTTCAGCGCATACGTACCGGCGGGAATTCCGCCCATGCGATACACGCCCAGGTCACTGGCACGCACACCGCGCTGGAGCGAGATGATCGCCATCTGTGCTTCGGCAACCGGGCGCCCCGTTGCCTCGTCCGTCACCTTGCCCTGAATCGTGCCAAGTCGCGCAGCGCCTTGCGCCGCAGCAACCACACTCAACAGCGCACTCGCTGCGCCGACACCAATCCAACGTCGAAATCGCATGATGCTCCTCCAAAGTGAGTACGACGCCACGGTGAACCCGGAGCTCATCGGGCGTCGTGACCTGGCGGCGGGACCGCGCCGCATGAGACAGAATACAAGCTCAGGGTCCTGTTACAAGCACCCGGACATACCGCCGCAAGTCACACCGCGCGACTTCCCGGGGATGACCACGCTTCAAAAGACGGACTCGGCAATTGCGCTCGGACGAAAAAAGCCACGCCCTGCGAATAGAACGCGGCGCTGAACCGTCACCGTCCGAGCGCCGTTCCATGTACCGCACCGCACTGTGGCTCTAGACAGCCGCCGCCGACTCGGTCACCACGCGCACGACGTTGTCCACGACCTGCAGGAACCCGCCATGAACCTGGAACTGCTGCGACGCGCCTTCGAGACGCAGCACGCCATTCCCGAGCACAGTCATCAGCGGCGCGTGCCCAGGCAGAATTCCCAATTCGCCATCGTGACCAGGAGCCACGATACCGGTCGCTTGACCCTCGAACAGCACCCGCTCGGGCGAGATCACCGAAACCGTCAGCATCACGCCTTCGCCATCGCGTCAGCCTTCGCCATCAGATCTTCCACGCCACCGCACATGAAGAACGCCTGCTCCGGCAGGTGATCGAACTCACCGGCGCAGAGGCGATCGAAGCTGCTGATCGTCTCCTCGAGCTTGACGAACTTGCCCGGGATACCTGTGAACTGTTCGGCAACGTGGAACGGCTGCGACATGAACCGCTGAATGCGGCGCGCGCGACCCACGATCTTCTTGTCGTCCTCGGACAGTTCGTCCATGCCGAGGATGGCGATGATGTCCTGCAGTTCCTTGTAGCGCTGCAGGATCCGCTGCGTTTCAACCGCAACGCGGTAATGACGCTCGCCGATGTACTGCTTGTCGAGAATGCGGCTCGACGAGGCCAGTGGATCCACGGCGGGATAGATGCCGAGCTCCGAGATCGGACGCGACAGCACGACCGTGGCGTCGAGGTGTGCGAATGCCGTCGCCGGTGCCGGATCCGTGATGTCGTCGGCGGGCACGTAGATGGCCTGCACCGACGTGATCGAGCCATTGCGGGTCGAGGTGATACGCTCCTGAAGATCGCCCATCTCCGACGCCAGCGTCGGCTGGTATCCCACCGCGCTCGGCATACGGCCAAGCAGCGCGGACACTTCAGAGCCGGCCTGCGTGAACCGGAAGATGTTATCGACGAAGACGAGCACGTCGGCGTTCTCGGTATCGCGGAAGTACTCGGCGACGGTGAGACCGGAGAGCGCGACGCGGAGTCGGGCTCCCGGCGGCTCGTTCATCTGGCCGTAGACGAGCGCCACCTTGTCCAGAATGCCGGCTTCCTGGAATTCCAGATACAGGTCGTTGCCTTCGCGTGTCCGCTCGCCCACGCCACAGAACACCGACTTGCCGCCATGTGCCTTGGCGACGTTGTTGATCAACTCCTGAATGACGACCGTCTTGCCGACGCCGGCGCCGCCGAAGAGACCGATCTTTCCACCCTTCACGAACGGAGCGATCAGGTCGATGACTTTGATACCCGTCTCGAAGATCTCGGTCTTCGGCTCGAGGTTGACGAAGTCAGGTCGCTTCCGGTGGATCGGCCAGCGCGGTGAGTCGGCCGGAATCGCAACGCCGTTGTCAACCGGGTCACCGAGGACGTTGAGGATTCTCCCCAGGGCCGCGGCACCGACCGGCACCATGATCGGACTGCCGGTGTCGGTCACATCCATCCCGCGCACCACCGAGTCGGTGCTGCTCATGGCCACGGTGCGGACCAGGTTGCGGCCGATGTGCTGCTGCACTTCCAGCGTCACCTTGATGTGCGTGCCGTCAGGCAGCGTCTCGTCGATCCGCAGCGCGTTGTACAGCTCGGGGAGGTGATCCGCCTCGAATTCGACGTCGAGCACTGGGCCGATGACCTGCACCACCTTGCCGGTCACCGCCGCGGGAGTTGCTGTTGCTGCCATATGAAGATCCGTCTCGGGGTTTCTGGTCGTGGTACTGATTAGCCCTGCAGTGCTGCTGCGCCGCCGACGATCTCGGCGATTTCCTGCGTGATCTGCGCCTGGCGTGCACGGTTGTACGTGCGACGCAGGGTGCTGAGCATGTCCGTCGCGTTGTCGGTGGCGTTCTTCATCGCCGTGCGACGTGCGCTCTGCTCCGCGGCCACAGTCTCGACGAGCGCACGGTACACCGAGTTGCTCACGTACGCGGGCAGAAGTTCGGTGAGGATCGCTTCTGCCGAAGGCGACAGCAGGTAGTCGCGCTTCAGTGCGCCGCCCGAGGGCGGCTTCACGGGCAGCACCTGCGTCGTCTGCGGCGGGGTCGAAATGGCCGAATTGAATTTCGAGCTCGTCACGAACACCGCGTCGAGATCGCCCGCGATGAATCGCTCCATCAATGTGTCCACGAGCGACGACGCATCTGTCGCGGTCGGCTTGTCACTGATGTCGATTCTCTGCACCGCCATCGCACGATTCACGTACTTGAAGTAGCCGATCCCCTTCTTGCCGACGACGTGCAGCTCGACTTCCATGCCGCGCTGCTCGAGGCTGGCAAGCTTCGTTCGCGCTTCCTTGACCAGGTTCGCGTTGAAGCCGCCGCAGAGTCCGCGATTGGACGTCATGATGATGTGCGCGACTCGCGACATTTGCGCCGGCTGACGCAGCAACGGGAATTGCGTCGCCAGTTCATCCGAATACAGGTCACCGATCACCTCGGCCAGTGCCGACGCGTAGGGACGAGCGGCCGCGACACGGTCGACGGCACGCTTCATCTTCGACGTCGCGACCATCTCCATGGTGCGCGTGATCTTCTTCGTGTTCTCGACGGACTTGATCCGTCCCTTCAGCTCGCGACCCTTGGCCATGGTGCGTCAGGCTACCGTGCGGGAGGAATCAGCGACCGGCGGCGGGCGCCGCCATCTGCTTGTACTGTGCAATCGCCTCACGCAACGCCGCTTCATTCGGCTTCGTCAGGGCCTTTTCCGTCGCGATCGATGCACCGATCTCCGGGTGGCTGGCAGCCATGTAGGCGTGGAAATCCGATTCCCACTCCTTCACCGTTGCCGGGTTGACATCATCCATCAGCCCGTTCGTCACGGCGTAGATGATCATCACCTGGTTCTCGACGAGCATCGGCGTGTACTGTCCCTGCTTCAGCACTTCCACCGTCAGCTTGCCACGATCCAGCTGGCGCTTCGTCGCCGCGTCGAGGTCGGACGCAAAGCTGGAGAACGCCTCCAGTTCACGATACTGGGCCAGGTCAAGCCGCAGACGTCCGGCCACACCCTTCATGGCCTTCGTCTGCGCGGAACCTCCCACGCGCGAGACGGAGATACCGACGTTCACCGCGGGGCGCACGCCCGAGTAGAACAGGTCGCCTTCAAGGAAGATCTGCCCGTCGGTGATGGAAATCACGTTGGTCGGGATGTACGCCGACACGTCGCCGGCCTGCGTCTCGATGATCGGAAGTGCGGTGAGTGAACCACCGGCTTTGAAGATCGTCTTGTTGTCGATGATCTTGTCATCGCTGGACAGCTTGGCCGCGCGCTCGAGCAACCGGCTGTGCAGGTAGAACACGTCTCCGGGATACGCCTCGCGTCCCGGCGGACGGCGAAGGATCAGCGAGATCTGCCGGTACGCCGCCGCCTGCTTCGTGAGGTCATCGTACACACACAGCGTCGCCATGCCTTCGTGGTACATGAAATACTCGGCCATCGAGCATCCCGAGTACGGCGCGAGAAACTGCATCGGCGCCGGATCTGAAGCGGTCGCGGCCACCACGATCGTGAACTCCATCGCGCCGGCCTGTGTCAGCTTCTCAACGATGCTTGACACCGTCGAGGCCTTCTGACCGATGGCGACATAGACGCAGATGACGCCCTTGCCCTTCTGGTTGATGATCGTATCGATCGCGATGGCCGTCTTGCCCGTGCCACGGTCGCCGATGATCAACTCACGCTGACCGCGGCCGATCGGGATCATCGAATCGATCGCCTTGATGCCCGTCTGCAGCGGCTGCTTCACGGGCTCGCGCTCGATGATGCCGGGCGCGGGGCTCTCGACCTTGCGCTTCATCGTCGTGACGATCGGGCCGAGGCCATCGATCGGATTGCCAAGCGCATCGACCACCCGGCCGATCAGCGCATGTCCCACCGGCACCTCGAGCACGCGGCCGGAGCGACGGACTTCATCGCCTTCCTTGAGCTTGAGGTAGTCGCCGAGCACCACGGCACCGATGTTGTCTTCTTCAAGGTTCAGTGCCTGCGCCACGATCGTCTCGCCAGTCTCACTGGCGCGAATCTCGAGCATTTCGCCCGCCATCGCCTTCGAGAGACCATAGATGCGGGCGACACCGTCTTTCACTTCGAGGACAGTGCCAACCTCGTCGACATCGATCTCGTGGAGATCTGCCGCGTCAATCTCGCGAAGCAGAATGTCCTTGATCTCACCGGGGCGGAGTGTGGTTTCGGCAGCCATTGGGCAGACAGTCGGTAAACGTCGTGGGAGACGAGCGGAATCGATTCGGGTGCAGCTTGTGAAAATTATCACAAAGCACGGCTGAGGCAAGCCGTCGACCGCGAAGTCGGACGCCGTGCCTCACGGTGCGGGAGGCGCTGTCCCGTTCCGCGCCGCAGGGCCCTCCCGGGCGCGCCGAATTGCGGCGGCGATGAGCTGCTCTGCCGACATCGCACCCCAGCGGCCCGGCGTCTGGCCCGTGGCGGCCCTCGCCGCTCGCGCCAGGTGGCTGACGGAGCTGTAGCCAAGCCTCGCCGCGGCGCGCGCCACCGGCACACCGGCGGCGAGCTGGGTCTGCACCACCAGCAACCTGACGAGCTCGAGCAGCTGCTTCGGCCCTGGGGCGCCGTTGGCGCGCAACGACCGGGCGAGGTGCTCCCGGCTGATGCCGAGCTGTTTCGCGACCGCAGCCACCGAGGTCAGACGCCCGACATGCGAGACCCCCGTCCTCCAGACGGCCTCAGCAAGCGGTCCAACGTGGTGCGCCGCCAGCAGGACATCGGCGCGCAGCGTGAAGCGCGTCGTCAACAGGACTGGCTGCAGCAGCACGCGCAGCATCGGATCGTCGACTCCGTCGACGAGAATCGTGCTGACACCCGCACCGTGCAGGCGTGCCAGGAGTGATGGATCGAGCGCTCGCGGAGCAACGAGGGCGACGGCAGGAATTGGAACGTGTCGCGTCGCCCATTCCACCGCGCGCCAGCCGACCGTCGTGGCGGTCGCGGGGAGCAGGTCGACGACGATGGCGTCGACGAGCATCGTGCGAAGCACTTCCTCCATTTCGTCCGCATCGCGCGCGATGTGGACCTGCGCCCGGCCGCGAGGAAACGCGCGTCGGATCAGTGTCCGCGGTCGCTCACGCGTGGTGCAGACGAGAACCACGGTCGCAGGCGTCGATGTCCCGCGTACCGGCAACGCGAAGCCACGCCGCAGCCCGCGTGGACTAGTGGTCGGCAGCCGGGGCCGCCGCGATCAGCGCGTTCGCGCGTTCGAGAACGACGCGTGCGTTCTCATATGCGAGCAGCGACCTCGCCTCGTCGAAGCTCGCCCACCGACACGCCGTGATCCCTTCCTCCCGCTGCGGCAGCGTCGTGCTGCAGTCCGTTTCCATGAGGAAGAAGTGACAGATCTTGTGGACGAGTTTCCCCCGAAATCGGAAGAGCCAGTCGATCGTCTCGATCTCGGCCCGCAGCGTCAACGCCGGCAAGCCCGTCTCCTCCTGCACTTCACGCACGGCAGCGTCGGAGGGTTGCTCATCGGATTCGAGATGCCCCTTCGGAAATCCCCAGTTCCGGTAACTGTCGCGGATGAGGAGATAGAGTGTTCTGCCGCCCTCGACGCGATACACGACGCCACCAGCCGAAACCTCCCGTCGCGCATCGATCGGAGTGGTCATCGCCGGGTCAGGCCGCAGGGTCCATTTCGGCGCGTCCTTCGATGAACTGCCGCACCACGGGATCCGTGGTGTGACGGATCTCGTCAACCGTTCCAACCTGCCGGACCTTGCCCTCGTAGAGCATCGCGATCTTCGAGCCGACGCGGTACGCACTGCGCATGTCGTGCGTGATGACGATTCCCGTCACACCCAGCCGCTCGCGCATGCGAACCATCAGCTCATCGATGACCGCACTGGTCACCGGATCGAGGCCCGTGGTGGGCTCGTCATAGAGGATGTATTTCGGACGCAGCGCGATGGCGCGCGCGATACCGACGCGTTTCCGCATGCCGCCCGACAGTTCGGACGGGAATCGGGCATTGGTATTTGGCAGATCCACCAGGTCGAGCGCTTCTGCCACACGCACATCGATTTCCTTCGACGTCAGCAGCCCCTGTTTGCGCAGCCCCATCGCGACGTTATCGCCGACCGTGAGGGAATCAAAGAGTGCCGCGAACTGGAACACGTACCCGATTTGTGCGCGCAGCGCCGTGAGTTCCTTTCGGTTGAGATCCGGCACCTCGAGGCCATCGACCTTGACGCTCCCCGAGTCAGGTCGGAGCAATCCAACCATGTGCTTGATGGCCACGGATTTGCCGGTACCGGAGAAGCCGATGATGACCATGGTTTCGCCCTCGTTGACAGTGAGGGAGAACCCGGCCAGCACGCGCTTGGGACCGAAGGCCTTGTGGACATCGCGGAGTTCGATCATCGCTTAGGCGGGCGCGGGAAGAAGGGTCAGGGGGTGAGAATACGACAGGGGGCGGCCGGATACCACCGGTCGCCCCCTGCCATCCAGCCACACCGCGAGCAAATCAGGCGGCGAAAGAGCCCAGGGCACGTCCGACGTCGCCTTCGCGCAGGCGCTTCAACGCCCGGTCGCGCAGCTGACGCACGCGTTCGCGGGTCACTCCGAGCATCGAACCGATCTCCTCGAGCGTGTGTTCCCTGCCCCCTTCGAGCCCGAAGTACAGGCGGAGGACCTTGGCGTCGCGCGGCGGCAGCGTGTTCAATGCCTGTTCGATCTCGTCGTTGAGAAAGCGATTCATGGCTTCCTCTTCGGTGTCGGGCATTTCGTCCGCGACGAAACGCTCGATCAGCGACCGATCACCCTCAGGATCCATCGGGGCATCCAGACGCACATCGCCCGTGTTGAGGGCGGCGAGCGACTGCACGACGTCCACGGAGAGCCCCGTGAGCTGTGACAGTTCCTCTGGGCTCGGTTCGCGGCGGAGCTTCTGCCGCAGGATTTCCGACGCCTTGATGATGCGCGACAGATCTGCGGTGCGGTTCAGCGGCACACGGACGGTGCGACCCTGTCGAGCGAGCGAGGACAGAATCGCCTGCCGGATCCACCAGACGGCGTACGAGATGAACTTCACGCCCTGATCCGGATCGAACTTCCGGGCTGCCGTCAACAGACCGACGTTACCCTCGCCAATCAGGTCAATGAGCGGGAGCCCGCGGTTCTGGTACTTCTTGGCGACGGAGATGACGAAACGCAGGTTGCGCTTGACCAGCTCCTGGAGGGCGTCAGGATCTCCGGCGCGAATCTTTCGCGCCAGTTCGATCTCTTCCGTTCCCTTGAGGAGCGGGTATGTGCTGACCTCGTACAGGTACTGATCGAGAATGTCGCGTTCAGGCTCCGTCGGGGCGATCCCCGCAGGCGTCGCCTTGCGGCGCCGGCGCTTCACGTCTGCCATGTATGAAAAGACCTCAGTCGGAACTCGCGAATTGGAAGTGCAGATCGGGGGCGCGAGCGTTCCCGACCTGCACGAGCGCCCCATCGGCGCAGGACCGCAGGAGCAGTGTTCGTTCAAGCAACGCGGAGCGCGGCCCGAGGGTTGAGCGGTCGTGAAACGATCGCCATCCCGGTGGCATGACGCAGCACAGGCAATGTACGCATTTTCTGGCACTTCGCCAGTCATCGGGTTGACACTCGGTGTACTCCCGGCTACCCTTTGCGGTTCCTGAAGACTGGCTGTGACGTCTTCGGGACGAGGCAGTCCCGGGGGTGTAGCTCAGTTGGTAGAGCGCTTGAATGGCATTCAAGAGGTCAGGGGTTCGATTCCCCTCACCTCCATGGAACGGGATGGTTCAGTCAGGTGCACGTGTGGGTGTTTTGCCGACCTCAGCAGAAGCGGTCGGTGCGTTGCGGGAATAGCTCAGTTGGTAGAGCACAACCTTGCCAAGGTTGGGGTCGCGGGTTCGAGTCCCGTTTCCCGCTCTTTCGTCGGGCGGTTAGCTCAGTTGGTTAGAGCGCCACGTTGACATCGTGGAGGTCACAAGTTC
>JANMNM010000160.1:0-2275 GCA_031373905.1 Gemmatimonadaceae bacterium | reverse complement strand
GAACTGATCGCGGGCCTGATGGCGGTGGCCACGGACGATCACCCCGACCGACTCGCGGGAGGCGATCTAACCTCGTCGGCCACCGCCGTGACGCCGCAGGGCATCGGCGTGGTGCTGGCGGGCACCGCGCGCCGCGAGACGTCGCTCGCCGGTGGGAGTGAGCTCGGGAATGCGTGGAAGATGCTGGTGCGCGTTGGACCGGTTGCCGCGGATGCGGTACCGCTCGTCCTGCAGCAGTTGCTCCCTGTCTGGCGCGACGCGGTCGTCACGATGGGTGACGCGGCTTGGACCCAGTTCGTGCGTGAACGGGTCAGCTACGGTCGCGCCATGCCGATTGGTGCGCTCGATTCGCTGGCGCGCCTGTACGTGCGACGGTCGATCCTGATCGCGCGCAAGACCGGCGTTGCGATCCGCCGTGCCAAGAGTTGCCGTGGGCCGCCGCGCTCCTGGAACAGGTGCGGACGGAACTGCTCGTCCCGCGGTCGACGTATACCCCGGGCTTCTCGACCGACACCGAGGCCGCCGCCTCATGGGAGCGGCACGGACGTCGTCTGCTTCGTACTCTATCTGCTCGTGCGGTAGGGTGGGTTGGAGCGCGGTCGCGACGTCTGTCGTGGCCGCGCTCTTCCGCATCGCATTGGTAGAGTGGCGGCCATTCAGCCCCGCAGCTGAGCACGGGCATTCGAGAGATCGGCGCGGGCCACGGCAGTCGGTGCGGTGACCCTGCGAGCCGACCATGAGGTGGACTTGCGCTGGCGCGCGTCGACCTGCCTCTTCTACGGATGATTACTGCACTCCTCGTCATCATCGTGGCGGCGCTCGTCGCGATTTAAACGGTTCTCGGCGAGATCCGCAAGCTGCTGAAGTTCGCGCTGGGGCGTCAGGCCCGACGAGACGCCGAGCGCTCGGACATTCGGGCGGCTCGTGCGGCCGACCAGAAGCAGATGGCCGACTCGCGCGACACGGAGACCGCCGCTGACAACGCGGCACGACGACCGCATCGGCTCATTCGAGCGCCGGCTGCCGACGACCCGTGGAGGCCGGCGAGTGGGTGGGCGTCGTGGCGCAATCCAGAATCATCGCCAGTTGCGGAGGATACATGAGGCTGGAGTTTCGCGGTGACCCGATGGCATGGTCATACCCAGACGACAAGGACCTCGGATTAGGCGGAGGGATTCTCCTGCATGGAAATCCCGACGACGACTACCACCGGGATCCCAGGTTCCAGCTGCTGACTGACGCGGAGGTCTCCCGGGCGAGAAGGATCGCGATTCGCGCGAACGTTTCGTTCATGATGGGAGCCGAGTGGCTCCAGTGGTGGGGGCATCTGGCGCCGGACGGTTCCACACCCAGCGTCGCGCTCCACCAGCGCCTCGTGCATCGCGACACTCGTTACGTGACGTCTCGCGACGGTCGGCGATGGTTGGGGCCAGAATGGGTCCGCGTGCTTGTCCGAATGGAAGCGGAAAAACATGCCGCGGTTCAGTCGTGGTTACGGGATGCGGCGCGACGCGGCCACGCGCCCACGCCATACCTGTGGTTCAATCTGATCTCTGATTGCATTTCGACGACGCGGGAACTCCCGACATGGGCCGAGTTTCTCTCAGCGGATTATGCAGAGTCACCGATGATGTGCGAGAGCGCAGAAATAGCGCTGTGCTCGAGGTCCGCCATGCCGGAGCCGAGCGATTTTTTCTACGCGCCTGTTGAGAAGTTCTGACGGGCACGCGGCGTCCGTTGACGAACAGTGCGTCAGCATTCTGACCCGGTGTCTCACGCGCAAGACGGTCGGGCCGCGCCCCTCGCGGTGGATCGTTGGCACCCCGACGCCGATCACGGCCCCGCGCTCGACGTCCGTCAGGTCGAGCCTGGCGCGCGCTTTGGCGATCATGGCGGGCATCGTCCAGGAGCCGTCATGCTACCGCTCCCGGTCGAGCCTGCGTACAGGCGCGGACGATGGTGGGGACTGCTTCATACCAGAACAATGGGCGGTCGACGCCGGTGACGCCAAGGACCGCGCGTGACCAGCGATTCAGCGAGCGCACCGCCTCTCAGAAGACTTTCAACCGGCATTTTGTCAGAAGACTTCACGGCCAACCGTAGAACACGTCACGGACACGGCACCTGACCATGCTGGACGTGTACCGGCCCCGCGATCGAGACGATCGCGGGGCCGGAGCGCGCCTGCAACGCTACGACCGTGTGCCGATCGCCACGCTCGGGCTAGTTTCCGTTGGTGCTCCCACTCCTCGGCGTGATCACGATCGGCCAGACG
>JANMNM010000143.1:0-12175 GCA_031373905.1 Gemmatimonadaceae bacterium | reverse complement strand
CATCACCTGCGCCAGCCCCTTCTTCGCCTGGATCGCCGTAATCGCCGCCGTCAACGTCGTCTTGCCGTGGTCCACATGCCCAATCGTGCCCACGTTCAGATGCGGCTTGTTCCGCTCAAACTTTGCCTTGCCCATGACAGCTTCCTCTCGTCCTGTTTGTGAATCAGGGGTGCGTTATGACTTCTGCTTGTTGATGATCTCTTCGGCCTTCGACTTCGGCACTTCCTCGTAATGCGAGAACTCCATCGAATACACCGCACGACCCTGCGACATGCTGCGGAGACGCGTCGAATACCCGAACATTTCAGACAGCGGAACCGTGGCGTCGATCACCTGCGCCTCGCCACGCTGCGTCATGCCACCGATCCTGCCGCGACGTGAACTGAGGTCGCCGAGCACGTCGCCCATGTAGTTCTCCGGGCTCACGACCTCGACCTTCATGATCGGCTCGAGGATGATCGCGCCAGCGGAGCGCGCGCCGTCCTTGATGGCCATGGACCCGGCAATCTTGAACGCCATTTCGCTCGAGTCGACTTCATGGTACGAGCCATAGACCAGCTCGACCTTGACGTCGACCATCGGGTAACCCGCCAGGATGCCGCCCTCGAGCGCCTCGCGGATACCCGCTTCCACCGGCTTGATGTACTCACGCGGAATCACGCCACCGACGATCTTGTCCTCGAACACGAAGCCCTGTCCCTGCTCGGCCGGCATGACGTTGATCACGACGTGACCGAACTGACCCTTGCCGCCCGACTGGCGCACGAACTTTCCCTCGACCTTGTCCACGCGCTTGCGGATCGTCTCGCGATACGCGACCTGCGGCGCACCGACGTTGGCCTCGACCTTGAACTCGCGACGCATGCGATCGACGAGGATCTCGAGGTGCAACTCGCCCATGCCGGAAATGATCGTCTGGCTGGTCTCCGGATTGGTCGCGACACGGAACGTCGGATCCTCCTCGGCGAGCTTCTGCAGCGCGATCGCCAGCTTGTCCTGGTCCGCCTTCGTCTTCGGCTCGATCGCGACGTCGATGACGGGATTGGGGAACTTCATCGCTTCGAGAATGATCGGATTCTCCTCGAAGCAGAGTGTGTCACCGGTGCGCGTGTCCTTGAGGCCGATCGCGGCCGCGATGTCGCCGGCACGCACTTCCTCGATTTCCTCGCGCTTGTTCGCGTGCATCTGCAACAGCCGGCCGACGCGCTCACGCTTGTCCTTCGTGCTGTTGTACACGTACGAGCCGGCGTTCAGGATGCCCGAATACACACGGAAGAACGTCAGCTTCCCCACGAAGGGGTCCGTCGCGATCTTGAAGGCAAGCGCGGCAAACGGTGCCTCGTCGGTCACGAAGCGCTCTTCCTGCGTCTCGTCGTGGCCTGGCAGATGCCCCTTGATCGCGGCGACTTCGGTCGGCGCCGGGAGGTAGTCGATGACGGCGTCGAGGAGCGCCTGCACACCCTTGTTCTTGAAGCTTGCGCCACAGAGAATCGGGATGATCGCATTCGCAATCGTCGCCTTGCGGATGCAGCTGCGGATCTCCGCCACCGTGAGCTCTTCACCGGCGAGATAGCGCTCCATCAACGCTTCGTCGTGCTCGACCACGGCCTCGATCACTTCGTGACGCGCCTTCTCCATCGCCTCGAGATACTCGGTCGCCGGCTCGACCACGGCGAACGTCTTGCCCATGGTGGAATCGTCGAACACGTACTGCTTGCGCTCGATGATGTCGATGTGACCCGTGAAGAGCTCACCGGATCCCACCGGAAGCTGCAGCGGATACGACGCCTTCGAGAGCCGATCACGGATCATCTCGACGCAGCGCTCGAAGTTCGCGCCAACGCGATCCATCTTGTTCGAGAAGATCAGGCGCGGCACGCCGTAGCGGTCAGCCTGACGCCACACGGTCTCGGTCTGCGGCTCGACGCCCGCAACGGAATCAAGCAGCGTCACCGCACCGTCGAGCACGCGGAGCGAGCGCTCGACTTCGACGGTGAAGTCCACGTGACCCGGCGTGTCGATGATGTTGATGCGATACTCCGGCCCTTCGCCCTTTTCGTGGCTCTGGCCGTGACGCATCCAGAAACAGGTCGTCGCGGCGGAAGTGATCGTGATGCCGCGCTCCTGCTCCTGCTCCATCCAGTCCATGGTGGCAGCGCCATCATGCACTTCGCCGATCTTGTAGCTCTTGCCCGTGTAGTACAGCACGCGCTCGGTCGTCGTGGTCTTACCGGCATCGATGTGCGCCATGATGCCGATATTGCGGTAGTACGTCAGCGGTGTCGTGCGAGCCATGCGAAGAAACCCGTCTCAGATGAGGCTGGAAAACCAGTTGAGTCCAACAAAAAACCGAATGGATCCAGGCACCCCGGTGGGGCCGATATCCATTCGCTGCCGCCGGGTACATGCGGACGTCGCATGGGGACCCAAGGCGCGCCGCCCGGAGGCGACGTCTCAATTGTGATGTCGCGGCAGCCTCAGGGCGCCAGCGTCATCGTTGTGCGAGACAGAACGCGGAAATTAGCGGCGAGAGGCCCCAAGTCAATGCCCGACAGTCACATCGGCGAATGGGACCGCTCAGGCGCTCAGCACCCGCGCGAGGTGCCGCTGCCAGCTCGCTGCACGCGTCAGAAGCCCGGGCCGGCTCACCCGCGCGTCGCCCTCGGAATCGGCGTCCGGTGCGCGCTCCAGATCGAGCGGGCCAGGCACGCTCCCGTCTCTGCCAGCTACCCACGGCCAGCGACCGCCGGCGTCGCCCAAACCACCCATCGCGCGCCGCCACCAGTACCTCGACCAACGAACTGACGGGCTCGCCGCGTGTGACTGGAAGGCGCGAAGCACCCATTCCCGTTCCGTCAGCCCGCTGACACCAGACCTCGGTGCGCCGCGCAGGTCGGCGATCAACTGCCGGTCAATGGGGACATCTGCCAGCGTGGCAGCAGACCAGAGCCCCCACCCGACCGGTCGTACAGCGCCGAGCTCCTCAGCAACTTCGGCGACCACCCCCCACGAAGGAATGCGACTGGCTAACTCATGCATATCCCGCAGGTACTGCCAGCTCCCGACGGCACCCTCATGGTTCCACGACCAGTGCACGCTCGCGTGCACCACGTGCCATTCCGGGGGCAGGACGCGCACCTCGCGCTCCTCCCACCGCCGAGGCACGCCACGCGACATCCAGAGCGTCGTGCTGTGACGGGCAAAGGGGTTGGGCTCAGGAATCACGCCGGTGTGCAGCTCCAGACGAAGCCCGGCGCGCCACACCATTGGTACGGCGTGGTGATGCGCCTCATACCCCGGAGCCCGGGGCCCGTCCCGCCAGCCGGCGGCGAGCAGGGCAGCGCGGGCAATCGGTGCCCGCGCTGGCTCGACGAGCACGTCAAGATCGCCCATCGCCCGCACACCGAAGCCGACCGGGCTCTGCATCGCCATGGCGGCACCCTTCAGCCACAGCACCTCGACCCCCGCCTCCGCCAACGCATCACATGTGAGCGCGGCCGCGTCGGCGAGCTCTGCCGCCCGGAACGATGCCACTCGCGACCGTGCCAGTGACGCCGCCAGGGCGTCCTCCGGAACGCCACCAGCCGGCGCCGAACGCAAGAGTCGATGCAACTGGGTGTCGGCCCGTTCGTGCGCCGAGAGCTGCAGCAACGTGGGCCAGTGCACGTCGCTCCACGGCAGTGTCGCGGCCTGACTCTCGCCACAGTCGGTCGCGGCTGCCGCCACCATGACGCGCGGTGAGGGGGACAGCAGCGTTCGCGCACGCGTCGGTGTCAGTGGATCGAGCACCGTGCGACTCAGTACTGCGTCAACGTGCCGGCGCGACGCGCGTGACGCAGCGCGAGATGGAAACACAGTCCACCAACCAGTACGCCGCCGACCGCCCATCCGACGAGCTGCACCAGGTCGGGCAGCACAGCGCGGAGTGGCAGGTCGCGCAACAGCACCTGTCGCGCTGCACTCAGCGCGGACGTCGCCGGCACGAATGCGGCGAACGGTGCGAAGGCGGGCGGCAGGACACCCCGCGGGAAGTACACCGTGCCAAGCAGCACCGACGCCGTCAACGCCGCCTGCGGCACGAAGAGCGACGAGCGCAGCAGCAACACGAGGGACGCAGCCACCAGGCCAACGCCCGCATAGGCGACGGCGAGGAGTGACATGATGATCGCGAACTCGGGAAACCGCACCCAGGCGATGGTCGATGTCGCCCAGATCCATGCGGTCAGCAGCAACACCAGCGCGCGCATTGCCACCCAGCCAAAGCCGTAGGCCGAGAGTCCCGCCATCAGCGAAGGCCAACGGATCGGCGTCGTCAGTATCTGTTCCAGCGTGCCCGAGTTGATGTAGCTGTTGACGAGCGAAGGGATCGCATTCACCGCTTCCGCCATCACGAACGACGCGATCGTGCCGACGATCAAGTACGTGAAGTACTCGGTCGATTCACCGGCGATGGCCTTCGCCGCCAGCGGCTGTAGTGCGCCGGCCACGAAGTAGACGGGAAGCACGGCGACCAGCACCGAAAGCAGGCTCACCAGCGTTCGCGTGCGGTACGTCAGCATACCGAGCGTGTACGCCCGCGTCACCGCCATCATCCTACGCATGACGACGCACCGCTGCGGCCGCCGGGGTCTCGGCGGGCGTGACGGACTCCAGCAGATCCGCCAGTGTGAGCGGAAGCGGGGCGAATTCCGTCACGCGCACTCCTGCGCGCACCAGCGCCTCGAGCACGACCGGCGCCTGCGCAGCATCGGGCAGGGTGGCATCCAGCACCACGTGCCCGTCAACGGCCGCGCCACGAATCTCCGCCGGAAGATGCAACAACGCCCGCGCGCGCAGCTCGTGCATCACGTCGACTCGCACACGCACGCGGGCACCCGCTGCGCGCGCCTGCAAGCGTGCCAGCGAATCCGTCGCGACGATCGTCCCCTTCACCATCAGTGCCGCACGATCGCACAACTGCAGCGCCTCCTCGGTGCTGTGCGTCGCCAGCAGAATCGTCGTGCCGAGTTGCGCACAGAGCACGTCGCGGATGAATCGCCGCAGCTCTCGTGCCGAGACGGGATCAAGACTGCGCGTCGGTTCGTCGAGAATGAGGATGGGCGGTTGCGTCACGAGCGCGCGCGCGATCAACGTGCGCTGGCGCATCCCGGAGGAGAAAGTCCCCACTTGCTGGGCGCCGGCATCCGCGAGTCCCACCAGCTCCAGCGCCCGATGCACCGCGGCGGCTCTCGCTGCGCCTGTGAGCCCGTACAACGACGCAAAGAGTCGCACGTTTTCCGCGGCGCTGATGCGCCAGAACAGCGCGCGCTCATCGGCCGGCACAACGGCAAGTCGCCTGCGTGCGGTGGCCGGATCCGCGAGCGCATCAACGCCATCGACCCTCACGGCGCCATGATCAGGCAGCAACACGGTGGACAGAATCTTGAGCAGTGTGGTCTTGCCCGCACCGTTCGCTCCAACGAGGCCGAAGATCTCTCCTCGCGCCACGGTCAGGCTGACGGAGTCGAGCACAGGCCGCGGCGTGGTGCCGGGTGCGCCCTTGAGTCGTCTGAGCAGGCTGCGATCGGCACGGAATGATTTCGTGACATCGCGCAGCACGATCGTCTCCGCGGCGTCACTCATGCAGACGTCCCCGTCGCACGCGGCGGCGCAGCGTGCCACGCGAGCAATGCGGTCGTCACATCACCGAGCCGGTCGAGATCGCGTGGAACCGCGAGATCGTAGACCGGTATGGCATGTGCCAGCTCCACGCAGCGCGACAATGCGTCGGCAGCGGCACCGGCACCGAGGAGCTCCGTGATCTTGCCATTCGCGAGCAGGGCAAGCGCCGCCGCGCGCGTCGCACGCGGAGCGCGCTCGACAGGCGCCGAGGCATCGACCGGCGAAAGCACGTAGATGGCCGCCAGCGCCACGTCGTGCGCCGCGAGGCGCCCGTTGACGCGAACCTTGCCCCACTCATCGGCAGCATCCGTGGCCACACCAACGGTCTGCGCCGTGCGCTCATGCACTCGGAGTGGCAATCCGGAGGGTGTCACGGTGACGGCATCCGCCGTGGAGCGCAGCACAACGACGTCATCCGCAACCAATGCGCACCCGGCGCGCACGCAGGCCATTGCGAGGGTGGACTTGCCCGTCCCGCGAGTTGCGACGAAGGCAATGGCGCCAGCTGCGGTGAGCACGGCGCTGGCGTGCATGCACCATGCGCCGCTCAGATGGAGCGCATAGGGCAGGACGACGCCGATCAGGTCGAGCGCCGCCGCCGCCCGATCAACCGCAACCGGTGCGTCATGCGTGATCACTCCGTGTGCTCCACGCAGTGTGAACAGGCCGGTGTCACTGATGCAAATCTCCTCACCGGTTTCCCGCGTGGCGCGCGTGACGAGCGTGCCGTCAGAGTATGTGAGGCGCCCGACAGGCTGGAGTCCGTCCGAATGTCCGATCGTCCCGTGCGGAACGTCACGCGTCGCGAGTGACCACAAGACGGGACTGTTCTCGCCGATCGCTGCCACGGGCAAGCCCGGGAGTGGCCGATCCGTGGCGAGGATTCCGCCGAAAACACGAACCCGCCCCGGCGCAGCGTGTGCGTCTGAGGCGGGCGGTGTCACATCAGCTGCGAATGGTGGGTTTCGAGTCCGGAATGCAATCGCATGACGCGACGGACCCATTGACGACGTCACCGTTGAGCGCGAACGCACCAAGACCCAGCGAGACCTGAGTCAGCTCGCGAAATGTGCCATAGCGCTCGAGGCGCGGACGCTCATACATAGGAATCCTCTCCGTCATAAACGAAATAGTGTCGGATCGCTGCCACGCAGACAAGCCCCAGAGGACAGATTTCCACACCAGGACGCGCCAGTCACCTGAGCGTCACGCCATCGAAGGGCGCGAACGCCCCGCGCAGCTCCGCTACCTCAGCAATTGGTGTGCCGTCGAGCTCGACCCAGGCGTGGGCCTCGAAGGATCCCGTCTCCCGGCGCACCCCGATCCGGACGACTGCCCTCTCCCGCCCCGCCGCGATGAGCAGCTCATGGAGCGCCCGCGACCGGACGAGGCACGCGGAGTCTCCCGGCAGCCACCGCAGCGCCCGATCCACCGCAACGCCCCAGCGGTCGCCACACTTTCGGTCCTCGGGCGACAGAGGACGCGTCCCTGGCGCCGGCGCCACGTCGCCGGACGCGGGCACCGCACGCCCCCCAACGAGATCACCGATCGGCAGGAGCGCCACCGCTCTACGGGCGCGCGTCACGGCGCCAAGTGCAACGCCAACGTCGCGTGCGGCGCGGAGCTTCCGCGCCACCCACCTGCTCACCCCGGAGAGGCCTCGACGGTGTCAACGACGAGAGACTCGACCGAGAGGTCAGCCAGGAGCTCGCGAACGTGACACGTGACGTCCGTCACCGGCGCCTCCGGCCACCGCTGCAGTACTGCGGTGACGAGTGCCTCCTCGGACGCCGCCCCTGCAACAAGCGCGTGCCACACCACGGTGCCCGTCTGGTTCAGCCCGAAATACACCTCGGTTTCGGGATGGAACAGGACGCTCCCGTCGGGCAGGGAGCGACAGACCACGGCAGGATGGGGCACTGGGAGGGACATCATCAGGAGACTCGATTGTATCGTCATCAACGCAACGACGCGCGACCGCACGATTAGAAACGAAGAGCACAAACCGCGCCGGCATTCACGAAGGACTGCCGAGAGATCGACAGGAATCGCGACCGACTGACGAGCAGGAATTCACATCGATGCCGGCCAGTCCGGCTCCCCCTGCGACCGGCATGTGCCGTGCTCAGGGAGACCGCGCCGGAAGTGAAGCCGGAACCCCTGAAATCACCAGTCCACCCTTCATGACGTAGCGAACCCGCGACACCGCCGTGATGTCCCGGGTCGGGTCACCGTCGACGGCAATCAGATCTCCCAGCATACCTGATGCCACGGTTCCGAGCCGATCACCAAGCTCAAGCACTCGCGCTGCCCCCGACGTCGCAGCCACCAGGGCCTGGGTCGGGGTCATCCCGTACTCGACGAGCAGTTCGAGCTCGCGCGCGTTGCCGCCGTGCGTGAACACGCCCACGTCGCTCCCGTTGCCGATTGTCACGCCGGCGTCGAGTGCCGCCTTCACGCTGTTTCGCTTCGACACGATGCGGGCGGGCTCCGGACCCGTGCCCTTCTTCCAACCGCCGTAGCGCAGGATTGCATCCCCGGCAGCCACCGTCGGTACAAGCACCACACCGCGCTCCTTCATGAGCCGGAAGATCTCGGGTGTGCCGTCGTCGCCATGCTCGATGGTCTTCACCCCGGCGAGAATTGCGCGGCGCATGCCTTCCGGCGATGTCGCATGCGCGACGACGTGGCGCCCGCTCGACTCCGCGATCTCGACCACGAGGGCGAGTTCTGCCTGCGTGAATGCCGGACGTGCCTCGCCGTTGGCCCCCCATCGGTAGTCGGCGTACACCTTGATCCAGTCCGCGCCACGCCGGATCTGATCGCGCACCACCCGTGCCAGTTCCTCTGGTCCCGCCGCCTCCTCCGCGCCCTGCGGCACATCGACTTCCGGCGCGAAACCGCCTGGGCCGTAGCTCCCGCGCATGACGATCGCGCGCGTCGTCACGATCAGGCGCGGGCCCTCGATGATCCCCTGCTCCACGGCGCGCTTGAGGCCAACATCAGCATCTCCCGCCCCTTCCGTTCCGAGGTCGCGCAACGTGGTAAACCCTGCACGCAGCGTGCGCTGCAGGTGCACCGTCGCTCTCGCGACGCGAAGCCCGAGCGGTTCGCGCAGCACCTGATCGTTCCAGGTCGTCTCATTGTAGGGATGCAGCAACACGTGCGAGTGCAAGTCGATCATGCCCGGCATCAGCGTCATGCCTGGAAGCTCCACGATCGCAGCATCAGCGGGGGCCTTCACTGTTGCCGGCGTGCCGACGGCAGTGATGCGCCCACCCTGCACCAAGACGACGAGGCCGGCCACCGCCGCTTGTCCCGTTCCATCGAAGACGCGCGCGGGACGGAGCAGCACCGATGACGGGGGCGTGGTGGCTGCCTGCTGTCCCTGTCCCACGGACGGGACGAGCAGCAGTCCGGCAGCGAGGATGCATCGGGTCGCGCGCGGGTTCGGTGCCATCAGCGGGAGCAGAGAGAGGGGAGTGGCGTTGCGCCGCCGGTGGCGGCTGCGTCGTTGCGAGGCCAGACATTGTCGGCCGGATTGCGATCGGGGAAGCGGCAGCCCGGGTCGAAGAGGATCTGCTCAATCCGTCGACCGCCGAAGGTGAGTTCAGCGTCGATCGATCGGCGCCCAGAGAACCACACCTCCACAGGCCAGGTCACAATCGCCGTGACGCTGTCCTGCATCACTGCGTTCGGCATGGCTCGAATTGCCGGTCCAGTGGGGGCGAACGTCACACGCAGCACGATCGGTGATGGCATCTGGCCATCCTGACGAACGGTCACCGTCGTCCGGGCACCGCGTGTGCGGACATTCGTGATGGATCCGTCGACGCGCTCATTGCTGAAGAGCCACGCATACCAGAACCACCCCAGATCCCGATTGAGCGCCTTGTTCATGTAGAACATGTAGTCCCATGGCGACGGATGCTTGTACATCCACGCACCAGCCCACTCCCTGTGTGCGCGCTGGACTGCGCTGTCGCCGACGATCCCGCCGAGCATGGAAAGCATCAGCGGCGTCTTGCTGTAGGTGGTGAACCCGTAGAACGAGCCGGCGAAATTTGCGTTCCACATCATCGGCGGCTCTGATTCGTTGCCGCTGATGGCGCCGTACGACTGACCCAAGCGGTCGAGATTCGGCTCACGCTTCGCGGTGTGCGCCGCCGAGAGGATGTTCATGTATTGATTGAATCCTTCGTCCATCCACCCGTACCACGTCTCATTGTTGCTGACGACCATCGGCCACCACTGATGGCCTGTCTCGTGATCGGCCGCACCGGAGTTGGAGTTGATCACCATCGGATACTCCATGCCGGCGCTCGGTCCGTCCTGCAGCGTCATCTGCGGAAACTGATAGGGAAACCAGAGTGCCGAATAGAACTCGAGCGCGTGGCGCGTGATGCCGAGCGCCGAGGCAAAGAGCGGCGCGCGCCCGGGGAGGAAGTACTGGTGGATCGGCACGAAGCCCTTGCCTGGAATCGCGGCGCGCGTCGCCTGCCAGACGAACTTCCTCGCCGTCGCCCATGCAAAGTCGTTGACACTGTCGGCCACGAGGTGCCAGACCAGGCGATCTCCAGCAGCGGTTGCCTTTCCCGGGCCGATCTCATCGGGGCCAACGATCGTGATCGTGCTGTCGCTCGACAGGACGCGCGCGAGTCGTTCACGTGCCGTCGCGGTGAGCACCTGCTCCGGATTCTGCAGCACTCCGGTGCCGCTGACGATCCAGCCGCCCGGCACATCGAGCTCGACGTCAAAACGCCCGAAGTTGTTGTAGAACTCGGACGGTCCGAGATACAGTTCGGGGTCCCATCCACGCAAATCGTCATAGACCGCGACACGCGGAAACCACTGCGTTGGCTGGAAGAGCGAATCTGCCCAGCGCTGCGTCATGCGGTGCCCCGAGCCGGGTCCGCCTGGCAGCGCGTGATTCCATTCGATCTGGATGGTCGCGGTCGTGCGCGGCTGTATGGCCCGTGCCAGCAGCACGCGCGCGAGGGTCGATCGCAGATTGACGGCGACCGGTGTCGTGAGCGGTGTCCCTCGCGCCGGCGCCCCCGCGTCCAGCGACACGACGGTGCCATTGATGCGAATGGCGTTGACGACCATGCCATCCGTGAGCTGTGCCGGCACCCACGGCAGCGCGCGGGGATTGCTGCCAATGAAATGATTGGCATCGAGGCGCAGTGCGATCTGCGTGAGGGAATCCGGGCTGTTGTTGTACAGCGTGATCGTCTCGATGCCGGACAGGCGCTGTGCCGGCACGTCGAGTCGGGCCCGGATCACGTAGTCTGTGCGGAGCTGCCAGTACTGCGCCCCGGGCCGCCCGGTCGAATCGCGCGTTCCCCGCGCAAAAGCCGCGCGGATCGCGTCCGTCATGGGGATATCGCGGCGGATGGCGCGATCGGGCCAGGTCGCGGACGGCGCCTGTGCGAGGCCCGTGCTGGCGACGAGCGCCAGAAACGCCAGAGCGCGCAGGCGCAGGCGGAAAAATCGGCGATGTGTCATGCGGAATCGTCGAAGGTCACGAGCCTTCGCGCAAGAGCGACCACGGTCTTTCAGGCGCGCTGACCCACCGGCCGCGCGCTGGCCGACACGATCCAAACGGCCTCGCGGACGAACGGTGACATCCTGATCGTCATCGAGCCGATGACTGTCCGCAACACGTCACGGAAGGCCATCCGACGAAGGTCATCCGCACAAACGCAGCACGGCAATTCGAACTGACTGGTGAGCTCGGTGTCATCCGGCCTTTTCACGCCAATCACGACGAAATACACGTGCGCGTCAGGTCCGGTGAAGCGAGAAGCCGGCTGGCTTCGCGGTGACAGGACACTTCGGTCCGAACAGTGCGGGCGGCGGATCGTTGTTGGAGACACTCGCACGCACACTCCTCGGCCATCCGACCGGCCGGCGGCCCTGAATGACAGAACGCCCCCCGGGATACCGGGGGGCGTTCTGTCATTCGGTCGAGCGGTGCGCGCCTACCAGCGGTAATGCGCGAAGGCCTTGTTGGCCTCGGCCATGCGGTGCGTGTCTTCCTTCTTCTTGATCGCGTTGCCTTCGCCCTTGCTGGCGGCAATGACTTCGGCGGCCAGGCGCTCGGGCATCGACTTCTCGTTGCGGTCGCGCGAGTAACTGATCAGCCAGCGCATGGCGAGCGCGGTGCGGCGATCGGGGCGGACTTCGACCGGCACCTGATATGTCGCACCGCCAACGCGGCGGCTCTTCACTTCGACAACCGGCTTCAGGTTCGTGAGCGCCTGCTTGAAGATGTTCACACCCGGCTGGCTGGTGCGTGCTTCCACCAGGTCCATCGCGGCGTAGAAGATCTTCTCTGACGTGGCCTTGCGACCCTGCAGCATCAGGTTGTTGATGAACTTGCTGACAGTCTGGCTGTCGTAGCGGGCATCAGGCAGGATGATGCGCTTGACGGACTTTTTGCGGCGGCTCACTTCTTCTTGCCTCCCTTGGCTGCGGCAGCTGCAGCAGCGCCGGCCTTCGGCTTCTTGGT
>JANMNM010000123.1:0-16640 GCA_031373905.1 Gemmatimonadaceae bacterium | reverse complement strand
GAACTGCAGGTTGGCGACGGTCTTCACGTCGACCGTGGTCCGTCGATCGTCCTCGTCGGGGGGGAGGCTGGCCGGAAGGTCGGTCATCGTTGCCGACGTGAACGGAGCCACGTTCACACCGGCCGCGATCATGCCGTTTCCGACGCGGAAAAGCAGTTGCGACACCGGCACGTGCACGTTGAACCATGTCTGCTCTGGCTGCATCAGCCGGGGCATGCGAATGTCGTACGACGCGGGCACCATCGCCGTGGTCGCTGGCAGCACTCCGGTGGCCGACAGTGCCACCAGCGCTGCCGTCAGCGCGGGTGGCACCGTCGGGTTGGACAACAGCGTCGTGATGATTGCCTGTAGTGCTGGCGGCAGCGGTGGCGATACACGATCCGCCGTCAGTGACACGACCGTCGCAGCAGTCAGGTTGACTCCCAACTGGAATTGCGTCCCCGCCACCTGCGCAACGAGCGGCACGATCACCCGCAGCGAGAGCACGATCTCTGTCGACGTACTCGAGATCGGAATGCCTGTCGCCGCAACGATGCCCCCCGCCGGTGCGACGCGCCACACCGAAATGGTGGCGACCGAGGCGAACCGGAACGTGATGTCCACATGACCCTGCGTGTTCGCAAGCAGCGTGGCCCTGGCGGAGATCACGGCGAACTCACCGTCGAGCACGACACTCTGCGCGTTCCCTTGAACGAGCACCGGCGTCGAGATCACGATGCTCGCGGACTGCGGCGCGGCGATGTTCGCGAGATACGTGGTCAGGCACGAGTTGACCAGCCGTTCGCTGATACCGGTCGATGCCGCGAACAGAGCCATGACTCGCACCTCAGGATGCAGAAGACGCCACGGGCACGGTGGCCAAGCCCATCCGATTGTACACGGACTCAGTGGCTGTCACGTCGCAGCGTGGCAGCACCATGCGAGTGAGAACCATCGCATGGTGTGGATGTGCCGCAGTCCGCAGAGGGCGGCACGCAGTGCGATGCGACAAGGATCGAGGGAGACGGCCGGCACGTCACTCGTCCATCTTGACTGGAAAGTCACGAGGCAACGCGGATAGCTCGAGGACGCACTGCAGAGCGGGAACCCTCGATGGCACCACAACGACTCGCGAACACTTTTTTACCCGAGTTCCCGTCTTGGGAGACCCGCTTTCTACCGTACCGGACGCCTGTGCTGAGTATACGCGTGTGTCGATGTAAAGACCATCGACACTTGTGCCGAATTCGGCACTGAGCGCGAACAACCGATCTGAGCAATCATCATCAGGCTTTCGTGCAGTAGTTCAAGACGAGCACAGCCTGATGCGTTCGTATGCATCTCACAGGACGAGTTCGCCAATGCAAGAGGTCTTCAAACAGGCATTGACTGCAACCGACGATGTCAATTCGACTGCACGGTGTCTCGTGTGACACGTGCGCACGGGGAAACTCGGTGTGGTTCGAAGGAACATGGTCTCACGCGGGGGCGCGGGGCTCGCGGGGAACAGAACAGCCACTGCGCTGGAGGAACTTCTCTTGCGTTTGCTGTTCCAAAACAATACGGAGTCTCTGAGCTCGATGAACCTGGCGATCTGCGACGAGCGCTGCGTGCTCACGGTGTTCCCCGCGAGCCCCGCGCCCCCGCGTGAGACAGCAGTTCACTCTCGACCATCCTTTCGTTCACTGCCGAACTCCCGGCGCACCCACCCGCATTCCACCGCCCCGGCTCTATTTTGCGGCATGCCCCCCGCCACGACTCCGAGCCCCATGCCAGCCCTCCGCATGCGCGGGATCAGCAAGGCGTACCCGGGCGTCCAGGCGCTTCAGAACGTCGATCTCGATGTGGAACACGGTGAGGTTCACGTTCTGCTCGGCGAGAACGGTGCCGGAAAATCCACGCTGATGAAGATCCTCAGCGGCGGAGTACCGCGTGATGCAGGGACGATCGAGATCAGCGGACAAATCGCGACACTCTCGAGCCCGCGTGACGCGCGCGACGCCGGGATCGCGATCATCCATCAGGAGCTTTCCCTCGTCCCGGGGATGACGGTCGCCGAGAACATCTCGCTCGGGCGGACTCCGACGCGTTTCGGGATCATCGATCAGCGGCGACTGGTGCGCGATGCCGCTGGTGTGCTGGCCACACTCGGAGCCGACATCGATCCACGCGCATTGGTCGGCTCACTCAGCCTCGCACAACAGCAACTCGTCGAGATCGCCCGGGCGCTGTCGCTCGACGCGCGCATCCTGATCATGGACGAGCCGACCTCCGCGTTGACTGGCAAGGAGACGTCGCACCTCTTCGAAACCATCGCCAGCCTGACGGCCCGTGGCACATCGATCATCTACATCTCGCACCGGCTCGACGAGATCTTTACCATCGGCGGTCGCATCACGGTGCTGCGCGATGGCCGGAACATTGCGACGCAGCACGTGCAGTTCGCTGACCGTCGCGAACTCGTGAGCCTGATGGCTGACCGCGACGTCGACGAGCTGATCCCGGCCTCCACACGCACCGTGGGTCCACCGCGGCTCCGTGTGGACGGACTGACACGCGGCACGGCACTGCGCGACGTGTCATTCACGGTGCACGCCGGCGAGGTGCTTGGGATCGCTGGTCTGCTGGGCGCCGGCCGGACGGAGATCGCACGCGCGGTGTTCGGACTGGAGCCATTCGATGCCGGGACCATACACATCGACGGGGTCGCAGTGACGATCCGGTCACCAATTGGGGCCATCGCGGCGGGCATCGGGTTCGTCACCGAGGATCGCAAGCGCGAGGGACTGGTGCTCGATCGCTCGGTGTGCGAGAACATCTCCCTGCCGATTCTGCCGAGCCTGTCGCGACTCGGTGTGGTGCGCACTGGCGCCGAAGAGAGGACGGCGATGGCGTCGGTGCAATCGCTGCGGATTCGCACTCCGTCTGTCCACCAGCTCGCCCGCACCCTCAGCGGCGGGAATCAGCAGAAGGTCGTCCTCGCGAAGTGGCTGGCGACGGGAGCGCGCATCCTCTTCCTCGACGAGCCGACGCGCGGCATCGATGCCGGAGCAAAGCAGGAGATCTACCAGCTCATTCAGGCATTGGCCGCGGATGGAGTGGCGATCATTCTGCTCTCGTCGGATCTCCCCGAGGTGCTTGGCCTCTCGGACCGGGTGCTCGTGATGCGTGAAGGGCGCATCGCGGCAAGCTTCACGGGCCGCGAGGCGTCGGCCGAGCGCGTGATGGCATGGGCGGTGGGAGCATGAGATGATCGCACGCACGACGCTGCGGCGAATGGCCCGCGGCCGTGAAGCCGGAACACTGCTCGGTCTCGTGCTGCTCT
This sequence comes from Gemmatimonadaceae bacterium, assembly GCA_031373905.1. Classification (GTDB taxonomy): domain Bacteria; phylum Gemmatimonadota; class Gemmatimonadetes; order Gemmatimonadales; family Gemmatimonadaceae; genus JACMLX01. The sequence continues at coordinate 13,336 of JANMNM010000123.1, read as the reverse complement.
GCGTGGCACTCTGGATTGCGACCCCGTTCTTCGCCACGACCGAGAATCTCGCCAACGTCGCGGAGCAGAGTGCGATCGTTGGTGTGATCGCCATCGGCATGACGTGTGTGATCCTCACCGGTGGCATTGACCTGTCGGTGGGATCGCTGGTAGCGCTCTCGGGCATCGTCATCGGGGTTTCGCTGCAACGGGGCATCCCGCTGGTGATCTCCGTGACACTCGGACTGCTCGCAGGCGTGGCCGCCGGTACGCTCAACGGTATCATGATCACACTCGGCAAGCTCCCGCCGTTCATCGCGACGCTGGGCATGATGAGCGTGGCGCGCGGTGCTGCACTGATGCTCTCTGATGGCCGGCCGATCTCGGACTTTCCGGCGGGCCTGCGGATGATTGCCACGGGAGTGATTGCGGGAATCCCGGCGCCGGTCCTGTTGATGCTCGCGTTGTACGCATTCACCTGGTTCATGCTGACGCGAACCGTGCCCGGGCGCTATTTCTACGCGATCGGCGGCAACGAGGAAGCCACTGCGCTCTCCGGCATCGACGTTCGCTTCTGGAAGACTGCCGTCTACGCCATCAGCGGCCTCTCAGCCGGGCTCTGCTCGGTGCTGCTGGTCGCTCGACTGAACTCGGCGCAGCCTGTCGCGGGCATCGGCTACGAACTGGATGCCATTGCCGCCGTGGTGATCGGTGGTACCAGCCTGCTTGGCGGCACTGGGTCGGTGATCGGGACGTTGATCGGAGCACTGATCATGAGCGTGCTCCGGAACGGTCTCAACCTGCTGGGTGTTTCGTCGTATCTTCAGCAGGTGGCGATCGGCGCCGTGATCATCATCGCCGTCCTGATCGACATGGCGCTTCGTCGCCGAGTCCAACGCTCACCACGGTAGCCCTGCATGCGAGCTCTGTCGCTCATTCAACGGTTTGGCGCGTTTGCCCTTGTCCTGGCGATCTCCGCCTGCAACCGCAGCACGACTGCCGGCGCAAAGCCAACCGTGGCACTGGTCGTGAAGACGCTCAACAACCAGTTCTTCATCGACATGGAGGCTGGGGCGAAGGCGGCCGCTGACAGCCTTGGCATCGAACTGCTGGTGCAGGCGCCCGAACGCGAGATCGATGTCGAGCGCCAGATGCAGATCGTCGAGAACCTCATTCAGCGCAAGGTCAGCGTCCTGCTGCTCGTGCCGAATGGATCACGGGAGATCGTGCCGGCAGTCGTGAAGGCGAACGCGGCACGGATTCCCGTGGTGGCAGTCGACACCCGTATCGATGCAGCAGCGCTGACGGCAGCCGGTGGTGTGGTGGCATCGTTCATCGGGTCTGACAATGAGGATGGTGGCCGGATGGCCGGCGCGTTCCTGGTAGAGCGGCTGGCTGGAACGGGCAAGATCGCGGTACTGGAAGGTGTGCCCGGGCACGAAACCGCCGACGCACGATTGCGCGGTTTCCGCACGGCGCTCGGCCGTGCGCCGGGCATGCAGATCGTTGCGTCGCAACCGGCGAACATGGAGCGCGATCAGGCGTTCAACGTCACGCAGAACATGCTGCAGGCAAACCCCGGGATCACCGCGCTCTTTGCGTGCAATGACGTGATGGCGCTGGGGGCCATCGAGGCGATTGCGGCGGCCGGGAAGGCGAAGGCAATCAGCGTCGTGGGTTTCGACGCGCAGGATGATGCAAGGAAAGCCATCGCCGAGCAGCGAATGTCGGCCACGATCGCGCAGAATCCGCGTGAAATGGGGCGAATCGCGGTGATCACGGCGCATCGCCTGATGCAGGGCCAGGCCGTCGCGTCGGAGCAGCCGGTCGCGATCAGTCTGGTCAAGTAACGCACGACATCGGGAACCACACATGCATCAGATGATCAGGAACCAGGCGGGCGCGGATCGCGCAGTGATGTCACGAATCGTCGCAGGCGCCTGGCGCATGAGCGACTGGCACTGGACGCCGCAGGAACGACTGCGCTGGATCGAGCAGTGTCTCGAACTGGGTGTGACCACGTTCGACCACGCGGACATCTACGGCGGCTACACCGTCGAGAAGCTCTTCGGCGAGGCGCTTGCACTCGCGCCGGCGCTGCGAGCGCAGATACAGCTGGTCAGCAAGTGCGGGATCTGTCTCGTGTCGGAGCGACGGCCCTCGCACCGCGTCAAGCACTACGACACGTCGGCTGCGCACATCATATCGAGTGCGGAGAAATCGCTTCGGATGCTTGGAGCCGAGCAGCTGGACGTGCTGCTGATCCATCGTCCGGACGCACTGATGGACGCCGATGCGGTGGCTGAGGCGTTCACGCATCTCCAGCTGACGGGTAAGGTCCTGCACTTCGGTGTGTCGAACTTCACGCCCTCGCAGTTCGAGTTGCTGGCGAGCCGGTTCCCGTTGATCACGAACCAGATTGAATTGCATCCACTCCATCGTGCTCCGCTACACGACGGAACACTGGACCAGTGCCAGCAGCGCAGGATCCAGCCGATGATCTGGTCGCCACTAGCCGGTGGCCGACTGTTCACGAGCAGTGATCCGGCGATGGTGCGCGTGCGCGAGGCGCTGCAATCAGTCGGTGTGCGTCACGGCGTCAGCGCCGCGACTGCCGCGTTCGCGTGGCTCCTGCGGCATCCGTCCCGGCCGATTCCTGTGGCCGGATCGCGGCGGATCGAGGCCATGCGCGAAGCGGTGGCGGCGATCGACGTCACGCTCGATGCACAGGACTGGACGGAGATCTGGTCAGCCGGCAGCGGCAGCGAAGTCCCGTAGCGCATGACGGCGGCGACGCGGGAGATCGCGTCGTCACGCCGCGAGAAACGTCAGATGCGGGTTTCTGCGGTGCGCGGGTAGCTGATACCGATACCCTCGCCCATCCGGACGATCAGGTCCGGCTTCCAGCGGGGCGTGAGCAGTATGTACTGGTCCGGAAACAGCAGCACGACGGTCGAACCCAGCAGGAATCGGCCCATCTCCTCGCCCTTCTCGAGCTGAATCGTCTTGTCGGTATAGGTCCACTCGCGCACCGCCCCGGTGCGCGGCGGATTCACCACGCCGTGCCACGCAGTTGCGATGCTTCCGACGATCGTTGCGCCAACGAGCACCATCACGAATGGACCCCGGTCGTTCTCGAAGGCGCAGACGACGCGTTCATTCCGCGCAAAGAGCCCCGGAATGCTGCGTGCCGTCGCCGGGTTCACGGAGAACAGGTCACCTGGCACGTGGATCATGCGCGTCAGTCGCGCCGCACACGGCATGTGAATGCGATGGTAGTCCTTGGGACTCAGGTACAACGTGGCGAACACGCCATCGGTGAACTGCGCGGCAAGATCCGCGTCGCCGCCCACGAGCGCCGTCGTGGTGCAGTTGTGCCCTTTCGCCTGAAAGACGCAATCGCCCTCGATGCTGCCGCACTGGCTGATCGACCCGTCAACCGGGCACACGAAGTCGGCCGTGGCGATCGGCCGTACGCCCGGCTTCAGCGCCCGGGTGAAGAACTCGTTGAAGGTCGCGTACTTCGCAACGTCCGGCTCCGCTGCTTCCTTCATGTTGACGCGGTACCGGTCCACGAACCAGCGGATCAGGGACGACGTGGCCTTGCCGCCCCGCGCAGACGCAATGCGTCCCGCGAGTCTGGTCAGTGCCTGCTTCGGCAGCAGGTACTGCAGGAGTGCAGAGGTGGCCAAGGGCAGGAGAAGTTCGAGTTCGTCCCGAAGTGTAGTCGGGTACACGCCGCAACAGGCTACCCGCCGCTGCAAATCAGGGAACGCATTCAGGGCGAGGAGGTGCTGGTGGTCCGCCCGTGACACGCCATGCGACCTGCCGTGCCAGTTTCATCAGGTTGTCATTCGGCCGCAACCACCGCGACATCGGCAGCGCCGGGGCTGAACCAGGTCCCCGCTCGGCAGGAGGCCTGTGGTGCGGTCAGCCGGGCCCGGACCGGATTCCGCCGTCTGGCTCGCGGCGGTCGGCAGTCCCGGGACGACGGCCACCATCCGTCGCGCCAACCGCGAACGCAGGTGAGATTCACGGTTGCGGTCATCCGTCACCAATCGACCCCGTCTCGGCAATCGTGAAATCCTCAAACAGACAACCGATGCGGTGCGCCGCATGACATGCCATCGAGTTGCGCGGTGCGGTGCACTGATTGCGAGCGTTGCGCTGGGAGTCGGTGACCTGCATCGAGCCGGCGACATCAGGCAGTTCGACCGGATGCAGCTCCTCGAGACCACGAGCGAGACATCCGCGAGCGTCAGCCTTGGCGATATCGATCGCGATGGCGATCTGGACGTGATCCTCGCCAAGGGGCGCCACTGGCCGCTTCGGAACCTCGTGTTGCGAAACGACGGCCGCGCCCACTTCACGATCGAGGCCATTGGCGACTCGGCGGATCGCACCTACACGGCCGCCCTTGCCGACCTGAATGGCGACGGGACGCTCGATCTCGTGGTCAGCAACGATCGGCCCGATCGGAAGCTGGTCTATCTCAGTGACGCCCAGGCGCACTTCCGCGCCGCTGGATCGTTCGGTCAGCCAGAGTGGTCCACGCGCTACGTCACACTCGCCGACCTGAATGGCGACAAGCGGCCCGACGTCATTGTGGCAAACCGTGGTGGTACGGCCGCCAATCCACGTCCGAGCTTCGTCTGCATGAACGACGGCGCTGGCAACTTTCCGCAGTGCACACCGCTTCCGACGCAGTCGGCGACGATCATCGTTGCCGCAGATCTGGACGCGGACGGTCACACGGACCTCGTCGTACCGCACCGCGACAATGGGCAGAGTGTCATCCTCTGGAATGATGGCACCGGCAAGTTCGCCGTCGCGGCGCAGCCCTTCGGTGCCGCGGTCGTCTCGGTTCGTGCCGCGGCGGCGGCCGACATCGATGGTGATGGCACGGACGATCTTGTCATCGGTGACCTGAACACGAAGAAGGTGCTCCTATTGCGGAACCTCGGTACGCGACGGTTCGCCGACGCGGTCGAGATCAGCACCGGTGCACTGGAAGCAGGGGCGATCGCCATTGCAGACCTGAACAAGGACGGCACGCGCGACATCGTCGTCGGTGCTGCGGAAGGGCAGGGGACGATCTTCTTCAATTCCAGTCGCGGGTCGCGCACGAGTTTCGAATCGATTCGCTGGAATGATGGCAAAGGCACTGTCTACGGCGTGGCCATCGGTGATCTCGACGGTGACTCGTGGCCGGATATTGCCGTGGCCAGATCCGAAGCGCCGAATGCGATCTGGTTCAATGGTCCAGTGGCAGGCAAACGATAGTACGGCCGGTATCCCTGGCCGGACGCGTGCCGTCGCCAGCCCACGTCAGTCTCTTCCTTCTGCGGAAACCCCGATGACATTGCGACCGACCGGCGTTCGCGCGCTGCTGATGCTCGCCCTCGCGGCCAGTGTGACACGCGCCGACCCGTATCCACGGCAGCCGATCGACGTCGAGCACTATCGCTTTGCGCTCACGCTCGCCGACAGCACCGATCGCATCACCGGCGTCGCGACGATCCGGTTGCGACTGCTCGCCTCAGGTGTGTCGCAGGTCACGCTCGACCTGGTTGAGGCAAGCGCGGCGAGACAGGGCAAAGGGATGCAGGTGAGTGAGGTGCTGCGGGATGGCACGCCACTCCGGTTCCAGCATTCCGGCGAGAAGGTCCTGATCACGCTCGGTGCGGCGCCCGAATCCGGCACGGTGATCGAGCTCGTCGTGCGGTACGCCGGTATCCCCTCCGATGGGCTGCAGATCAAGCCGAACCAGCATGGGGACCGTGCCTTCTTTTCCGACAACTGGCCCAACAAGGGACATCACTGGCTGCCGATGATCGACCACATCGCCGACAAGGCGACGATGGAGATGGACGTCACGGCACCCGCGCACTATCAGGTGGTTTCGAACGGACGGCGCATCGAGGAAACGGACGACACACGCGGCAACCGTCGCACCGTCTGGCGCGAGTCCGTGCCGATCTCGCCCTGGCTCTACGCGCTTGGCGTGGCGCACTTCGCCGTGCAACATGTTGGCGACTACAACGGCGTTCCGATCGAAACCTGGGTCTTCGCGCAGCAGCGTGAGGCCGGCTTTCACGACTTCGCCGTGCCGACCAAGGACGCACTGGCATTCTACAGCGAATGGATCGGCCCGTTCTCGTACGAGAAGCTGGCGAATGTGCAGTCGAATTCCGTCAGCGGCGGCATGGAGGCGGCGTCAGCCATCTTCTACAGTGCGGGCAGCGTCGCGGGCACGCGCCCGGTGCGTTGGCGCAACGTGGTGATCCATGAGATCGCGCACCAATGGTTTGGGAACGCCGTCACCGAGAACGACTGGAATGATGTTTGGCTCAGCGAGGGATTCGCGACGTACTTCACGTTGTTGTTCATCGAGCACGCGTACGGACGCGATGAGTTCACGGCAGGCCTGCGAGACTCGCGCAAGACGGTCGCCGACTTCGACACGAAGCGACCAGACTATCGCGTCGTCCATGCGAACCTCACTGACATGGCTGACGTCACCTCGGCCATGACGTACCAGAAGGGCAGCTGGACGCTGCACATGCTCCGTCAGGAGCTGGGCGACGATCGCTTCTGGGCGGGGATCCGTGACTACCACGCCCGCTTCCGCGATCGCAACGCGACGACGGCCGATTTTCGTGCGGCAATGGAGCGTGCCGCCGGTCGTGATCTGGGCGCCTTCTTCCAGCAGTGGCTCTACCGCGGCGGTATCCCGCGGCTTGACGGTACCTGGCGATGGGATGCGGCGGCCAGGCAAGTCGTGGTTGAACTGCGGCAGACGCAACCGGGTGACCCGTTCAGATTGCCAGTCGAGATCGGCATTTCGCCGTCCACCGGCCCGCGCCGGGTGGAGCGCATCGAACTCGGCGCACGTGACGGTCGCTACGCATTCCCGGCAGAGACACAGCCCGCATCCGTCGAGCTGGATCCGAACGTCAGGTTACTGTTCGCGGGAACGTTGGTCCGGCGCTGAAGCGCCGTTTTCTCGAGCAGGACCGGACAGTCGCACCAAGGCGCGTTCGTGCCGCAGACTCTTTGCTTCGCTGACGCAGTTCCCACAACATTTTGCAGTGGCTTCTCTCCGCGATCCCCGCGCCCCCGCGTGAGACAAGCTGTTCTACGTTGCCTCCCGTGCGAAATGGAATGGCAGTTTGATCCACACTCACACGTCGCAATCATGCGCACCAGACTTCTCGTCCTCGGAATCGTCGTAACCGCCTGCGCCCCGGCGACCATCGCGCGCACGAACGCTCCCGGGGCATTCTCGACGTCAACAGCACTGACGCCTGAAGATCTTCGCGCGCGGCTCTTCGCCATTGCGCACGACTCCATGATGGGCCGTGCACCCGGCGACGAGGGGAACTACAAGGCAACCGCGTACATCGCGGCGGAGTTCGCGCGCTTCGGCCTGTTGCCTGCTGGCGACAACGGCACATGGTTCCAGACGTTGCCGTTCTTCCGCCGGACCGCTGACCGCCGCGATACACTCAGCGTCGATGGCTATGTCGCGCGGCTCGGCGTGGACTACGCGCCGGCGCCCGGCGTCGGGCGCAGCCGACCGGTGGATGGTGTCAGCGTGGTGTACGCCGGACTCGCGTCTGACTCGTCCACATGGATCGACGCCGCCACAGCGCAGGGCAAGGCGCTGCTCTTCAGTGTGACACCTCCGGAACGTCGCACGACCGCGACCCGCAACACGAATCTCGGCCGGCTCCGGAATGACCCGCGGTTTGCGCGGGCGGCGACGCTGTTCGTCGCCGAACTCGATGCCGCCGGTGCGTCCACGGCCGCTGCGTACCTCACGGGAAACCTCGTGCTCGACACGACGGAGCGCGACATACCCGTGGCCGCGATCGTCACGAACGCGTTTGCCGCGAGGCTCCTTGGCCGCCCGCTCGACGGAGCAGTGCCTGGCGATGTGGGGCGCACGTTGCGGGGGCGGATGCGCGTGGGTGTGTTCCCGCTCGAGTACACCGCTCGCAACGTGGTTGGCATCCTGCCCGGTTCCGACCCCACGGTGAGCGGGCAGTACGTGTCGCTCACGGCGCACAACGACCATGTCGGCTTCGATCGCGCACCGGTGGATCACGATTCGCTTCGTGCGTTCAGTGCGGTCGTCCGCCCGATGGGCGCTGATTCGCCGAGCCGCGTGCCGAATGGAGATGAGTCCCGACGTGTACGCCAGATCCTCGACTCGCTGCGCGCGGTTCGGCCTGCACGACCCGACTCGATCAGGAACGGCGCGGACGATGACGGCAGCGGCACGGTCGCGCTGCTGGAGATCGCAGAACTGCTCGCCAGTGGCCCCAAGCTGCGCCGATCGATCCTCTTCGTGTCGCACACCGCCGAGGAGTTCGGGTTGCTCGGTTCGCGCTGGTTCACCGATCATCCGACGGTGAATCGTGACTCGATCATCGGCGAGATCGACATGGACATGATCGGCCGCGGCAGCGTTCGCGATCTGCCGGATGCCGGCCCGGCATACCTCGAGGCGATCGGCATGCGCCGGCTGAGCACCGAGTTCGGTGATGTGCTGGATGCCGCCAACCGGAGGCAGAAACAGCCTTTCGAATTCAATCTCACGTTCGACGCACCTGGTCATCCGCTGCAGTATTACTGCCGCGCGGATCACTACAGCTACGCGCGCTACGGTATTCCAGCGGTCGCGTTCTCGCGCGGCGAGCACATGGACTATCACCAGGTCACCGACGAGGCGCAGTACATCGATTACGATGCGCTCACGCGGGTGGCGACGTTCGTGAAGGATGCCGCGATCGATCTCGCGACGCGCGCGAACCGGCCGCGTCTGGACAAGCCGAAGACGGATCCGAATGCGCCCTGTCGGCAGTAGTGCGGTCGGATTCTGCGTGTCTCACTTCGTTCCGGCGCTCTCTTGCCGCTCACTTGCTTGCCGATCGTCAGTTGAACTGATCGGCACTGGATAGATGGAGCGAGTGAAGGCAGGGGTCCTGCGGTGGGTCGAGTCGTTCGCAGGTGTCTCGTGGCGGCCCCTTCGTGTGGTGTACGACATGCCGATCGGTATCATCGCGCCGGTGTGTTGTCTGGCGCCGCCTGATGTTGGTGAAAGGCCGCATGCGTGCGCGCCATGCAAGCCCGCGCACTGTGCAAGCATACATAGGTGGGATTGTGCGCCATATCCGGTATTACGGCACCCGGTACCCTGCATTCTGCCACACTCGGCGTGTGGACAGCGTGGCTTGGAACACGTAGCTGGCGGACGCGCGGCGGGTCGCCGCATCGACGCAGCTGCAGTCCGCGTGTGTGTTGCTTATGGTGTCCCGTGAGGTGTTGGCTGTAGGGGTGGGCGAGCTGCGCCGATTGCTCTGCTCCACGTCGCTAAACCAGCTCTGGGCGGTCCTCAGTCGGGCGGAGGGGCGTCCGGAGTGCGGCGGATTGTCTGGGTGGCGTGTAGTGGATATTGCGGCGGAGTTTGCAGCTATACTGTGGGGAAGAGAGGTTACTGTGCAGGTGAATAGGGCGTTCGCCTGCCCGACCACTTCCGTCGACCCAATGCGCCTCCCGCGGCTGCACCTGTTCGAGCTTGAGGATCAGCCGTGGTTTCCGCATCTCCTGCGATGTGGACTCACCGACTACCTCGCGGCGATTGCGGAACGAACGCGCCCGTATGCGGCGGTCCTGCCGTCGCTAACGGCCTCGGTGGCGCAGGTGCCAGATTCGCTGGTGCGCGACTTCTGTTCCGGTGGCGGTGGTCCGTGGCCGTCGCTCCTGCCAGCGCTCGCGTCGGCTGTGCCCGGTGTTCGACTGGAACTGACCGATGCATATCCAAATCCGCAGGGATTGGCCCGCTTCCCTTCGACGCTGGCGGTCACGTACCGACCAACCGGACTCGAAGCGATGTCATCGTGGCCCGAGGACGCCGCCGTTGCGACGTTCTTTTCGGCGTTCCATCACTTCGCGCCCGCACAGGCAACGGACGTTCTCCGACAAGCGAGTGTGACGCGCACGCCCGTCGCCGTCTTTGAGGTGACACAACGCTCGCTGAAAGCACTCGCCGTAATGTGCTTCGCGCCGATCGCGGTGCTGGTGATGACGCCGATGATCCGACCGGCCCGATGGTGGCGCTTGCTGTTCACCTATGTCATGCCGCTGATACCGTTCGCCGTGTGGTGGGACGGGCTCGTCTCGTGTTGGAGGACGTACCATCCAGACGAGTTGATGGCTCTCGCCATGCGCGCGGCCCCGTCAGGCATGGACTGGCGTGTCGGCGAGTGGTCAACCCCAGGCCAGCCACTCCCGGTGACGTACCTCCTTGGTACACCGACGTCTGCGCGAGGGCCAGGCGAACCCGACGTTGCTGCTGTCACGGCGACCGGAGCCCGGTGAGCAGGAGTACTTTTGCTGCGGTCGCATTGCAGCAGAACGCGATTCGTCAGCCAGCCATCACTCATACGGGAGTTGATGCATCTGTGTCGGTAATAGCTCTCGTCTTCGTACGCCGCACTCGCGGTGCGAACGGGCAGGCGGTGCGCGACATGGTGGCGCGGCGCGGTGCCGAGCCCACCGCAGCGGGCACAGCGCACGAGCGCCTTTCGTCCGTCGCTGACAGAAGGATTCGATGAATGTCGTGCTGCGTCGCGGTGCGGCGCTGGTGGCCGGGTGTGCCACGGCCGTTGGCATCGCAATCGTTGCCGTGCTCGTCGTGCGGCGGCTGTGGCCGGCGTATGCCGTCGCGGAACCGACGAAGCATTATTCCTTCGCAATGCTCGTTGCGCGGCTGATCGTGGGTGCCCTGTGTACCATCGGCGCAGCGGTCGTGGCGACACGAGTGGTTCGCGACGACGGGGCGATCGCGTGGTGGCTGGGCGGACTCTTCCTCGCAGTTTCGTTGCCCGATCATCTCCTCGTCGTCTGGCCGGACTACCCCGCGTGGTACCATATCGTCTACCTGGCGTATCTCGTGCCCGTCGCCGGGATGACAGGCCGGCTGGTGTCGCGGTGCTGGGGTGGCGCACGCAGCGCTCGCGCGGGGCGCGTGCGAGGCTGATCAGGAGTGCGGCGCGCGTCGCCGAACGCTGGCTGACATCTGCATGTGCCAGACGGAGCGCCAGCCGTGAAGGTGCGTGGTAGGTTCCTCGGTGCGGGCACTCCGCAGCCAATGCTGGTGTTCGTCAGCCGCTGGGAGGAACGCGTCGACGAGTGACAGTCCAGCCGTCCACTCAACTCGGGGGTGACCCGTCGCCATGGGACTCTTGACCTTCAGCATCAACGTGACCCTCGATGGGTGCGTCGACCACCGGGAGGGAATCGCCGACGACGAGACACACGATTTCTTCACCCGTCTCATGAACGAACAAGGGGCGATGCTGTGGGGTCGCATCACCTACGAGATGATGGAGAGCTACTGGCCGGCGGTGGCTCGTGGCGAGGAGGAGGCGCCGCCGACGATCCGCGAGTGGGCGGTCAAGCTGGAGGCCAAACCGAAGTACGTGGTGTCGTCGACGCGAAGTGACTATGCGTGGACCAACAGCCACCACCTCTCCGGCGACCTGCGCACGGGCGTGCAGAGGCTCAAGGACGCGACGCCTGCCGGTGTGCTTCTTGGTAGCGGGATGCTCGCGACCGAGTTGGACCGGCTGGATCTGATCGACGAGTACATGTTCCTCGTTCATCCCAGGATCGCCGGCCACGGCCCGACGCTGTACCAGAGCGGGCTGCCAAGCACGCGACGACTTGAGCTGATCTCGGCGACACCGCTCCGCAGCGGCGCGGTCGCCATGCATTACCGGCGCGCGTCCTGACCTCACAGCGGGCGGGCATCACGCGTGCCGAGCCTTGCGGCACGACAGTTCCCGCGGCTGAGCCTGCCAAGCGCACCGGGGTGCTCCGTCGAACGCTTGCTGATGCCATCGGTCCAATCGACGCCACGGTGGTCGAGTCGGCCGTTTCTCCGCTGCGCTGCACTCGTTACGTCCGACCACGGCGACATCGAGCAACTCGCCACGCCGAAGGGGACACCACGGCGTACCTGTTCCGGTGTCTGAGCTGCGGCAAACACCTCGCGTACTGATCGGCGCATCTCTGTAGAAATTCCGGTGATTGAGGAGGCTTCAGGCTTCGGGCATGCTCGTTGGGTGCCTTCGAGCATCGACATCGACGCCGCAAGCTTGGCCATGTGGTGGGCAGACCATGCGGCGAGTGTTCCTCCTTCGCCGATCCAAACCGCTGACCTGAGCTTCGTGGATTTCCCGCGGGAAATGCGCACCCGGGTCAGCGATGGGGATCCCGGCCGTTCCAGGCGACGAGGCGGTCGATGGCGGGGGCGTCGGCTTGGACGGGGACAGCCTCGGCGAAGGGGATGGCGACATCGTCGAGGCCCATGGCTGCCGAGATCTCCGCGAAGAGTGCTCGACGGTTCTCCGCGGGCAGGATCGGGCGCGCCTCGAGCGCTGCGGTGACGACTGTGTCGACCCAGTCGGGTTGTTGACCGGTCGCCGTCGCGAGGTCCCACGTGTGGACGGTCAGTTCAGAGAAGTAGGACGTCAGCACTTCTGCGCCGCTCCCCTGAATCCACGGCAGTGCCATGGGCCGTTCGAGCACGGCGTCGTCGCGCCATGCATCTGCGGCGTGCGTGCTCGACTTCGCCCACGCGTCGCACCAGCCGTCATCGGGCGCGCTGGTTTCGATCACGGAGAAGGGATCGTGGGTAGTGCCGAGCGCGGCGATGCGGTCGAGCACGCCGACGAGGTGGCTGAGCATGGCGCGGACGTCCATCTCGGGGCAGGGCGTCGACGCGGTGAGCTGGTCGGGCCGGACTCCGGCGATGACAGCCCCGCCGGTGGCGATGGCACGGTCGAGGATTGGGCGGGGGTCGTCGAAGCGTGGCGTGATTGAGTTGGTGGCTGTGGTCATGCTGCCATCGTGTGACCCAAACCGGTCAGGTGATGACCGGTTTGGGTGACGTTCTGATCCCCACTGTCGAAGGCGACCCGATCGTGACTCGGTACGAGTTCGACGGGACCACGGTGGTGATCACCACCGACAACTCGTTCGACAACTTCGGGAGCGGGGGAGTGTTCGAGCAACGGTGCTCCAACGTGGTTCGGACGAACTGGCTCCTCGAAGGTGTCGACTGCACGGCGAGCACGGGTGTCGGCTTCATCGAAGCCAGCCTCGACACCCGACCCTGAGCCGCTCCGTCAGGTGATGGACCTGTGTGCCTCTGGTTGATGACCTCGAGGCGTCAATGAGAGTCCCGCCTCCATTCGGTCCTCCACTGGTCGACGGGAATGGTCGGAGGCGTGGAAGCATGTGCGGTGTGGCGGACGAGGAGGTGTTGCGCGGAGGCGTTGCGAAC
>JANMNM010000068.1:0-4784 GCA_031373905.1 Gemmatimonadaceae bacterium | reverse complement strand
GGAGATACCGATGCGCCGTGTGAAGAACGGATCGATCGCCTGCGGCGTTCCGGCGGAAAAGATGCCGGCGTTCTCGAGGAAGAACGGGCGCTTTTCCGGGAAGAAGATTGGAAACCGCGTCAGGTTCACGCGCTGATCGTCCACTTCGACCTGGGCGAAGTCCGTGTTGTAGGTGAGATCGAGCGTGAGCGCCGGTGTCACGCCGTACTTGATCTCACCGCCAAACTCCACCGGTGTCGAGCTGCGCGACGCGCTGCCCACTGGATACACCTTCTGCGCCGAGCCCAGGACGTACGGCGTCATCGTCTGGATACGACGCGTCGGCACGGTGAGCTTTTCGAGCGTGCCGGCCAGCGAGAGGCGATAGAGATTGAACTGCCGTGGAATGAAGGCCCAGTACAACTCTTCGTTCTTGCGACGGATCGAGCGGGTGATGTTCAGTCCCCACGTCTGCTCGGCCGCGCCGGACTGATAGCGAAGGGTCGAGAACGGAATGCGGAATTCCGCCGTCCATCCGAGCGAGTCAATGCGCGTCGCGACCGTCCAGCTTGCGTCCCAGTTCACGTTGAAGCCGCCCAGCGCACCGGCCTGCGCGCGATTCTGTCCTTGCACAAAGGCACCGCCACCCTCCCCCTCGCGGATCACCTGCCCGTCGTACTCCACACCGGCCGGCGTCGTCGCGAACACGAATCCATTCTGCCGGTCATGATATGTGTCGAAGATCAGCGCGATGTGGTCGCTGTTGGACAGCGTGACGTCGCGAATCTTCTCACCGGGAACGATCAGGTGCGGTTCCCGATCGAACATGCGGGCGCCAACGTAGAGCGAGATCCCGTCGGTCGCGAAACGGATCTCGGTGCGCTCCGTGGCGGGAACTCCCTCGTTCAGCTCACGTTGCAGGAAGTCCGTCACGGGAGTGATCTGCCGCCAGAACGCCTCGTCGAGCACACCGTCGATCGTGGCTGGGGTACTGATCCGTGTGGCGCCAGCCCGGGGTAAGGGCCTGGCGCGGGCTGCTCGGGCGAAGGAGTCGGCGGTCGCCGCATCGAGACGGACCGCCGCGCGCGGCATCGGCTGTCCTTGCGCGTGAACCAGTGTCCCGCCGGCTGCGGAGAGCAGAGTCAGTACAGCGAAGAGGTGCGCGCGGCGTGCGGAGGCTTTCAAACCAGGGAGGGTCAGGGTCGTGGCGGCATGGGGGTGGGTCGATGGCATTACGCATCCGGCATCGCGAGTGCTGGGCGGCGGGTGCGCGCATGATGGCGGGCCTGCCGGCCTGCGCCCCGGCGGCAGACCGTGAGCGCGTGGATGGCGAGGGGGGCCGCGCACGTGGCTCTCACGGCTCTGCACTGCCCGTGGTCACCTCGATGCGCTACGACCCTGCCCGCAACACGCCCTGTTCTGGCGTCACGAACAGCGATGTGAGCCGGCGATCCGGTCCAAGGCTGACACGCACCAGGAAGGCGGACGAACCGTAAATCGCACGATACACGAGGGCCGTGTCGTCACCGACCTCGCGGCGGGAGAGGAGCAGGAGCCGATCGGGGGCGGTGTGGCCGGCGAGGGTACGCGCGAGGGCCGCCTGGAGGCGCGGGAAGACCGTCTGTCGGTAGGCAGTGAAGTCGGCCAGCGTGAGCGTGTTTGCAGCAGCTTTCTGCAGCGCGGAACGCACGATCGCCGTCGCCGCAGGGTCCGCGTCTGCGATGGAGCGCATTGGCACCGGCTCCGGCGCGAGTGAACTGTCAACGACTGCAGCGACGGTGGACGCGAAAACATCCGTGGCGGCGGTGCGCGAGTTGGCGAGCACGATGACCGCGACGTCACCATCCGAGTAGCGCGAGAACTGCGCGCGGAATCCCTGCCTCGCGCCGCTGTGCTGCAGCACTTCGCGCCCGCGCAGCGAGTCGACGAACCAGCCCATGCCGTACGGATAGCGCTTGCCGCTGCGCAAGGTGGTGGCGCCTTGCAGTGCGGACCAGCTCTCGGCACTCAACACGGCGCGACGCCGCACCACGTCGTTCCACGCGAGCATGTCGCGCAGGCTGAGCAACAGTGAACCATCGGCAGTGGTGTTCAGCTCCGGCGACACCCAGTCCTGATTGACGATCAGATCACCGCGGCGCAGGTAGCCGGCAGCGCGCTGTGGTACGATCGCGGATTCGCTGATCACACGCACCGTCGGCATCCCGGCCGGCGTGAAGATGCGCTCGCGCAGGAAGTCCCAGTACGGCGCGCCGGTAACCTTCGTGATCAGCGTGCCCAGCATGACGTAGCCGGTGTTGCTGTAGTTCCAGCGGGCGCCGGCCGGAAACTCGAGCGGGAGCGAGAAAGCCATCGCACGCAGCTCGTCATCACGATAGGACTTCCGGTAGTCTATCTGATCGCCGGTGTAGTCTGGAATCCCAGAGGTATGCGTTAGCAGGTGGCGTACGGTGATCGGTTGCCAGGTGGCCGGCGCATCGGGAAACCACCGGCGGATCGACGAGTCGAGCTGCACACGTCCCTGCTCCACCAGCGCCATCACGCCCGCCGCAGTGAACTGCTTGCCGAGAGATCCCGATTGGAACATCGTGGCATCGGTAACCCGCGTCTGCTGCTCGATATTGGCGAGACCGTAGCCCTTCGACAGCAGGACGTCCGCGCCGCGCACCACGGCGACCGCAACACCCGGGACCTGCAGCGAGTCCATCAGGTGCGTGACTGCGCGATCAACACGACTGCTCACCGCGCGATCAGGGCTCCGCACAGCCATCCACCAGGGCAGGCGACGCGTTGCGGTGTCGGGCGCAATCTGGTCGAGCGTGTGCGCGTCATAGAGTCGCCCACCGCGCATCACGTACCGTGTCGACGTGGTATTGCGGATATCGGTCAGCGGGTTGCGATCGAGCACAACGAGATCGGCCAGCTTGCCGACGGCAATGCTGCCGAGGTCCGTCTCGAGGCCGAGTGCCCGCGCGCCGTTGATGGTGGCAACACGCAACACCTCGGCGTTCGTCATGCCACCGCCAGCGAGCAGTTGCATCTCCCAGTGTGCGCTCAGCCCATGGACTTCGCCGTGACCGCCGAGTGCCACGATGCCGCCGGCACGCAGCATGGCGGTTGCGCCGCGGGCCGCCTCGTTGTCTGCGTAGTCTTCCTCTGGAAACGCCAGCAACCGCGTGGCGGTGCGTTGGTGCAGCTCGCCGGCGCCATACCAGTCGGCCACGCGCTGCGCGAAAGGCCGTTCCGTCTGCAGCAATCGATAGATCGGCAGCGCACCGCCGAAGGCGACGACCAGCGTCGGTGTGTAGGCGATACCGCTTCGCGCGTACAGTTGCACGACGTCGTTGCGCAGCTGGAATGGGAATGCGTGTTCGTTGCCACTGTAGCCATCGAGCGCGTGCGTCAGGTCTTCCTTCGCGTCCGCGCCCCCTTCCGTCGTGGCGAGCATGCCTGCCTCCGCGCTGGCCTGCGCAATCCACTGCCGCTGCTGGCGATTGCCGGCCAGATACGACTTCAGATATCGCGTGCCGTAGCCGTCGTGATACAGCCGCACCGCAGCTCGCACCTCATCCAGCGAGGCGAAATCCTGCGTCGTTCCCTGCGGCTGCATGCCGAGCAGCGGGCCGGTCGAAAGAATCCGTGGTGCAGGTACGCCGTCGGCTTCCACGATTTGCGCGATGTCGAAGATCTCCGCACCCACCTGGGGATCGCGGACGGTGGTCACACCGTAGGCGAGCGAGGCGAAGGTGTTGGTGGCCTCCGGTTCCAGGAGTTCGCCGCGCGGCTGCAGGTGCGCGTGCACATCGATGAAGCCCGGCACGATGGTGGTGCCGCTGACGTCGATCACGCGGGCATCCGCTGGAACGGCGAACGCTCCGCGCGCACCAAGGGCGAGAATGCGTTCGCCACGGATCAGCAGGTCAGCGGCAGGGATCACCGAGTCGCCGTGCATTGTCACGACCGTGCCACCACGGAGCAGCACGGCGGCGCTGTGCCTCGAGCGCGTGACGGCCACCTGCATCGACACGCTGTCCCGCGCACCACTCGGCAACAGACGCAGCAGCGTCATGCCGCGCGCCCATGCGTTGGGTCGGCCATCACTGTCCCACGCGACGGGGTTGCCCGGGGACCATGTGCCCGACGGCGTCCGCGCGCTGTCCTTTGCCAGCGCGCCGCCACTGATCGCAACGGACACACGCTGCCCCGCGGCACTCGTCATGATGATGCGGGCGCCGTCCGCGCTGAGCACCGGATGCCGCACGCTGCCCACGCTGGCGAGGACAGTGAAAGCGCCACCGGAGGCAGGCACGCGCACCAGCGAGGCGTTGGCCGGCACGAGTGTCGGCCCGCTGCGTGACGTACCGAGTGGAGCGTTCAGTGCGTACAGGCTGCGACCATCGCGGCTCCAGACCGGATCCGCCCAGAAGGCCGGTGCACCCGACACGCGCTGCGGCGCGGCGGAGCCATCGGCACGCGCGGTCCACAGAGCATGCCCGTCTTCATCCGCCGTCACGAACGCGATCATGCGTCCGTCAGGCGACCACGCCGGCATGAACTCGCGCGGCCGCGGCGTGCGCGTGAGGCGACGCGGTATGCCGCCCGGTGACATGACGAATACGCGCGCCAGTGTACTGATCGCGACTCGGCCATCAGCCGCAAACGCGGCGTGCTGAATCTGTCGCGCGAGGACCGCGCCGGTATCGATGCGCAGTGTGCGCTGCGGGAACGGGGGCAACTCAAGGTCGACATCGGCGGCGAATGGAACGGTGCGCGCAACGCCATCACGCAGACTCACACGCTGG
This sequence comes from Gemmatimonadaceae bacterium, assembly GCA_031373905.1. Classification (GTDB taxonomy): domain Bacteria; phylum Gemmatimonadota; class Gemmatimonadetes; order Gemmatimonadales; family Gemmatimonadaceae; genus JACMLX01. The sequence goes on along the minus strand of JANMNM010000068.1, from coordinate 3 downwards.
ATG
>JANMNM010000067.1:0-1665 GCA_031373905.1 Gemmatimonadaceae bacterium | reverse complement strand
GACCTGCATTTCGATCGCGTCTCAGCGAATCGTGAGCGGTACACGGCATACCGGTTCCGCAACTACGAGTTCACACCGAACGAACTCGTGCCCGGCTTCATGACGCACCAGACCCCGCGGTTGGACGACACGGAGGACATGCCCGCGACGAAAACGGCGGACCGCGGCATCGTCATCGACCGGTTTCGTGCCCGCGACTGGGACTACCTCGGCTGGCGCTACTCGGTGCTCTCGTCGATCGCGGTGGGCGGGTGGAACAACGTCATCAACATGATCCCTGCGCGCGACTCCGCGGAGAACGCGAGCTTCAGCGATGCTGACAAGGCGTGGCTGCGTGGCTGGCTTGCCTGGACCGCGACGAACAGCGAGCTGCTTCGCCGCACACGCCACATCCTCGGCCAACCCGCGCTGGGAAAGATCGATGGCACGACGATGATCGACGGCGACCACGGCTACATCTTCCTGTTCAATCCCGACCCGCGGCGACTCACCGCGCGAATCGCGCTCGACGCCAGCATCGGGCTCACGCGTGGTGCGCGCCTGTTGCTGGAGGAAGTGCATCCGCTTGCGGGTCGCAACATGGGAAAACCGAATGCTGGCGCATATCGCCGCGGTGACACGCTCGACATCACGCTCGACGGTGGGTCGGCGCTCGTGCTCAGCGTGTCAGGTGCGAGTGCCAAGGCCACTGCACCACTGCTCTTCGGCGCCACTGGACGCGCCCGGATCGTTGATGGCGTGCTGTTGCTGGACGACGTGCGAGGCGAGGCCGGCAGCCGCAGTGAGCTGACTGTCGTGTTGCCAGCCGGTGCGCGTGTCGAGAGCGCCGAGGTGAATGGAAGTCCTGCTCGCATTGCCACTCGACGCGGCTCGACGCTCACGATTCCCGTCCGCTTTGGAAACGCCACCTTCCGGCGGATGGAGCCGGTCGTGACGTGGAACCCGGAGTTCACCGGCGGCCAGGTGAGCGGCACGCTGACGATTCCGCGACAGGTGTTTGATCAATTGCGTGCACGCCGCGCCGCGTGGCCCATTCCGTGGGTGGAGGACGATTACCGAACCACCTGGCTGGTGCCCGAGCGACTGTTGCTCTGGGCACCGTTCAGCAGCCCCGACGCGCGCTGGGACGCGCTGCTCCGGATCGACGGCGCGCCGGTACCGTTGCATAAGGCGTACACCGCGATTCATGTCAAGGCACCGGGCACGTTCACCGGATTCTACGCCGACATCTCGGCGCTCGAGCCGGACCGTGCATACCGCTTCGACCTCACGCTTCCGTCAACGTCACGCGGACAGTTCCTCGGCCTCTACGTCGAAAACGTGGAGCCCGAGTATGTGCCCGCGACGCCGATACGCTGACTACTTCAGAACGCCGAAGGTGTACACGGTACGGGACCGGTACTCACTGCCAGGCCGCAGGATCGTCGATGGAAATGCCGGCTGGTTCGGTGAATCGGGAAAGTGCTGTGTCTCGAGGCAGAAGCCGTTGCGATGCCGATACACGTGACCGGACTTTCCGGTCAGCGTCCCGTCGAGGAAGTTACCGGTGTAGAACTGGACGCCGGGCTCAGTGGTGCTGACGTCGAGCGTACGTCCGCTCGCCGGATCGACGACGCGCGCGGCGTGCGCGAGTCCGGCAGCCGTCCTGTTCAGCACGAAGTTGTG
>JANMNM010000058.1:0-3720 GCA_031373905.1 Gemmatimonadaceae bacterium | reverse complement strand
CGCCGAGTTCGCGATGCGCCCTTTCCTCGAGAAACACCAGGAGGCGACGCTCGAGCGACTGCGTCGCTGGACCCACGATCCGAGCGAACACGTTCGCCGGTTGGTGTCGGAGTCAACGCGGACACGACTGCCGTGGGCCGGGAGGCTGAAAGCATTCCAGAAAGACCCGGCTCCTGTTGTCGGGCTGCTGGAAGCGCTTCGGGATGACCCATCACTCTACGTCAGGCGGTCCGTCGCGAACAATTTGAACGACATCGGCAAGGATCATCCCGCACTGCTGATCGCGATCGCCACGCGATGGATGCACGGCGCCACGGCCGAGCGGCGATGGATCATCCAGCGTGCGCTCCGTTCACTGATCAAGCAGGGCGATCGCGCGGCGATGGCGGTTCTTGGCCACGCAACCACCGCATCCCTCCGGGTGTTGGCGCAAAGCATCCTGCCAAAACAACCCACGATGGGCGGGCACGTCACAGTCACCTGCTCGCTCCGGAATCCCACGCGGGCGACTCAGCTGGCAATCGTTGATCTTCGCATTCACTTCGTCAAGTCAACTGGCAGCACGAGCGTCAAGGTCTTCAAGCTTTCAGTGGTCGAACTCAAGGCCGGCGAGAGCGTCACCCTGCGCAAGAAGGTGTCACTGGCGGATCTGACCACGCGCCGCCACTACCCCGGACGGCATACCGTCGAACTGCAGATCAACGGAGCGGTCGAACCGCTCGGGGCATTCGAGCTGCGTGCACCCCGCTGAGTCAGTCCGCCAAAGTGACGGCAGGCCACGGCCAGCTCAGCGCGACGTGTGCGGACGAAATCCCATCGCCGAGTTCAGCCAGCGCACCAGCGGCGTGATGGCCCGGTAGACCTGCTCGAGGCGGTCAGCAAGCGACGAAGCTGTCACCTCAGCCTGCGTCAGCGAACACCCTGCGGTGAAGCTCTGATACCGGAGCCAGTCTCCCGCTGGATGCGCAGGGTCAAAGCCGCGCGGCATCCGCTTCAGCACCGCTTCGTTCGACAGTGCGCCAAACATCTTCGTGAACGGCTTCGCGGTGATGATCCCATTGAATTCCTCGTGGCCGACATCGAGTGCGCCACGGATTCGCTTCAGCACGGGTGATGGCGGCATCCAGACACCGCCGCCGGCGAAACAAGCGCGGGGTTCGAGATGGAAGTACATGCCGGCCCCGCCGTGAATGGCGTCCTGGCCGACGTTGCCTTTCGAGTCACGATGGAAGAACCAGCAGGCAGCGTTCGTCTTGTACGGCGCCTTGTTCTTGCTGAAGCGGATATCCCTGTGAATCCTGAACATGCTTCCCTTCACCGTACCAGTGATCTCGGGCGCGATCGTTGCGAGCCGCGCATCCATCTCCTCGACCAGCGCCTTCATCGGTTCCCGGAGCGATTGTTCGTACGTCTCACGGCGCGCTTCGAACCACTCGCGGTTATTGTGCTCGGCGAGACCCTTCAGGAAGGCGAAGCCCGCCTGCGGGAAACCAGTGAACTCGATCGTGGCGTTCTTCTGTCTCGGTGCTGAGATCTTCTTCAACGCAGCCATCGTGTCGGCCTCGGCAATGAGAAGTTGGCTGGACTATTGGTGCGCCCGTACCAATCAGCGCCCATTCGAGAGACTACGTCAAGCGCCGCTGGATCGACGGCGCCATCGGCTCCCACGATCCTCGGATCGGCGTGCGCCACGAGGACGCTGCCAAGTACGATCGCGCAGGTTGGCGCATCGGCTGGATACAGGCTGAAGTCCGCGACTCGGCACTCGAAGCTCATTGGCGCGTCGGTGACTCGCGGAGGAGAAACGACCGACGAGGCGGTCTCGCTGATGCCGACTGCCTCGAACTCACTCGTCCCGGCGTCAAACGCGAAGGATGTCGAATTCATCCTGTCAACCATCGCAAACGACACCAGGTTCACGACGAACTCACGCGTGTCGCGAATGTTGCGCGCGGTGTCCTTCATAGAGCCGTCGCCATTGTGTTGCGGACAGATCATCAGCGTCGGCGGGTTCGGCGTGATCATCTGGAAGAAACTGAACGGTGCGAGGTTCGTGACCCCGCCAAGGCTGCGGGTGGAGACCCATGCGACGGGTCGCGGCGCAATCGTCGAAGCCATCCAGAAGAATGCCGTCCGTCGGTCCAGCGTAGCAAAGTCAATCAGCATGAGATCCTGGAAGCAGCGTTCTGGGGGCTGTCGAGCAAAACGTTGCGTGCGGTGTGGTGCGCATGTCAAGTCTACGCTGCTCTCACGGCATCGACCATCGTTCACAAGGTTGGAGAACGCAAGACCGCCACGCGCTCACCGCGTGCGTGGCACGACTCGTGAACCATCAGCGACGGCGTCAGACGGAAACAGGATCACGCGATCGCCGAGTTCGAGGACACCCAGGATCTCTGCCTGCAGGTCGTTGCGCAGACCGACCCTGACGGCTGCGAGAGCCGCTCTCCCGTCGTGGTGCCGATAGACGGCCCAGGCGTCGGCATGCCGTACCAGCGCTCCGGCCGGCACCACGATCGCATTCGGCGCGGACGCACCCCGATCGTGGCAACGTCCACGCGATACCCATCACCAAGCGGGGCGCCACGAGCGAAAAGTGTGGTGAGCCCGATGACGACGCGCACCCGTTGTTCATCGACGCCGAGCGATGAGCGCTTCGTGAAGGCGGTCGGCTCGATCTGTCGCACGACTCCGGCGAGTGTATCACCGCCCGAGACGATGACGCGCGCGCTGGCGCCTGCATGCAGTTGCGCAGCGTCTTCGCTCAGGACGTCGGTGATCACCTCCACGGAAGCAGGGTCGCCAACTTCAAGCAGCGGCGCGCCAGCCATCACCCCTCCTTCGTCCTCCTGCACCACACGCAAGACCACACCGGTCATCGGTGATCGAACCGCGATTTCCCCGGCGCGGGGAAGTGACCGAGGCGATTGGACAGTCCGACGAGGCCGCATACGTCCTCGGGAGCGTATGGTTCGGTCGCGATGTCGGTCACGAGTGCAACGTTCTCGCGAGCGGTGAGGCTGGGGATGAGATTGTAGAATTGAAAGACGAATCCGACGTCCTCGCGCCGATACCGCGTCAGCTCCATGTCGCTGGCCGCTGTGAGATCGCGGTCCCGATACTGAACGGTGCCACCCGTCGGCGTATCCAGCCCGCCGCGAATGTTCAGGAGTGTCGACTTGCCGTTGCCAGATGCTCCGAGCAGAACAAGCAGCTCGCCCTCGTATTGCTCCAGATCGACACCGCGGAGTGCCTGCACCTCGATGGCGCCCATGGTATTTGTCTCTTCGAGTGCGCGCGCACTGAGGACGCCGCTGCGAGCGGTGTCTCGAACGCTCGAGGCGGTCGCGATCCCTGATGGTGCAGCTCGCAGGGTAACCGCCGTCGCATCTGGTGAGCTCTGCGGGGAGGTGCGCACAGCGCGCGGTCGCGTAGCCTTATGCCACATTCCCCCGGTTACGCCAGCGTGCGTTGCCTGACATGGTCGTAAGGGCAGACACCCGGGCTTCGTGGACGATGCCTCGTTTGGCTCGTCAAGCTGCGCTGGAACGACGAAAGCTCAACTGGCGGACCAGTTGAGCTTTCGTCGTTCATGGAGGCGCCGGGAATCGAACCCGGGTCCGAAAATGCTTCCGCTACGGCTTCTACGTGTGTGTCCCACCGATTGAGGTCTCCCGCCGCTGGCCAGTGGGCCGCCCACGTCGAGACAAGTCACCTTGA
>JANMNM010000012.1:0-6375 GCA_031373905.1 Gemmatimonadaceae bacterium | reverse complement strand
GTGGCCGACGCGCTCGCACACGCGCACGCCCGGGGCATCGTGCATCGCGACATCAAGCCGGAGAACATCCTGGTCAGCGACAGTCATGCGATCGTCGCCGACTTTGGCATCGCGCGACTGGTCTCGGATGCCTCGCAGCCGATGCTGACGCAAGCCGGGTTTGCGGTGGGCACGCCGGCCTACATGAGTCCCGAGCAGTTCACCGACGGCAGCGAGGCGGACGGACGCAGCGACGTCTTCTCGCTGGCGTGCGTGATGTACGAGATGCTGGCCGGTCGTCCGCCCTGGATTGCCGCATCGGCACACATGCTGCTCACCAAGCGTCTCGTCGAGGTGCCACCACTCGTGAGCACGTGCCGGCCGGAGACGCCAGCGGCCATTGCCGAGCTGCTGGCGCGCGCGTTACACCCTGATCCCGAGCAACGCAGGATCACGGCGGCGGAGTTCGGTGCCCAGCTGGCCACGAGCGCCGCGCGGTCACCCATGCGTGACACGGCGCCCCTGCCACATCCGCCGGGTGTACTCGTCGGGCGCGACCGTGAACTGGCGACGGCCGGTGCACTGCTCACGCGCCACGACATCCGCCTCCTGACGGTGACCGGCGCGGGCGGTGCCGGCAAGACTCGCTTTGCCCTGCGAGTGGCGGCTGATGCACGCACGACGTTCACCGATGGCGTGCGCTTCATCGACCTCTCGTCGGTGCACGACGCTGAAGGCGTGCTGACGCACATCGCAGCCACGCTCGGCGCCCGTGAGGGTGAAGGCCGCCTGGCACTCGACGCACTGGTGCACCTGATCGGCGAGCGACAGGTCCTGCTGCTTCTCGACAACTTCGAGCAGGTCGTGTCAGGAGCGGTGGCCCTCACGCCGCTGATGACCCGGTGCCCGCAACTCACACTCCTGGTCACCAGTCGCATCCGGCTCCGACTGCGTGGTGAACACGAGTTCCATCTCACGCCGCTGGCCGTGCCTGACCTCGCGTGTACTGACGCCGAGGCGTATCGCGCCAGTCCGGCGGTGGATCTCTTCCTGCACGTGGCGCGCGACGCGCAACAGGACTTCGACGCCGACGACAGCACGCTGCGCGCCATTGCAGAGATCTGCACGCGTCTTGACGGTCTGCCCCTGGCGATCGAGCTGGCGGCCTCGCGATGTCGCGTGCTGTCACCGCGCGCGATCATCGCGCGCATGGATCGCCGGTTCGACCTGCTCGTGGGTGGCGCCCGCGACCTTCCCGCACGGCAGCAGACGCTCCGCGGGGCGATCGCATGGGGCTATGACCTGCTGGCGCCTGCGGAGCAGCGTGCACTCCGGGGGCTGGCGGCCTTCGCGGGTGGTGCCGCATTCACCGATGCCGTCGCCGTGCTGTCGACCACTGAGGATGCGCTCCTCGACGCGGTACAGACGCTGGTGGACGGCTGCCTGGTGCGGCGGGTGGAGATGCAAGATGGCGACACCCGGTTCACCATGCTCGAGAGCATCCGGGAGTTCTGCGCCGACGCCGCCGTCTCTGCCGGCGACGCCGACGAGATCCGCGACCGTCACTTCCGTGTCTTTGCCGACCTCGCCGACTCGCTGCCGGCCGCGCTGGAAGGGGCACACTCGGTGTCGGCACTGGCACGGTTCGACCGTGAACGAGACAACTTCAACGCCGCCCTCGACCATGCTGATCGCCGGACGGATGGCACCGGCTTCGCACGCCTCGTGTTGTCACTCTGGCGTGCCTGGCTGGTCCGCGGCGCGTGGGGTGAGGCACGCCGTCGCATCGCGCGAGGGATCCAGATGCCCGACGTGCACGGCACCTCGCTGCACGCGGAGTTGCTCGGGGCGGACAGCACCCTCGCGCAAAACCAGGGCGACAACCAGATCGCCTACCAGTCCGCGGAACAAGCGCTCGCACTGTGGCGCGCGCTTGGTGATCGCAACGGTGAGGCACGGACGCTGGGCGTGATGGGATGGCTGGCGTGGCGGCTGTGCGCGTTCGCCGACGCACGGCGTCTCTCCACCGAGTGCTTGGCACTCCACCGCGAGCAGGAGAACCCGCGCGGCATGGCGCTGGCGTTGTCGAACCTGGGCTGGGTCGCACTGTTCGAGGGAGAGCTGGAGACCAGCCGCGAGGCCCTGACAGAAAGCCTCGGCTTGCGCCGTGCCTTGGGCGACACCCGCAACGTGGCGTTCACGCTCACGGCGCTCGGATGGACCACGTTGCGCTGTGGCGATCACGTTCGCGCTGTGTCTTTCCTTCGTGAGGCGTGCGAGCACTTCGAGACCCTCGGTGAACGGCAGTTGCTTGCCTTCAACGGCAGCATCCGGGCGCAGGCCGCGGGCGAGCTTGGCGAGCTGGAGATCGCTGCACGACTCGTCACGGAGTCGATCACGGTGTTCCGGGACATCGGCGACCGCTGGGGCCTGAGCCTCGCTCTGCGCATCAGCGCCGATGTGGCACTGCAGCAGCAGCGCCTCGACGATGCAGCGCATGCTGTCGACGAGGCCCGTGCAATTGCCAGTGCAACGGGGGACCGCTACGGTGTGCTGCAGGCCGACGCCTGCCGCGTGCTGCTGCAGCAGCACGCGGCGGACATGGCTCATAGCGACCTGACTGGTCTCGTGGGTCGCGTCGCGGCTGGCGCGCTGGCGCTTGGCGTTCCGAACCCTTTGGCGCCAGACGCGGTGACTCCCACCCCACCGTCCTCTTCGTGATGCCGAGCGCCCGCGTGCACCGGCGCGTGCGGTGCGCCTGACCTGCCAAACCGGTGCGGCGCTCAACGTCGGCGAGTGGCGCGACTCGAGCGTCGGCCAGCACGAAGGCAACCTGGTTCGTTGCCATGGCGATGGAACGCGTTGTCACGTTGCGCAGGCGACCGGGACGCCATTCTTCAGCGGGACGGCGTTCGAACGCCCGGTTCGCGACGTCGGCGAAGCGGCGGGCGGCGTCGGTAACGGATCGGACGTGACATTCACACAATCTGATTTCACTCAACAGATTGCGCACGGGCTGTGTCGGCTGGCCGGTGTTGGACCCATGCAGGCCGAGGCATGACACCGCCGATGGGCACGAAGGCTCCCTGACCCGGTGTCGAGCGAAATTTCAGAACGGTTATGCCGACACATCGTCCAGGACGTCTGTCCGTGGAACCGGAAGTTCTCGCAGGAACTGGCTGACGATTCACCGTTCCGGGCGCGGGAGTTCATCGCGGGGAAGGACGCGGTGACGCTGGCGACGGACATCCTGGCGCTGGATCAGGAGCAGTTCAGCGCGGCGTTCCGGAAGTCGCCGATGAAGCGGGCGAAGTTGGCGGGGCTGCGAAGGAACTCGGCGGTAGTGCTGACGAATGTTGGCGTGTAGCGCTCGAATCGCCACGCGCGTCGAAAGACGATACCCGACTCCCGAGCTACTCCGTCCCCTGCCGTCGACGACTCTCCAGTGCGGCGCGAAGCGCCCGCGCCTCATCCCATGCTTGCTGCATCGCGATGCTCGCCCCCGTTGTCGCCGAGAGGGAGCGCTCCGCCGGGCGCGTGGTCGCGATGCTTGTGGCGGCCGTCGCGATGGCGCGCGGCCGATGGTCATCCAGATCGCCCAGCCCTGTGGTACCAACGCGTCGCACGCCGTCGAGAATCATGTCGCGCACCTCGTGCGGTCGAGCCAGGCCCGGCAACCGCGCCCGGTGCGGGGTCATTCCGTTCTCCGCCGATCCACCGCCTGCCGTCTCCACCTCCACGGTCGAGAAACCGAACAGGCGCTCGAGCGGACCCTGCGTGACACGCACGTTCTGCGCATTCGCGTACGTGAGCGTGATCTCCTTCGTATTCCAGACGCCCTCGCGAATCATGAGGCTCCGGTCGGTGAGCACGTACCAGCGCAGCTCGTAGTCGAGGCGCATCGTGACATAGAGCGTCGCCGCCTTCGCAATGGCGACGAGAATCAGTGGAATGACCAGCAGCAGGAGACGCGCGTCGGCGAGCAGCAGCAGCGTGCTCGCGATGGCCACCGCGAGCCCCCAAGCCGCCGCATACAGCCCCCACCAGAACAATTTCAGGCGCAGATAGCCGGGCGCTGCACGCTCGATGCGACGGATCTCACTCGCACTGTGCCCCGCGGGTGGGTGTGGCTCGCCCCCCTCGATACGGAGGAGTGGCAGGATGATCGATTTCAGCCACTCATACATCGCGCGCCCCGGGCGCTTGGCGTTCGAGCAGCTGACGCACGGCTCGCAACTCGTCACGAATGCCGATGAGCGCCTCGACCGCGAGCGCCTCGGTGCCCGTCGCCAGGGCGCCACCTCCAAGGTCACCGGGCGGCGTGGCGGCTGCAGGCGCGGCACTGCTATGCCCGCGCATGCGTGCATACAGGAAGTTCCGGACCTCCTGGTACGCGATCAGTCCGGGGATCGATTCCGTTGCGGCAGCGCTGCCCGATGCCGTCTGAATCTTCACCGTGCCGATTCCGAGCCATCGCTCGAAGATGTTACGCGTGACGTGAATGTCCTGAATGCGCGCGTACGTCAGGTAGGTCTCACGGCGCCAGAAGAGGCCGTGCGACACGGCCACCCCCTCGTCATCGAACCGAAAGCGCAGCGTGCGATACAGGAAGTAATACGGCAGCACCGCGAGCGGGAACGCCACATTCGCCAGCACCGAGTAGATCAGGTACAGCGTCCAGAGCTGCGGGTCCGGGCGCGTGATCGCCTGCACCTGCGACGCGCGGACTGGCAGGAGGTGCGCATCGCCATCGGGGATCATTGACACCGGTGAAAATCACTGGTTGAGGTGAGCGGAGTCGCCGCGAACATTCTCTGGTGCTCGTGGATCGCCACACGCGCATCGTACGGCGTGCCGCGCAGCACGTACAGCATCGAGTGACTAACGTGCCGCGCCAGCCGTGTCGCGCACGACGCATCAGGCGGCGCCTTTGCGTGCGCTCGCATCAGGTCCGCACGAACGGCGCGAGCTGCGCCAGCGGCAGTCCCGGCACCCGACCAAACTCGGTGACATTCAGCGTCGCCACCTCGCTGCCCGCAACCAGCGCGGTTGCGGCGATCTGTAGATCGTGCGCGCCGATCAGGACACCGCCACCCGCCAACTCGGCCCAGATCCGCGCGTGTGCGCGCGCCTCGGCCAGACCAAACGGGATCACCGGTACATTCGCCAGCACCCCTTCCACGAACGCGCTGCGGCGCTGCCGGATGGCGGCATCGCGCGCCCGCTCGACGCCGTGCAGCAACTCGGACGCGGTAATGGCGCCAACTGTGACAGGCGCATCGCCGAGTGCCGCGAGATAGCCCAGCATGTCGAAGGTCCCTCGCTCCGCAGCGATGAGGACCGCGGTGTCGAGGAGGACGCTCACGCGCTCAGGACCACGGATCGGCAGGCGCAGCGAACTCGGCGCGCGCGGCGCCGATATCATCGCCAAAGGCAGCCGCGTCCGACGGCGTCAGGCGAGGTAACAGCGCCCACCGATGCGCCAGTTCGCGCGCCGGAATCCCGGTCGGCGCCATCGGTCCGACGAAGGCGACCGGGACGCCGTTTTTGAGCAGGACTGTCGTCTCATGGCGATAGAACGCCCGATTGACGACGTCGGCGAATCGGCGCGCGGCATCGGTGACAGACAGGGACCGGGTCGGACTTGACATTCAGATAATCTGATTTTCCAGAACCGACGGCGCAAGTGCTCGCGCGTATGGCTTCGGTCCCGTGGACTCAGGTCGGGGGCTGACGGCGTTGAGGGTCACGCAGGGTCCGCCAGCCTATGCCGAGCGCGAATTCAAAACGGTAATACCGACACATCTCCCAGGACGTCTGCCCGTGGAACCGGAAGTTCTCGCAGGAACTGGCTGACGATTCACCGTTCCGGGCGCGGGAGTTCCTTGCGGGGAAGGACGCGGTGACGCTGGCGACGGACATCCTGGCGCTGGATCAGGAGCAGTTCAGCGCGGCGTTCCGGAAGTCGCCGATGAAGCGGGCGAAGTTGGCGGGGCTCAAGCGGAATGCAGTGGTGGTGCTCAACACTGATAGTAGACGCCGGTAAAGTTCGGTGTGGTGGCGCTTTGCCTTGTGCAGAGCATTTCGCACCTTGATTCGCCGCGCGTACGAAGTCGCCTGATGTCATCGTGCCGTCGAGACGGCGTCGAGGATAGGCAACGAGCTGCTGAGCGAGGAGCAGTCCCGCGCGCGGCAACTGCTTGGCGAGTGCGACCGCAAGACGTCGAGCTGGTTGCCGACTCCGGCCAGCATTCGCGGTGAGTGTCAAGGTAGTTGTCGCATGCGTCGCTACGCCGCGTTGCGCTTCTGATCCAGCCGGTCCTCCTTCGTCGGATTGAGGTGGACGGTGGTGATCGGCGTCCAATTGCGCGTGGCACCGCTCCATCGATCCGGTCG
>JANMNM010000005.1:0-16801 GCA_031373905.1 Gemmatimonadaceae bacterium | reverse complement strand
GGCTCGACCGGAACGAAGGGTGCAGGCAGCCTGTTCCAGCAGAACATCGGCGAGCGCGCCTTCAACACCGGCGCCACGTTGACGGCAGTGAGGAAGTTCGGCACCTGGCTAACGAACACCACGAAGGTGGCGACTGTCTACGAAGATCAGACCTACAACCGCTTCCAGGTCAGCGCAGGCAAGCTTGGCGTGTCGGGCGTGACGGAGTTCGGTGCTGCGCTGGACAAGACGGCAAACACCACCGTCTCGGAAACGCAGACGATCCGCAACCGGAACTTCTTCGGTATCACGACGTTCGACATCAAGGATCGTTATATCCTTGACGGACTGGTGCGTCGTGACCAGTCATCGTTGTTCGGAGCCGACAACCGAAGTGCGACGTATTATCGCGCCTCTGCGGCGTACCGGTTCAGCGAGGACTTCAAGATTCCCGGAGTGGACGAGGGCAAGCTCCGCTTCTCCGTTGGCACCGCAGGGCTGCGCCCGATCTTCAGTGCGCAGTACGAGACGTTCGACATCAGCGGTGGCAGCCCGACCAAGGAAACCCTGGGCAATCCGGGTCTGAAGCCGGCGTTCTCGCGGGAATACGAGGGTGGATTCAACCTCAACTTCCTCAAGAACTACAGCTTCGAGTACAGCTACTCGAACAAGAAGACGAGCGATCAGATCCTCAACGTTCCTGTGTCATCCGGCACCGGATATTCGAATACCTGGGTGAATGCCGCAACACTGCAGGGTAACACGCACGAAGTTGCGTTCAGCGCCGTCCTGGCATCGAGCCGCGACTTCTTCTGGAAGCTCAACGTGACGGGTGACCGCACGCGGGCGCGTGTCACGGAACTGAGTGTCGCGCCGTTCCTCGCCGGGCCGGACAACAACGGCGGTGACAACACGCGGATCTTCCGGATCGCCGCGGGCCAGACTTTCGGCATCATCTACGGCAGCGACTGGGTCCGTACGCCGGAGCAGCTTGCCACCAACATCGCCAACGGCAAGCTGACCGGGGCGGCAAGCGACTATCGGTTGAATGAGCTCGGGTATTACGTCGCGAACTCCGCCTACGGCACGAAGACCGAGCGCCCGCTCAAGTTCTTCGATGCAACCGGAAATTCCCTGCAGGCGATCGGCAACGTGAACCCCGACTTCACGATGGGCTTCGCGAACTCGATGCAGTACAAGGGGCTGTCGGTGAACGGCGTGGTGACCTGGCAGAAGGGTGGCCAGATCTTCAACAAGACCCGTCAGTGGCCGTACAACGAGCTGCGCGACGTGGACTTCGACCAGCGCGACGTGCCAGTCGCCCAGCGGAAACCGCAGGGCTTCTTCCAGGCCTTCTACAACAACTTCGATCCGAACACGCGCTTCATCGAAGATGGTGGCTTCGTCCGTCTGCGTGAACTCGCAGTCAACTACCAGCTCCCGAAGTCGTTCATTCGCGCGGCGCACCTCTCGACGTTCGAGACGGCCCGCATCGGTATCGTGGGACGCAACCTGTGGACCCGCACGAAGTACAGTGGCTACGATCCGGACGTGACCGGCTCCGTCAGCGGTGGCAACAACCCGTTTGGCTATCGCATCGACTACTTCTCGTATCCCGCGTACCGCACGTTCACGCTGATGTTTGAACTCGGCTACTAATCCACGCTCACACAGGATCTGACTAGATGATGATGACTCGATTCATGCGAGCGACCGGCATGCTGGCGGTAGTGGCACTGGCAGGCTGCGGATCGCTCGATGTCGGCAACCCGAATGCGCCGGACGCCAAGCGCGCGTTGTCCGATCCAGCCGCGCTCGAAGCCGTCGCCGGCGGCACGATGCGCACCTGGTTCAATGGGTATGAAGGGTGCGAAGGCAACTGCGTGCTCGTGACGCAGGCACAGACGTTCTCGGCATCGTGGAACAACTGGAACATGAACTTCTACTCCAGCGTCGATGCCGACGGCAAGCGCCTCACGCGCCCGTGGCAGAATGACCCGGCGGCTGCCGGCCGTACCTCGATCGAGATTCCGTGGGGCAAGATGTACTCCACGATCTCGGGTGCCTCGGATGTGCTGAAGGCCATCCGTGTCGGCAAGGTCGTGGTGAACAATGCGGCGGATACCAAGCGGGCCGAGACCATCGCCGAGCTGATGCTCGGTGCGTGTCTCAGTTACATCGCGCTCAACTACGATAAGGGGTACATCGTGGATGAGACCATTGATGTGACTACGCTGCAGTATTCAAATCGCAAGGCGGTGCGCGACGCGGCGATCGCGAAGTTAACGTCAGCGGCGGCGCTGGCGAAGGCGAATTCGTTCACGACCGTCGCGGCCTGGACCGGTGGGCGCAGTTACTCCAGTACCCAGATCGCCCAGATCGCAAACACGCTGATGGCGATGACGCTGGCGTACTATCCGCGCTCGGCAGCGGAAAATGCGACGGTCAACTGGGCGCAGGTGCTGACGTACACCAACGCAGGCCTGTCGAGCGGCACGCCGTTCGACTTCGTCTTCGTCGGAGACGGGTGCGTGCAGTTCTGCCACGAGATCCTGACGTGGTTCGACGCGTTCGATACGGGCCGCGTGCACACGCGCGTGGCGAACCTGCTCGATCCGGTCACGCAGGCCACGCCGTGGCCGGAAGGTGGTAACCCGAAGCCGAACTCGCCGGACAAGCGCCTCGGCGACGGATCGTTCGGTGATGCGTCGATTGTGTCAGGCTTCGGCACGAATCCGAAGACGGCGGCCGCGGGCACGGACTTCGTGTACTCGCGCGACGTCATCTTCCGTCCGAGCCGTGGCTCGTACCATCAGTCGAACATCGGGCACATCCGGTATGACCTGACTGGTCTGCAGGATCCGAGCGGCATTTACGCCGGCTTTGGCCCGGCTCCAGTCATCTCGGCTGGCCAGAACGATCTGCTGAAGGCAGAAGCGGCGCTCCGCACGGGTGACCTTGCGACTGCCGTGACGCTGATCAACAAGACGCGCGTGACGCGTGGTGGTCTGCCTCCGGCCGTGGCCGGCGATGGAGTTGCAGGTCTGACGACCAAGCTCGCGTACGAAAACGAGATCGAGTTGCTGGGCCTTGGCGCGGCGACGTACTACTGGCGCCGGCGCACGGACGCGTTGCTCGCGGGCACGCCGCGCGAGATGCCTGTTCCGGCGAAGGAGCTCGGTGTGAAGGGCGAGGCGCTCTATACGTGGGGTGGTTCGGGTCCGCTGAACTCGCCGGCGCCGTAATTCGGGGTCGTCTGGACGAAGGTTTCTAAGTGAATGACATGCGGGGCCGGGAGATGTCTTCCGGCCCCGCGTGCTTCTGTGCTGACGACGATCGTCGAATAGCGGTGGAGGACGCAGCAGCGACCGACGTCCTCAGGGCTGTACCACACTCCGGTCGCCGACAGCTGCCGAGCCGGTCAGCAGTCGACGGAACGCCGCGATCAATTCGTCGAGCGAGGATGCGGCGCAGAGCAGCTCACGATTCTCCGGCCGCAGAAATCCGCTCCTTGCCGCCGCATCCAGCATCGCCAGCATCGGTGCCCAGAACCCACCGGAATCCAGCACGCCGATTGGTTTGCGGTCGATTCGGAGTTGCGACCAGGTCAGCGCTTCGAACAGTTCATCGAATGTGCCGTAGCCTCCCGGCAGTGCAATCACGGCGTCACTGAGCGCGGCCATGCGCGCCTTGCGCTCGTGCATGCTGTCCACGAGTTCGAGCGTGGTGATGCCGGCGTGCGCGATCTCGCGGTCCGCGAGCCCGCGAGTGAGCACACCGATCACGTCGCCGCCGGCACTCAATGCGCCATCCGCCAGCGCACCCATGCACCCGACATGCGCGCCGCCATACACGACGCCGAGTCCACGCTGCGCGAGGTCGCGGCCGAGTGTGCGTGCGGCCTCGAGGAAGCGTGGGTCGCTGCCGTCGCTGGAACCGCAAAAGACGCTGATGCGGCGGATGGGCTGAACTGTCATGGTGCGCCGGGTCGATGGGAGTGGATCTGGCGAAGTTAATTCACAGGGAGCCGTTGAGGATCGAGTGATCCCTCCGACGCTGGCGCACGTGGCATCGAGTGGCATCGAGTGGCTGACGCTGGCGCGCGAGGATTTGCGCTTGCCCATGCGTTCGGCGCGCGAATGCAGCTGTCGGCGCGATGCTACCAACGTGTTCTCACGCGGGGGCGCGGGGATCGCGGAGAACAGCAACGACGGGAGGAACTGCTCTCTGATCACGCAGTTACGTTAGAGCCTTTCGCTGTTTCTCCGCGATCCCCGCGCCCCCGCGTGAGACCAGTCCGCTCGCCCGCGCGAAGGCTGTCCGCCGAACCAAATCGACGTCCGCGCAGAATCCAGTCTTTTCGGACGTGCAGTTTCGATCAACGCTCAGAGCACTCTGTTGCGCTCGAAGATCAGGTTCCGCGGCGTCACGCGCCACTCGTAGTTCCGGAACAGGATCCCGCCTCCATTGATCGAGCGGTCGAGCTTCTCGATGCGCATCCGTGCGCGGATCACCACGGATGAGATCCGGTCATAATCGTTGGTGGTGTCCGCATCCACGCCGTTCGCATTCACGCGCTCCCCGCCGTTGGTGAACTGCAATCGGGTGGTGAATTGCTCCACGCCGCGCGCGGTGATGGCGGTGCGCAGTGCGCCCGATGCAGTGAAGCCATCGGCGCGGATGAGCGTGGCGCTGGCCGGGTCGCGGTACCACGCTGACACGTTGAGTCGCTGTACGGCTACGCCGGTGCGCGTGAGGCGCAAGCCGTCGGTGAGCCCAGCCGGATAGACGAAGAGCGAATCGGCAGCCGAGAACGTGAGTCGCTTCACTCCTGCAGTCGGTGTCTCGACGGCGGTGAGGACGATCAGGCGCCGTTCGCTCTGCACCTGCAGCAGCGCCAGGTCGCCTGCGGTGAGCTGGAACGGGACCGTGTTCGGATCAACGACGTCAATGCACCGCAGCCCGCAGGTTCCACCGGGCGGGAGTGGATCCGTCGTGTCAGCCGGCACGACCATGTTGTACGTGAGCGCCTCGTTCGGCACGAATGGCACCGAGAGCGCAACGACGGTATCTCCGCGTGTGGCGACGCTGCCCATGATCTGCGTGGACTCGAACGACACCCCTGCATCCTGCATGTCGCGGGTGATCGCGAGGCCGACGAACCGCGCGTCGCGATTGAGCCCGTCCCGGAGGTCGATTGCACGACTCGACCGGAGCGTGGCGGTTGCAAAGCTCGTGCTGATGCCAAGGATCAACACGCCAAGGACCATTGCGACCAGCAGCTCGATGAGCGTGAAGCCCCCGCGTTCGTTGCCGTGCGGAGGTGACGTGTGGCGCGTCATGTGATCGGCGCCATGGTACCACCGCGATACAGATTCGTCGTCAGCACGATCGCTGTGGGCAGGCGTGGTGCTGTCACGACCACCTGAATTCGGATCAGGTTTGCGCTGATGGTGGTCACGATCAGTCGTCGCGTGAACTCCCCGGCTGGCGTGACAGTTCCTGTTCCGTCAACGGCGGCGGGCGACTCGGGGACGACGCTCCACGGATCGCGTGCGCGCACATTCTCGAGATATGTCCGCGCGAGCGTCAGTGCGGCGCTGCGGCTCGTCGAAGTGGTCTGGTACCGGAGGCGAGTCGTGTTGGCGGCACCGATCGCCATCACGCCTGTGGCGAGCAGCACGACGGCGACCATGATCGAGAGCAGGGCGAAGCCGTGGCGATGGCGGCTGCGCGCCACGGCTGCTGACGTCGTCAGCGCCTGTGTCATTGCCATGTGCCATCCAGCCAGCGCCAGACCCGCACGTTGGCAGCAGGGGTGATCTCGACCGCGTAGACCGACGTGTTGTCGGCATCGTGGGTGAGATAGACGAACGCGGATGATCCGAACGGCTCCGTGATGCCCCGCGTGCCGAACTGAATACGTTGCGGGCCCGACGATGGTGCGCTGGCCGTGTCCGCCAGAAGCCGTGCGGCAACGCCGCGGCTGAAATTCTGCCGCTCATCCAGTACGCGGAAGTTCAACGGACCATAGGCCGTGGCCTCGGTGCCTGATTCAGCGAAGATGCTGTCCCGGTTCTGGTCCAGATACACCTGCCAGGTGGTATCGGTGATCACCATGCGCACGCGTGCGCGCGACGCGTATGCCCGGGTGCGGGCCAGATCGAGATCCTGCGCCAGCAATCGCGCACTCTGTTCCACAGCCGCGCGTGTGGACGAACGCAACCGTGGTGCGGCGATGCCGGTCAGGATCCCAATGAGCGTGATCACGATGAGCAGTTCGATCAGTGACGTACCCTGGCGGCGCATCAGAACACATTTCGGTAGGAGATCTGCAGCACGGACCCAAGGCGCGGTGTTCCAGGAGGCAGCAGCATCGGATCGCGAAACCGGACGTCGAAGTTCCAGTTGCGCACCGGTGGCGTGTAGTACGATCGGCCGCCGTTGAGCGTGTGTCCCCACCGACGTCTCGATTGCCGGCTCTCGAAGAGCGAGACGAGAGACCCGGTGTAGTTGAAGGCCGTTCCCGTGCTGCCGCCCCAGTCTTCGATGAACCGCGGGAAGTTCTCGAGCCCGCCGCCGTACGGCTGTGGTCCACCGCACACGCGGGCGTCGCACGGTGTCTCGGAACTCCCGGCCAGCAGCGCCGCGAGAACACTCGTCACGGCGAATGTGCGAGGGCGCGGAAAGGTCGCCGATGCCGCGTCACTCCAGGAGTTCGACAGGAACGTCGTGACGTCGCCGATGAGGGCCGCCGGCTTCCAGTTCACGGTGTTGTAGTCGCCGCGGACGTACAACGCACCGTTCGTAGTGATGGTCAGGCCACCCGGTTCGCCCGGCGCTGGTGCGGCCGGGAGCTCGCCGCCGTTCCTGATCCGGACTGCCGGATGATCGCGATTGCTGATGAGGGTGTCGCGGCCCTGAAACTCGATGTAGACCACGCTCACCTGTCGCGCCGACGGGCTGCCGTTCACGAACGTACGCAATGCGCTCATGTCCAGTTCGAGCACATCCGGCCGCAGCATTTCCCGCCCGTCGTAGAACGCGTCTCGCACGAACTGGAAGATCGCCGGGCAGGATGCACCGAGCGGTGTGCGGCCGCCGGTGCGAATGAAGAGGGCGTCACTGCAGATGTTCGTGAGCGCGTTCGCGACATTGACGACGATTCGCAGGTCGGCCTTGTTCGCCATTCGCACCTGTTCGACGTCCGGTGTGTCGCCAACGAGCGCCGGCCGGATCAATTCGATGGGATCCATGCTCACCGGCAGCGGCAGGCGCAGCGGGCGTACGCCGCTGACCTTGCTCATCAGCCGACCGTTGAATTTCAGGTTGCTGCGGGCGACGAACGTGGCGCCCGGGTGACTGCGACTGTCGAAGTCGAGCGGCACGAGTGTCCCGGCGTTGTTCGCGATCTTGATGCCACTCAGCGAGACGGCATCATCCTTCCGCGACCAGAACACACTATCCGCCGCCGTGATCTGGCTCAGGTAGTTCGCGTTCGCTGAGCTCATGTACAGGTGCCGATTCGAGTGCACCCAACCGCTGAACGACATGGGCGGTCCGTTGTTGATTTCCAGGTCACGCTCGTAGAAGACACCGAACTGGAACAGCGGGACCGCCTGCACTGAAACGCCCAACTCGATCGCGGCGCGATTGTGCGTCGCATCCTCCGCCGCGACGCGCACCTGCATCGGTTGCTCCAGCGCATACAGGCCGGAGAACGGGCCGCGTGTGATGACGCGGTTCACCGGTGCGCCGACGGTCGACGTTTCCTGCGTGAAGCTGTAGCCAGGCAGTGATGGTGTGGCGAGGCTCGTGATGTCGCCGGGCGTGATGATGCCATCGGCCATCTTCGCATCCAACTGCGCCATGATTTCGTCGCCAGCGCCTTCAGCGGCGTACGCCACCTGCGCGGCCTTCACATCCACACCGCTGGTGCGCGTGTACACGGCGATCGCTGCGGTCGCGACTCCGATCAGCGCCCCGAACAGCACCAGCAGGAGAAGGGTGGACTCGAGGGCAAAGCCTCGTCGGACAGCGTGCGCGTGAACGGACCGTTCCCACCGGCATCGGCAGGGTCTTGTACGCGACATACCACACTCCAGAGGCAGACTCGACCAGTGGACGATGCACGTGGGACACTGGTAACAGCCGAGTCTGCTCTGGATTGTGGTGACGCCATCGGGTCGATCGACATCGGGCGCTGCAGGTGCCTGGGTCGTGTCACTCCAGAGGGGTAGTCGCCGGCTGACGAGTCTGCCGTACACATACGCATGGCAGAGGATGTACCGGCCGGGCGTGCATCTCGTAAATACTTGTCGTGAAATGACTTACGCGGACATGCCTGCCCACGGTTCGGCGGCCGGGCCGGAGCGTTTCGCGAAACTCCATGCGTTTTGCGGCAGACTAACCGTCGATCGGAGCTTCTCTTGGAAAGAGCGCGGCGCCCTTCGTGACACGCCAGCCGGTGGGATCCACGCGGCGCAGGGTTGGCCATGGCTGCGCTTCGACGTGGCCAGGCGCGCCAAGTGCCTCCCAGAGGGCCTGTGCCTTCGTTGGCATGAATGGGGCGACGGCGATGGCCTGACGCGCCAGCGCGCGTCCCAACGCGCCCAGCGTCTCGAGGAGGGCCTCTCGCGTGTCAGGGCTCTTCGCGAGCGCCCACGGCTGCGACAACTGAACGAACTCATTCGCCCTGGCGACGGTCTTCCAGATGGCAGCCAGCGCCTCGTGCAGCAGGTAGCCCCGCGACCCGTTCACGGCGGTCTCCGCAACGTGGAGATCCGAGAGATCATCATGGTCGAGCTGCCCCTCGGCGGCCGGTGGAATCACGCCGCCGTTGTACTTCTCGATCATCGACGTGACACGACTGGCGAGGTTGCCGAAGCTGTTGGCGAGGTCTGCGTTATATCGTTCGCCGAAACGCTCCCACGAGAAGCTGCCATCGCCGTCGAACGGGATCTCGCGCAGCAGAAAATACCGAAAGGCATCGGGGCCGAAGCGCGCGATCGCCTCGGCAAGGTCAAGCTTGACGCCGGCACTCTTGCTGAACCGTTCACCGCCAAGCAACACAAAGCCATGCGCCCAGACGCGCTCCGGCAAGGGAAGCTCGGCCGCCATGAGCATGGCTGGCCAGATCACGCAGTGAAACCGGGAGATGTCCTTGCCGATGATGTGCACCTGCGCTGGCCAGCGAGTTTCCCACCCTGGCCCATCAGGAAAGCCTGTCGCGGTGAGATAATTCGGCAGCGCGTCAAACCAGACATAGGTGCTCTGCTGCTGGCCGTCGCTGGTTGGGCGAGGGAAGGGCACCGCCCAGGAATTCCGCGAGCGGCTGGCGGAAACATCTTCGAGTCCTGAGTCGAGCAGTCCGAGAATCTCGTTCCGTCGGCTGCTGGGCTGCACGAACTCCGGCCTGCTCTCGATCAGCGACCGCAACCGATCTGCGTATGCCGAGAGCCGGAAGAACCAGTTGCGTTCCTCAACCCATTCCAGCTGCCGCGTGGGGTGCAAGACACACTGCCCATCGACGATCTCCGCATCCGCCTTGAACGACTCGCAGCCAACGCAATACTGGCCGGAGTAGCTTTTCTCGAAGAAGGCGTCGGGTGCGCGTTCGATGATGCGATTGATGAGCGCCTGGACGCCCGCTCGGTGCGCGGGTGCCGTGGTGCGGATGAACTGGTCATTCGAGATGTGGAGTGCCGCCCACGTCTCGGAGAAGATCTTCGCAATTCCATCCACGAACGCCTGTTCGGACACGCCGGCAGCCGCGGCGGTCTGCGCCACTTTCTGACCATGTTCGTCCATGCCGATCAGGAAGTGGACGTCGTGACCGAGCTGACGATGTACGCGGGCGATTGCATCGGCACCGATCTTCTCGAACGCGTGGCCGATATGCGGCGCACCGTTCGCGTAGTCGATGGCCGTCGTGATGTAGAAGCGCGGCACGGGAAATCCAGTGAAATGCGAGGTGTACAGTCGTCATCCAGCACTGTGGATGCGGCCGTTCGAACTCATGGTGCGGCTGAGTCGTCGCCGGGGGAGGACGGTCGATTGCCGCGTCCGCGTCGGCCTCCGCGTCGGCCGCGTCGGCGACGACGGCGCGGCGCCTCACCCGTCACCTCGTCGGCCGGCTCATCGCCGGAGCCATCCGACGACGCGACTCCATCAGCTTCACTGATGTCGTCGCCGGAGTCCAGTTCATCGTCCGTCACGTCTCGTTCGACGGGTGGAACGGACGGTGAGTGCACGGCTACCGGCGCCGTCTTCGGCGGGCCGACGCTCGCGGGGATGGGCGTCAGGGCGAGTGGTTCCGGTGCTTCCTGTGCCACCCCAACTACCGGGAGCCGGCGGTCAGATGCCGGCATGCGCGTGCGCCCGACGACGGGCGGCGAGTCCTGCGGCGGGAGCACGCCCTCCGTTTCGGATTCCGTGGCGTCAGCAATCTGGTACTCATCGGTGGCACCTGGCACCCAGGCAGACGTTTCACGGCGCAGTTCCACCAGCGTCAGGATGCGCGTTTCCCCATCTGATCCGCGCAGCGTGACACGGTCGTGGAAGATGTCATTCAGCATCACCTTCTCTTCGCCCTTCGCGGTCGCGATGATCTTCCCTTCCTTCGGGAATCGCTTGCGGCTCTGGACGTAGAACTCGTGTTCGTACCGCAGGCAACACATGAGACGTCCACAAGCGCCACTGATCTGTGTCGGATTCAGCGAGAGTTTCTGTTCCTTGGCGACCCCGAGGTTGACCGGGCGCAAATCGGGAAGCCACGACGCAGAGCAGTACTGTCGTCCGCAGCGTCCAATGCCATCGAGTCGCTTGGCCTCGTCGCGAACACCGATCTGCTTCAACTCGATGCGCGCCTTGAACGTGGCGGCGAGGTCACGCACGAGCGTGCGAAAATCGACGCGCTTCTCGGCAGTGAAATAGAACGTCAGCTTGCGACGATCCCACTGCCAGTCGGCGTCGGTCACTTTCATCTGCAGCCCGAGTTCCTTCACCTGCGCCATTGCAGCCCGGCGCGTCGTTTCGTTCTCTTCGGCGAGCGACTGCGCGCGTCGAATGTCTTCGCGCGTGGCGATCCGGATGACGCGTCGCGAGGCGTCGCTGATTGCGGCCCCGTGCGCAACGCCTGCGAACCGTTTTTCCGCATGTTCACCGATGGCATGCACCTGACCGCAGTCCTCGCCACGATCGCCTTCGACGATGACGTGCGTGCGCGGCGCGGGAGGCGGAACCACATCCTCCCAGCGGAAGAACTCCTTTCGATTGCCCTTGAAGACAACCTCGATCAAGTCGGACATGTGGGGGGGCCGGCGCTCAGCCGATGAACTGGCCCATGCGCATGAACTTCTCCCGGCGCCGGCGGACGAGTTTCTCCGGGCGCAGACCGCGCAGGTCGTCGAGGAGGCGGAGCAGCGTCTGTTTCAGCGTCTCGGCAGCGGCGTCGTGGTTGGTGTGTGCGCCACCCTCAGGCTCCGGGACGATTTCGTCGATGACGCGCAGCTCGACGAGATCCGGGGCGGTGACGCGCAATGCCTTTGCCGCGCGCTCCTTGCTTTCCACCGTCTTGTTGTCCTTCCAGAGAATCGCGGCGCAGCCTTCGATCGTGATGACGGAGTATACCGCGTTCTCGAGCATCAGGACACGGTCGGCAACGCCGAGCGCCAGTGCACCGCCGGAGCCGCCTTCGCCAATCACCGTCGCGATGATCGGCACGGTGAGCTTGCTCATCTCGAAGATGTTCCGCGCAATGGCCTCACTCTGCCCGCGCTCTTCGGCACCAAGCCCGGGCCACGCGCCGGGCGTATCGATGAAGGTCAGCACCGGGACCTGGAACTTCTCCGCGAGCTTCATCAAGCGAAGCGCCTTCCGATACCCCTCAGGGTGCGGCATCGCGAAGTTGCGGCGCAGATTGTCCTTGGTGTCGCGCCCCCGTTGATGGCCGATGACCATCACGGTCTCGCCTTCGAGGCGGGCCCAGCCACCCACGATCGCCGCGTCCTCCCGAAATGCGCGGTCGCCATGCAGTTCGATGAAATCCGTGAAGATGCGTTCGACGTAGTCCAGCGTGAACGGACGCATCTTGAACCGGGCAACTTCCACGCGCTGCAGCGGTGTGAGCTGCTTGTAGATCTCGCGGCGGAGCTCCGTGAGCCGTTTCTCGAGCGGTTCGATCTCAAGTGCGACACCATACGACGCGTCGCCGGCGAGGCGCTTCAGATCGTCGATCCGTTGCTCGAGTTCCGCGATCGGCCGTTCAAACTCAAGTCCCGCAGCAGTTGCCATGGTCGTGTTTCTCCTGCGCGCTCAGTTGCCGCGGACGAGCCGGACTCGCTCGTGCCCCAACAAGGCGCGCAATTCGGTCAAGGCAGCACCATCCGCCGCCATGGTCAGCGTTCTCGAACGGAAGCGAGACGAGCGCCCGCGCCCGTCATTCCAGCTCACTTCCAGTGGTGCCGTCCCGGGGTGGCTGTCGGCCACCGCCCGGATGTCATCCATCACGTCGGGGGTCAGCCCGGCGCTCGACTCCAACGACAACGTCACAATCACCGCACCATTGGTCCTGCGCTCCGCCAACGGGACGATATCATCGACTGCGAACGGCGGCTTCTCCTCATCCTGCTTGTTCCGGCCATACCCTCCCTTGAGGAGCACAGGTACGTCCGTCCGGATCCGGTCCGAGAGCACCGACCAGGCCTCAGGGAATACTAGGACCTCGGCAGAGCCTGAGAAGTCCTCGACGGTTAATCGGGCGTAATCTTTTCCTGAGTTTTTACTAACCTGACGTTTCACCGCGGTGATGACGACGCCGAGGGCGATCTTCTCGCTGGTCCAGCCCTGGAGCTGCGACACGGTGTGGGTCGCGAACAGCTCGCACTCGGTTCGAAATGGTTCAAGAGGGTGGCCGGAGATGTAGAAGCCCAGGATGGTCTTTTCCTGCTGCAGCCGTTCGGTGTCCGACCAGACCGGGGTATTCGGGAGGGTGGGGCCGTGCCTCGCGGCGCCGTCGATCGTGGTCGCGGCCGGACCGAGGTCGCCGAAGAGCGACCCCTGGCCGATGCTGGCCTCTTCCTGTTTCAGTCCCGCTTCACTGATCGCGGCGTCGAGCGCGGCGACGAGTTGCGCACGGTGGCCGCCGAGTGCGTCGAGCGCGCCGCTCTGAATCAGCGCCTCGAAGACACGCCGGTTGCAGAGGCGCAGGTCAACGCGTTCGCAGAACTCGAACAGGGTGGTGTACGGCGCCGTGGCGCGAGCAGCGAGGATCGAGTCGATCGCCGCGCGACCGACGTTCCGCACCGCGCCCAGCCCGAAGCGAATTCGCCTGTCGCCGATGACCGTGAACTTGAAGTTCGACTCGTTCACATCGGGCGGCAGGATCTCGATGCCCATCTCTCGGGCTTCCGCGATGTACTTGATGACGCTTTCCGTGTCGCCGATCTGCGACGACAGAAGCGCCGCCATGAACTCGGCGGGGTAGTGTGCCTTGAGGTAGGCGGTGTGATAGGCGACGACGGAGTAGGCGACCGAATGCGACTTGTTGAACCCGTAGCGGCCGAATGTCTCGATCTGGCTCGCGAGTTCCTCGATGATCTTCTGGTCATGGCCACGCGCAACCGCCTTCGTCTTGAACTTGCCGAGTTCCTTGCCGATCAACTCAGCATCCTTCTTGCCGACCGCCTTGCGCAGCACATCGGCTTCTGCGAGCGAGATTCCGGCCAGCACCTGCGCGATTCGCATCACCTGTTCCTGATAGGTGATGACGCCGTACGTCGTCGAGAGGATCGTTTCGAGCTCGGGGAGTGCGTACGACACCGCTTCCTCGCCCTTCTTTCTCCGGATGTACACCTTGTGCATGCCGGCATCGAGCGGACCCGGGCGCAACAGGGCATTCGATGCGACGAGGTCGTCAAACCGGTCGCAGCGCATGCTGCGCAGCACTTCCGTGGCCAGCGGTGATTCGAACTGGAAGACCCCGGCCGTGCGCCCCGCTCGCAGCATGCGATAGGTCGCCTCGTCGTCGAGTGCGAGCGTATCGAGATCGATCTGCACTCCCGATCGCTCGCAGATGTTCTTCACCGCATCCGCGAGGACGGTGAGCGTTGTCAGCCCGAGGAAGTCCATCTTGAGCATGCCAGCCTTTTCGAGGCTGTTCATGTCGTACTGCGTGACGACGACCGACTCATCGTCGCCTGAGCCGGCGCCCTTGGACGACTGCGTGCAGATCGGGACGTACTCGTCGAGTGGGCCGGGCGCGATCACGACGCCGGCGGCGTGTACGCCTGTATGGCGCGACAGGCCTTCCAGCGCGGACGCGTAGTCGAGGAGCTGGTGGTAGCGGTCTTCATTGCGATAGCGAGCGCGCACATCGGCAACGTCCCGTACCGCTTCCTTGACCGTGAGCGAGTAGTTCGGGGCGTTCGGGATGAGCTTCGCGAGGGCGTCCGTCTCGGCGGGGGTGAACCCGAGGACACGGCCCACATCCTTGACGGCGGCGCGGCTCTTCATCGTCCCGAATGTCACGATCTGTCCGACGCTCTCCTTGCCGTATTTCTGTCGAACGTATTCGATGACTTCGCCTCGTCGTTCGAAGCAGAAGTCCACATCGACGTCCGGCATCGACACGCGTTCCGGGTTGAGGAACCTCTCGAAGAGCAGGTCGAACCTGAGCGGACACACGTTGGTGATCTTGAGCGCGTACGCCACGAGTGACCCGGCGGCGGAGCCACGGCCTGGTCCAACGGGAATTCCGCGGTCCCGCGCCGCCTTGATGAAGTCCCAGACGATGAGGAAGTATCCGGCGTAGCCAGTCTTCGTGATGACATCGAGTTCATAGGCGAGCCGTTCGCGCACCTCGTCCGGATATGGATCGCCATATCGCTGGCGTGCGCCCTCCTCGGCGAGGCGCACGAGCAGTGAATTCTCCGACTCGACGCCTTCGGGCAGTGGAAAGGCCGGCACGAAATACTGCTTCCGGAACTGGACATCCGTTTCGTCGGCGATCTTCAGCGTGTTTTCGAGGACATCGGGGCGATCAGGGAAGCGGGCGCGCATCTCATCGGCGGACTTGAAATACAAGCCGCCATCGTAATGCATCCGGTTCGGGTCGTTGCGGTCCTTGCCGAGACCGATGCACAGCAGCACGTCGTGCGCGTCGTGGTCCGCGTGCGTGAGGAAATGCGCATCGTTGGTTGCAATGATCGGCAGCCCCATCTCGGCGCCGAGCTTGAAGATCTGCTCGTTCAGTCGCGCCTGGCCACCCGAGTCGTGGGCCTGGACCTCGAGGTAGTAGCGGTCCTTGAAGACCTCGGCGTACCAGGCGGCGGCGGCGCGGGCCTCGTCCAGGCGATTGTGCTCGAGGTGTGTCGCCACCTCGCCCGCCATGCAGGCGGAACTAATGACCAGCCCGTCGGAGTATCTCGCGAGGAGCTCGCGGTCGATCCGGGGGCGCGTGTAGAAGCCCTCGGTGTAGCCGAGGGAGGAGAGTTTGATGAGGTTCTGGTAACCGACCCGGTCACGGGCGAGTATCACGAGATGGTAGTACGGTCTGAGGCCGGGACCTGGGCGGGCCTTCAGTCGTCTGTCACCGGTGGCCACATAGGCTTCCATGCCGATGATAGGGCGCAGACCAGCCTTGCGTGTCTTCTCCTGGAACTCCCATGCCGCGTGCATGTTGCCGTGATCGGTGATCGCGAGTGCCGGCTGTTCCAGCTCTGCGGCACGCCGGATCAGGTCATCGATCCGGTTGGCGCCGTCGAGAAGGGAGTACTCGGAGTGGCAATGCAGGTGCACAAATGACATGGGACCGATAATCTAACTGTGTAGATGTCGCGGTGGCCGTTGGAACCCAGGACCTTCAAATGAGCGTAACCAGTTGATGCGAAACACTTTGAGCGTTTTTCCCCGCCCCGCGGCACGGACCGGCATCGCACTGGCGCTCAGCATGCTCGCGGCCTGCGACAGCGGCACCCCCGCGACGCCTGTTGGCCTGAACGATCCGCCAGCCACCCCGACGACGGTCACGCTGAATGTGTTTGGCGTCGCGACTGTGCCCGGCAGTGGCGGCGTGACGTTTGCGAACGCCGGGAAATACGCCGTGATGCCGCAGTTTGCCGCCACGAAGGACTTCGCGACCGGGACGAACCGGGCGACTGTGGCGGACTATGACTTCACCATCGGTGCGCTCGGTGGCCTGACGGCGCGGGTGGTGTCGGATCCGCCGATCCGGCCGAGCCTGACGGTTGCGGAAGCCTTCCACATGCGAATGCGGGAGATCGAGAGCGAGGAGGCGCCGCGGGCGATGGAGTACATGCGGGAGCTCCGCGCCCGGCCGCCGGTGAGTCTTCGCGCGCAGGCGGCGCAGGCTCAGGTGCAGGTGGACAAGGATTTCCAGGTGCTCTCCTCGCTCACGGGGAACACGTACGTGACCGTGTCCGCCCGGCTGATCTATACGGGGTCGAACATCCTGCTGTACGTAGACAAGACCGCACCCGTGACGGGCGGCTTCTCCGACACGGAGTACACGTCGTTCGGCCGCCAGTTCGACCAGGATCTCTTCACGATCGATGTGAATTCATTCGGTGCGACATCCGATATCGATGCGAACACCAAGACGTTCGTGCTCTTCACGCCGGTGGTCAACAGGCTTACGCTCGGAGGCACCTGCGGCTCGTATGTAGCAGGGTTCTTCAACGGTGCGGATCTGTCGGGGAATGACAAGGCCAACAAGGGAGAGATCTTCTACTCTTCCGTGCCTGGCGAGCCGGCCGGCGGGGCGACTTGCCCGCCGTTGGCACTGAACACCGTGCGCACGAGC
>JANMNM010000197.1:0-2563 GCA_031373905.1 Gemmatimonadaceae bacterium | reverse complement strand
GAGCACGATGTCATCGATCGGCCGTTGGCCCGCCGCCCGCCCGTCACTCCCGTGTTCGGCTATTTCCGCACACCCGCAGCGGTGCAGGAGGCATTACCACCGTTGGCGCGTCTCGGCGTTCCGCGCGACCTCATCGATGTGGTCGTCACGCCGCGAGCGGCCGAGCAGATGTATGCCGGCAAGCGGCGGGCGATGCGGCCGCTCTGGAAGTTCGCGTCGATCGGCGGCATCCTTGGCCTTGGGCTTGGCGCCGTCGTCGCGGTGGTCCTCATCGCCTGGCCCGGATTCGCGGCACCGGGCCCGTTCGCGTACGCGCTGCTTTTCACGCCGATGATCACCGTGTTTCTCGGCGCGCTGACCGGGGTGATCGTCAGTTTTCTCACCGCGCGAAAACCGTCGGACTGGCGCCTGCAGATTCCGCCGCCAGATAGCGATGAGATCCTGCTCGTGGTGCGCGCCCGTGGCGCGGAGCAGGTCGCGCTGACGCTCTCGGCACTTCGCGAACAGGGCGCCCACGGCGCACAGGTGCTGCGTTGAAGGTGCTGCGTTGAAGGCTCTGCCACGATGGGTCGCCGCGCTCGGTATTCCAATCGCGGCGTTGCTGTTCCTCGCCGTTGGCGCGGTGGTGTGGCAGATGGATGGCCATGCCACGGTGAGGGCCGCACCGATCTGGTTCGCGGGTCTCTTGCTGACCGGTGCCATTCCGGTGGTGCAGACACTGCGTGGCATGGCGCGAGGCGAGTTTGCGGCGGACGTGGTGGCGATGTTGGCGATCGTGTCGGCGGCGATCCTGGGTCAGCCGTTCGCGGGTCTCGTGGTGGTGATCATGCTCACCGGCGGCGCCGCGCTCGAGCGCTATGCTGAAGGGCGCGCTGGTGCCGCGGTCGCCGCTCTCGAACGCGCCGCGCCTCGGCAGGCGCACATCCGCGACGCGAATGGAAGCATTCGCGATGTTGCTGCGGAATCGGTGAAGGTGAACGACTTGCTGCAGGTCCGACCCGGCGAACTGATCCCATGCGATGGCGAGATCGTCGAAGGCCGCAGCCACGTCGACGCCAGCGCAATCACTGGCGAGCCGCTTGCCGTTCCCGTGACGGTTGGATCGGCAGTGGTGTCAGGCAGTGCGAATGTGGACGGTCCGCTGACCATCCGCGCCACCGCCACGGCCGGCGAAAGCCAGTACCTGCGCATCGTGGAACTCGTGCGAAACGCGCAGGAGAGCAAGGCGCCGCTGCAGCGGCTGGCAGACAAGGCGGCGGTCTGGTTCACGCCACTCACGCTGCTCATCTGCGCGGTCACGTACGCGATCACGCGTGACAGCAATCGTGTGCTGTCGGTGCTGATGGTGGCGACGCCGTGCCCTCTGATCCTCGCCACGCCGATCGCCATCATCGGTGGCATCAATCGGTGTGCGCGCCGGCAGATCATCATCAGGACCGGCGGCGCGATGGAGGCGCTGGCCGAGGTGACGACCGCGATCTTCGACAAGACCGGTACGCTGACGAAAGGCCAGCCTGCCGTGTCGCAGGTGAATGCGCTGGACGGGTACCGTGTGAGCGACGTGTTGCGTGCGGCGGGTGCAGTGGATTTCGGCAGCGGGCATCAGCTCGCGCGGCCGCTCGTGAAGCATGCTGAACGGGAAGTCGGTGTGCTGCCGGTGGCGACGGATGTGCGTGAAGTGCCGGGGCGGGGCATTGCCGGCATCGTCAGTGGGCAGATGGTGCGCGTTGGTTCGCTGGCATGGCTTCGCGAGACGCTGCCAGAAGCGGGACACGGCAAATTGAGCACACTCGATGGCAGCGGCGATGGCTTGCGCGCGTACGTGTCGATCGGCGAAGTGCCGGCGGGAACGATCGAGTTTGCCGATTCACTGCGCGATGGGCTCCCGCAGTTCTTCCGCGACCTCGGTGCGCTCGGGGTCACGCGTACCGTGATGCTCAGTGGTGACCACACGAGCAACGTCGCCGCGGTCGCGACGGAGCTCGGCATCACCGATGCGCGCGGTGATCTGTTGCCCGAGCACAAGGTGAGTGTCGTGCGCGAGTTTCAGGCGAAGGGTGAGCGAGTCGTCATGATCGGCGACGGCACGAACGATGCTCCCGCGCTGTCGACGGCGGAGGTCGGGATCGCGCTCGCGGGCCATGGCGGCGGCATTACTGCGGAAGCGGCTGACATCGTGCTGCTCGTCGACGAGATCACGCGAGTCTCGGATGCCATTCGGGCCAGCAAGGCGACGATTCGCATCGCGAAGCAGTCGATCGGAGTCGGGTTGGGGCTGAGTGCCATCGGCATGGTCTTCGCGGCGCTCGGCTATCTGACTCCGACGATGGGTGCCTTGGGGCAGGAAGTGATCGACGTGGCGGTGATCCTCAACGCGCTGCGTGCGGCGAGTGCGCGCGCTGTCTGAGGCCGGCGGTCTGCAGGCCGAGGAGGTACTGTTGCGCCCGGTGACGCATCGGTTGATTTTTGCGGGTTATCATCGGACGAACAGTTCTTTGGCGGAGATGCACATGCGGTGCTCATGGATCGGCAGGGTGTCCGGAACGCTGGGTGGCGCACTGTT
>JANMNM010000018.1:0-29520 GCA_031373905.1 Gemmatimonadaceae bacterium | reverse complement strand
TGCTTGCGGGGCCGGTCGACGAAGCACGTGAGGCGCTTCCCACGGGTGTCCTGCAGGCGCTGCAGTCGGATCCTCGTGTGCGTCTGACGGGCCTGCTGCGCGACGCCCGTCAGGTCTACGTCGCCGCGGATCTGGTCGTGCACCCGAGTCACCGGGAGGGGTTTCCGAATGTGCCGCTCGAGGCGGCCGCAATGGGGTTGCCGGTGATCACGACGACTGCCACCGGGTGTATCGACTCCGTTGTGGACGCGACCACCGGAGCGATCGTTCCAACAGGTGATGCGGACGCGCTGGCCGTGGCGTTGCGGCGGTACCTCGCATCGCCGACGCTTCGAGCTGCGCATGGGGCGGCTGGTCAGGAACGGGCACGCCGGGACTTTCTGCCACAGCGTCTGTGGGAGGCGTACCTTGCTGAGTACCGTGCGTTGCTGACCTCACGCGGCCTTCCTGTTCCGACTGCCCAAAGGCGACTTGACCCTCAGTTTCAGATGCTGTGATGGATGACTCCGCCGATCTCCGTACCAGCGTGAGCCGCGCCGAGGCTTCCGGTGCCGTTTCCTTTCGCGATGTCGTGTTGCCCGTGTTGCGGCAGTGGCGGTGGCTCACGGCCGCCTCTGTGATTGCGGTCGCACTGGCCCTGACGCTCCTGTTGCTGCGGGCGCGGCGCTTCGAGGCGAAAGTGGTCGTCGCCACGGTGAGCAGTCAGCCCGGCCTGAACCTCGGCGGCGCCGCGGCGCTGCTGGCATCAGCGGGTGGCGGCGCGGCACCGACGCAGTCAGGCCTCCAGGTCAGCCCGCTGCTGATTGCGGATCTCATGGTCTCGCGCCGCGTGCTTCTCGCAGTCGGTATGAGCACGACCCCTGGTGCCGGCCAACGTGTTGTCGACATCGTCGCGGACGAGGCGGTGCCCGACGCAAAGATCGTTGAGGAGATGCAGCGGGTGATCTCGGCTCGGGTGGCCAAGGAGACCGGGCTCGTCTCCCTGGCGGTCGTGCTGCCCGATAGCGGATTGGCTCGGGAGATGGCGCGGCGGATCATCGCGGAAGTCACGCGGACATACGTGGAGACCGCACGTGCGCAGGCTTCGCAGCTGCGACGGGCTCAGGATGTGCGCGTCGACAGTGCGCGTCGCTCGCTGGCCCGGCTCGAGCAGGAACAGCAACTGTTTCAGGCCGCGAATCGCGAGGTGCCCTCGTTCAGTGAATTGGCCACGAAACAACAGTCGCTACAGCGTGATCTCGGTGTCGCGGAGCAGGTGTACTCGAAGGCGATCTCCGACAGGGAGAGCGCCATCGCCAAGGAGCTCGAAGAGACCCCCGTCGTCGTGACGGTCGATCCGCTTCCGGCGACACTGCCTCCAACATCGCGCAGGATTCCGCTCTTCGTCGGCCTGACGCTGGTCGCCGTACTCGCCATGGGGCTGCTCTGGATCTTCATGGCGGAGGCGTTCAATCCGTCGGGCACCTCGACGCCAGTGTCAGACGCCGAGACGGGCGTCGTGCACGTGAACTCCCGGTCGCGTGGTCGTGCCGGCGCGTGACTGAGCCTGCGACTGCGCCGTCGTCGTTGCGGGGGGACTTTGTCGTCAATCTCGCGGGCAACGTCGGGTACGCAGCGGCACAGTGGGCGATGCTGTTGTGCCTCGTGCGGCTTGGCACGCCGGCGATGGTCGGTGAATACTCGCTCGGCCTCGCGATCGGAGCGCCGGTTGTCATGTTCACCAACCTGCGCCTGTCGTATCTGCTCGCGTCCGATGCGGCACGGACGCGTTCGTTCGGCTCGTATTTCTCGCTTCGGCTGGCGACGAATGCGGTCGCGTTCGTCGCGATCATCGCCTGGGCCACGATAGCGGGATACCACGGCGCCGCCTGGTTGGTGGTCGTACTGATCGGGCTGGCAAAAGTTGCCGAGGCGTGCAGTGACGTCGTCTTCGGCTACCTGAGTCTCCGCCTGCAGTTTCGCGCGATGGCGCTCTCGCTTGCGATCCGGGGCTGGGGAACCGTCGCGATCATGGTGGGCCTCCGGCTGCTCGACGTCCCGCTGGTCTGGATCGCGTTCGCCATCGCAATCTGGTGGTGGTGTGCGTTTGCGCTTGTTGATGTTGTGCTGATGCGGCGCGCGCGAGTCGGTGATGATCCTGCCGTGTCCCCACCGGCGCGTCTGTCGCAGTTGCTGGTGGCCTTTCGACTGGATCGTGGCTTGCTGCACCTTGCGTGGCACGCCGTACCGCTCGGTGTCGTCGCGGTGTCGTTGTCGTTGGCGGCCAGCGTCCCACGCCTGTCGATCGCACGGCACCTCGGAGCCGAGGCGGTCGGGTATTTCAGCGCGCTGGCGTACGTCATGGTCGCCGGGCGAATGGTCGCCGTGGCATTAGGGACACCGACGCTGCCTCGGCTCGGCCGATTCGTTGCGGTGCGCGATCGTGCGGGCTTTCTCCGAACCGTTGCCGGTGTGGTGAGTTTTGGTGCCGGTCTCGGTGCGGTCGGAGTGCTTGGCGCCTGGCTGGTCGGGAAGCCCGCGCTGTCGCTCGTGTACGGCCCTGACTATGCCCGCTGGTCGGATGTCCTGCTCGTGCTGCTTGCCGCATCGGGCCTCGGGTATGTCGCGACATTCCTTGAAGACGCGCTCATCGCGATGCGAAAGCTCGTCGCGCAAGGTGCGCTGCTCCTCTCGACGTTGGCGGTGATCACCGTCGCCTGTACGCTGCTGGTCCCATCACGAGGACTCGAGGGAGCAGCTCTCGCGCTCCTGATCGGGGCAGCGGTGGAGGTCTGCGGCGCGGCGGTGCTCTTTGCACACGCCGTGATCGCTTGGCGCGCGCCCACTGGCACCGTTGCCGCGCGCGCGCCTGCGTGACCGAGGATCAGGTGCGATTCAACGCCCGCAACGGGGCATCATCGCCAGTGAGCGCAGCGCACAACGGGATACTTGCCGCCAGTTCGCGCTCTTCGTACTCCGCGACCTCAGACATCGGCGCCTTTCGCTCCCACGGGGTGCGATAGTCCTCAGCGGCCGGGCGCGCGTGCCGATGAACGAATTCGAGTGTCTCGGCGAGTTCACTGGCCGATCGCTCGGGATACTCGGGCCACCAGTCTTTCGCGAAGAGTCGGACATGGCGCGCTTCGAGCGCGGCGATCTCGAGGCTTGCCGACTGCCCTCGACCGGCGGCGTGCAGCATGGGGAGCAGCTCCGCGAACGGAATCACGCCAGCGCCGACCGGACAGCGCGCGAGGCGGTACCCTTCATCGCTCCAGTGCATGGTGTAGTCCTTCATGTGCAGGTACCTGATCCACGGCAGCATCTTGCGCGCGAACGTGATGGGATGTTCGCCCGTCGCGAGGGGATTGGCAGCATCCAGTACCACGCCGAACCACGGACTGTCGAAGCTCTCGCAAAGCCAGAGGAGATCCTCGGACGCAACATCCTGATGATTCTCGACTGCGAGGGAAACGCCGATTCGCTCGCTCGTCCGGAGCACCTTTCCGAGTCGCTCGCGCACACCGTGCATGAACGGTTGCCAGAGTCCGCCGGCGTACGCGCGACGGTCGCCACCATAGTCGGCCCCGCCGACCACGGTGCGAACGACACCCGCGCCAAGCGTCACGGCATGCTGGGTCATGGCCGTGAGGTAGTCGACATCGGTGCCAAACGCGGACAGCACCAGCTCCAGCTTGTGTTCGTCGGCGAGGGCACGAATCGCCGACAAGTCGCTGCCCGTGGCCCGTTCGAGACAGCGCGTTGGAATCTCGGCGCCGCGAAAGCCACGGCGCACCGCTTCCTTCACGAAGTCGAGTCCGCCGATGAGGGTGGCCGATTCCGGCAGCCACCCGTAGGTGACCTGTGAGCCGTACAACGAGAAGTTCAGATGCATGGTGCCTCAGTTGGCGAGCAGGCCGCCATCGACGGGAAGCAGCGTTCCGGTGACATAGCTTGCCGCCGGTGAACAGAGGAAGGCAACGACGTCGCCAACTTCGCGCGGGGAGCCGAGCCGCTTCATCGGAATGCCCTGTGTCATCCGTGTCACGGCCTCGGGTGGAAAACCGGAGACGAGATCGGTGTCGATCAGGCCGGGCGCGACACAGTTTGCCGTCACGTCGGTGAGCCCTGCGGTGTACTTGGCGATGCTGCGCGTGAGCGCGATGATCGCGCCCTTCGACGCGGCATAGTGTGCCCCGATGAACACGCCGCCTGACACTCCGGCTTGTGACGCCACGGTGACGATCCGGCCATGTCCCGCTGTGCGCATACCGGGGAGGAGCAACTGGACCAATTGCAGCACGGGACGCGCGTTGGTCGTGAAGACGGTGTCCCACTCGTCGAGCGGTATCGATTCCAACGATGTGAGCGGCGCCATGCCTGCGTTGCTCACGAGGATGGTGATGGCACCGAACGTCTCTGTCGCGGTTGCGATCATCGCCCGTACGGCTTCCGGATCACCGACATCAGCCTGCAGCGCCACGGCGCGACGACCGAGAGCCAGAATATGCGTGACGACCTCGTTGGCCGCGGCCGCGTCACGGTGGAAATTCACGATGACGTCGCACCCGTGTTCGGCGAGCGCGATGGCGCACGCACGTCCGATTCCGCGCGAGCCTCCCGTGACCAGGGCGATGCGCGTCATGACGCCCCTGGAGTCCAGGGCGCAGACGAGAAGATCGATGCATCCATCGGGCGCACGTCACCGACATGCAGGGGGAACGCCATCTGGTCGAGAATGTCCTCCTGGATGCGCACGCCGGGCGCGACTTCCAGGAGGTGCCACCCGTCAGGCTGCAACGCCATGACGCACCGTTCCGTGACGAGCAGAATCCGACGTCCGGCCTTGACCGCAGCCCGACCGTTGAAGGTGATCTGCTCGACGCGAGTCACGAACTTCCGAAGCGTGCCGTGCCGCCGGACATCCACGCGCCCGTCACCGATGGCGATGTCGGCCCGTCCTGCATCAAACTGCCCGCAAAACACCAGCGTATGCGTCCGCATGCAGATGTCGATGAACCCGCCGCAGCCAGTGACCTGGCCGTTGAACTTCGACACGTTGATCGATCCATCGCCGTCGATCTCCGCAAAGCCAAGGAACGAAACGTCGATTCCGCCCCCGTTGTAGATCATGAACTGTTCGTCGTGCCGGACCATGGCCATCGGATTGATGGCCACACCGAAGTTGACATGCTTGACCGGCACCCCTCCGATGACGCCCGATTCGAAGCTCGTCCACAGTTGCTCCATGAGGCCAAGCTCCGCCGCCACGAGGCCGATGCCTTCCGGAATGCCCTGGCCCAGATTGACGACCATGCCGGGTCGCAGTTCCTGAGCCGCGCGTCGTGCGATCACCTTTCGCAGCCCGAATTCCATCTCCGGCACATGCGCGGCCGGGATGCGAATCTCACCGCTGTACGCCGCGTTGAATGGCTCACCGAGCGTCTGCTGATGGGTGACATCCGGGCGTTCCGCGACCACGACGACGTCGACCAGATGCCCAGGCACTTCGACTCGCTGCGCGTGAATGGTGCCGGCACGCACCAGTCGCTCGACCTGGGCGATCACGATGCCGCCGCTGTTGCGCGCAGCCGCGGCGAGTGCAAGCGTCTCCATGCGCACCGCTTCGCGTTCCACACTCAGGTTGCCCATCTCATCCGCTGACGTGGCACGGATCAGGGCGACATTGATCGGAAATGCCTTGTACATCAGCCAGTCCTGGCCGAAGAGCGGCACGTGTTCGACGAACGCTTCCGTGCTGCGGGCGTTCATGCGTCCGCCCTCGTGGCGCGGATCGACGAACGTATCGAGCCCGACATGGGTCAGGACGCCGGGATGGCCGGCGGCGATTGCGCGGTGCAGCAGGGCAATCTGACCCTGCGGCAGATTCCATCCCTCGCATCGCTCTTCCAGAATGAGCTGTCGGAGTTTTGGCGTTGTTCCGTAGAATCCGCCGACGACCTGGCGCAGCAGTCCCTCGTGTGCCAGGTGATCGAGCCCGTGTCCGGCATTGTCGCCCTGCGCCGACGAGAACACCAGGCGAATGTTTCGTGGGCTTGCGGTGTCCTCGAAGCGGCGCCCGATCGCTTCGAGCATCGCCTCGGGAGCCTGCGCAAATCGAAACCCGGAACTCGCGAGCGTATCACCATCGCGGATCAATGCCGCGGCGTCAGCAGCCGATAGGACGCGCATGTGTCAGTAGGAGGTGAGTGAACGACTCAGGTGGCAACGAGCGACCTGAGGACCTTGGCGGGGACGCCGACCGCAACGACATCAGCTGGCACGTCGCGAACGACCGCAGATCCCACACCGATCACGCTGCGTGCACCGATGCCGACGTGCGGCTGGATGGCGACGCCAACGCCGATGAGCGCTTCGGTGCCGATGGTCACGCGGCCGCCGAAGACAACACCTCCACCGATGAGCGCGAAGTCACCCACGGTCGAGTGGTGCGCGACCACGCACGAGCCGCCAAGAAACACGCCGCGACCAATCATGGCCTCTGGGTGGATGCAGACTCCCATCTCGATGATGCAGCCCGGGCCGATTGTTGCCGACTGGTCGATGATCGCCGCCGGATGGATCGCGGACGCGAGTGCGAGACCGGACGCTTCGACCGCATCGCACAGCGCCCGACGAGCCGCGTTGTTGCCAATGGCAACCACCGCGTGCGTGATGCCGTCCGCCGCGAGGTGAGTCAGCCGGTCGCGCCCCCCGAGCACCGGGCGGCCGAAATGCTGCGTCCCGTGGCGTTGCACGTCATCATCGATGAAGCCCACGACTTCGACCGAAGGATGGTGGGCGAGGATGTACCATGCCTGAACGCTGTTCTCACCGGTTCCGACGATGATCAGGCGCATCGGTTTCAGAGCCCCGACTGTTGGTGCGCGATCTGCGGGAACTGGACGCTGAACTTGCCGCCGCTCACGTCGATCAAGGTGCCGCTGATGTAGCCCGCATGGGCCGAGGCGAGGAAGACCAGCAGCGAGGCGACGTCGTCGGCATTGCCCCATCGGCGCAACGTGAGCGTGTCGAGCAGCTGTTGCTGCCGCGCGTCTGGCAGTGACGTGAAACCATTCATCTGTGTGGGGACCATGCCGGGGGCATAGGCATTCACCGTCACCTCCCACGGGCCGAGCTCCGCCGCCAGCACGCGCGTGAAGGAGGCGACCGCTGCCTTCGACGATGCGTATGCTGCATACGCGATCGACGGAATGATCGCCGCGAAGGATGATGCCGAGATGATGCGCCCCCCGCGGCGTTGCTTGAGGTACGGCGTCACGGCACGGCAACACAGAAAGACGCCGCGGACATTGACGGCGAAGGTTTCATCCCAGGCCGCCAGGTCCATCGACTCCACCGAACCGGACGGTGCGACGCCCGCGTTGTTGATCAGCACTTCGAGATCGCCGAAATGCGCGTGTGTGGTCGCCGCTGCCGCAGCCACTGCGGCATCGTCGCGGACATCAACACTGACCGGCAGGACGTCGCAACCGCGCGCACGGAGGTCAGCGGTCACGCGTTCGAGTGTGGTGGGATCGCGCTCCCACAATGCGAGCCTCGCACCTTCCGCCCCGAACCGATGGGCGATCGCTTCGCCGATGCCACGGCCTGCGCCGGTCACGACGGTCACCTTGTCTGTCACGTCAACTAGCACGAGTCATTCCTCTCGAGTGGGGCGGCAGGGAGCTGGCAGAACTTTACAACGACCTCGTGGCCACCGCTGAGCGCCACGATCACCAGACCGCCGGTCGCACACGTCGTATCGGAGACCAGCGTCCACTCCGGTGGCACCCAGATCCAGGCACGACCAGCGCGGGGGATCGCCGCTGGCACCACGATACGAAGGTGGCCCGTGGTACGGTCGAACACGACGGTCGTGGTCTCGAGCCAGCCTTGGGCCCAGTGCACGTCCGTTCCAATCAGGGTCGGCACATCGGAGAGCGGCGTCACTCTGAGCAGCGCCGCCGACTGTGCCTCGACTGGGACGGTCAGGTGATCGGTCGCGATCGAGTGCCGCTGTCGCCAGACATCCCAGAGATGCACCGCACCGGCTTCACCCGCCATTGCGGGTGTCAAGCGCTCGGTGACGGGACGATCCGTCCAGTTGAGCACACCGAGCAGTGTCCAACGCGAGTCGTCGCGCTCGAGGGGCAACAGCCAGTGCCGCGGCTCGGGCCCGTTGACGAAGAGGTCGATCGGCGTCGCGGCGATTCCGATTGGTGGCATCACAAACGCGAGTAGCGACTCAGCCCACGGCTCGAGCGTGCTGAGGTCCGCACTGAGGATCATGGAGCCGCCACTGAGCGCGACAACGGTCGCCCAGAACCGGGTCAGCGGCTCCGACTCGCAGGCGAGCAGATAATCCGGATCATTGGTCCACGCACGCCCATGCCAGAACCAGTTTGCGGCGACGGATCGTGCGGCGTCCTGCACGCCGGCAAGTCGCCCCGTCCATGATCGCTCGATATCTGGTCCGATGCGATGACAGTCGATGAGGCCGGCACCGGCAGCGGCTGGCGCAGAGCAGGAAACCAGCGTCGCGTGTGGACCGACAGCGCGTCGGATCACGGCAAGTCCGAGACGATATGCCTCCAGCCGGGTACGCGCGCCGTGATAGCGTCGGCGTACTCGAAAATCGTCGACCCCAGTCGCGGGATCTGGCGCCAGGAGCGCGCGCAGGTAATCGAGCTTGAAGTAGTCGATCCCCCACTCCCGCAGCCGCTGCAGCAGCTCGGCCAACCATGCCGCTGCATTCGGATGCGTGGGGTCGAGGCAATACGTCTCGATGCCTCCAACCTTGAACGGCTGGCCGTCAGCGTCCTGTACGAGCCAATCAGGGTGCGTGAGCACCATGGGCGAGCCAGCATTCACGGTGAACGGCAGCAGCCAGAGTCCGCAGCGCCGACCATTGCGGGCGATCTCGGCGGCCAGCGGGGCAATTCCGGAGGGGAAGCGTTCGTTCGGATGCCACGATGCGGAGACGCGCCGCGTATCGAGCAGTTCCGACCATCCGTCGTCAATCTGCACGATATCCACGACGTCACGCAGTGGGGCACTGCCGTCTATCGCGTGGACCATCTCCCGCATCAGACCGGCATCGATACGCTCGAGCCAGTGGCCCCAGCTCCCCCAGCCGGACGGCGACGGCGTCGGATCGCAGTGCATCGCGTCGCCGAAGTTCGTCGCGAAGGCTTCGAGTGCCTGGAGTGGTGCTGCATGTGACACGCCGAGCCAAAGTGGATCGATCAGCAATGACTCACCGGCGTCGATCTGCCAGCCCTCCAGCGGGACTTCGGCCGTCAGTCCGTCTGAGGTGCTGTCGATCCAGGTGACGAATCGTTGCGGCTGCATGCCGCCGAGCACCACTCCGGGGCCGTCCGGACCGCTCAGCGCGCCGACCCACCAGGACGACAGGTGCTCTCCGTCAGGCAGCGTCGTGACCAGGCTGCGGCTCGTTGACGAGCGTGAGTGTGCGCCACAATACGCGACGCGCAACGCTCGGGGCGCTGCGCCCATGCCAGTCCACCAACGACGACAGCCCCCGAGCGAAACACGCACGTGTTCAACGCACTGGGCATGACTCGCGATGTTCGTGATCGAGAGATCCAGACGAAGCCCACCGCCACTGCTTGTCGCACGCAGTGTGAGGTCGAATCCACGAAGCCGCGCCGACGCGTTGGCAGGGCCGTCGGCGGTCCAGTCTGACGCCACCAGGAACGCGCCGTCGGGGCGCTCCACCGTGACACGGACGTCCAGGCCAGGCAACATCGCCGCGTACAGTCGCATGTGCCCGGCTTCAACTCGAAGTTCGGCGGTCGTCAGTTCCGAGTGCACAGGGCTCAGAGCACGTGGATCCGAACACCGTCCAACTGCATCGCATCGAGCTTGGCCAGGATCGGGACCTGGAAGACCGCCGACGTCACGATGACCGCGTCCGGAGCCAATGCACGGATTGCCGTGGGCGGTTGGACCTGCAGCTCGTGGAAACGAATTCCCCACTTTCTGGAGGAATCGTCAACGATGCCCGTGACGACCATTCCGAGGCCCGTGATCAGCGAGTACGCCATCTCGGCTGTCTCGCCAAACGGGTAGAGGACGACTCGCTCGACGCCCGCGCGCGTGAGAGGCACGAGATCCGCGCGCAGCAAGGTTCGCGTCGACTCGGTGAGCGTCTCGAGCTCTCTCGCCAGATCCACGATGAGCACGCGCAAGCGTGACTGGCCTGCTTCACTGAGAACGTAATTGGTGCCCTCGGCCGAGAGCGTGGCCCGAACGAGGCCCCGCTGCAACAACTCCTGCAGCTGACCTGCCATGGTCCGCATATCAGCGAGACGTTCCGTCCCGATGGTACTGCCGTCACGCACGCCAGCCGCGATCTGCTGCAGCGCGAGCAACTCGTGCAGTCGTTCGCGTGGACGCAGAAACTCGCTGCGCTGCAAACTATGCAGCATCGGTATCACCGCCGTACCAGCGAACGGTGCGCTCGAGCGCTGCTTCGAGTGGCAGCGGCGACCAGTTAGGGATGATCGAACGCAGTCGCGTCGTATCGGCGACCAAGCCGCCGCCAGCGGGGCCAGCGGGCGGCAACAGCTGCATCTCGCCGTGCCCGAGCAGCCGGATCAGCATGGCCGATGCGTCAGCGAGTGAGTGTCCGGTGCCTCGGCCAACGTTCACGACGCTGCCATTCAATGATTCAGGACCCGAGGCAATCTCGAGCAAGGCATGCGCGGCATCGTTCACGAAGAGGAGATCGCACAGCGGTGCACCGTCGTCCGGCAGCAGAATCCGCTCCTCGTGAATGGCCGCATCGACGATGTTCGCAATGCACCCGTTGGCCGCACCAGAGAGGCGCTGGCGTGGTCCGAACAGCGCCGCAATTCGTGCGACGACCGCACGGACGCCATGCTGCGCATGAAAGACCTGGCAGTACTTCTCCCCCGCGAGCTTGTGCACCGCGAACAGCGTCTGCGGCTCGGTTGGCGCCGTCTCCGCGATCGGCTGCGCAGCCGCATTGCCATACACCGAGAGTGCACTTGCGAAGACCATGCGCGCCTGCGGCGAATGGACGCGAATGGCTTCGAGCAGATTGAGCGTCCCGAGGCACGCAGAATCGATCTCCGTGTACCAGTTCGGTGCGAGCGCCGAGAATCCCGCATGTCCGGCGAGGTGAAACACCACGTCACATCCCTGGACGGCACGCTCGACTGCATCCCGTGAGCGCGTATCGTCGATGACCACGTCGATCGTACCGGGCACGTCGCGCACATTGCGCGGACTTCC
The DNA here is from genome assembly GCA_031373905.1 of Gemmatimonadaceae bacterium. Taxonomy (GTDB): domain Bacteria; phylum Gemmatimonadota; class Gemmatimonadetes; order Gemmatimonadales; family Gemmatimonadaceae; genus JACMLX01. The sequence goes on along the minus strand of JANMNM010000018.1, from coordinate 18,261 downwards.
GCCGCCCTGCGGGAGCAAGGCGTCGAGCACGCGCACACTCGCGCCGCGCGCGATGAGCGCGCGCACCACCGCGCTGCCCAGAAATCCGAGACCGCCCGTGACGAGTGCCTGTCGGCCAGCCCACGACGCGGTCGGCGACGTCATGGCTTCGGCGTGTGCGCCTGCACCGTGAAGCCGCCGTCAATGAGATATGACGCGCCGGTGATGAATCCGGCGTCGTCGCTCGCGAGAAATGCGACCAGCCCTGCGACATCTGCGGGCGTCCCGAGTCGGCGCACCGGATGGTGCGACGCAATCGTGGCGAGCAGTGCGTCGGCGTCCGGTGCCTTGTCGAGCCACTGGTTCCAGATCGGCGTCTGCACGTACCCAGGCAGCACGGCGTTGACACGAATGCCCCTGGGGCCAAGGTCGAGCGCCAGCGCACGCGTCAAGCCGCCCATGCCGGCCTTCGCTGCGGCATACGTCGCGCGACCGGCTTCGGTGACGAAGGCGTGGGTCGACCCGATGTTGATGATCGAGCCGCCGCCCACTTCGAGATAGGGAAGCGCCTCGCGCGCAAGCAACATCGGCCCCCACAGGTCGACGTCGAGAACCCGATTCCAGGAGGCACGGGTCACGTCGTCCAGTGGCCCGCTGCTGTCCACGCCGGCGTTGTTCACAAGCACATGCAGCCCACCGAGACGATCCGCGCAGGTTCGGAGCGCGTGCCGGACCGCGTGCTCATCACTCACGTCGACGTGGAGCGGCAACACGGCGGCGCCCGTCTGGCGATGGATCTCCGCTGCAGCCACGTCAACATCTGGCCCATTGATATCGGCAAGGGCCACCGCCAGGCCATCTTCCGCCAGCCGCAGCGCGATGCCGCGTCCGATGCCTTGCGCGGCACCGGTCACCAAAGCGATCCGTCCCGTCAGCCCTCTCATGCGCTGGCGTCCGGCTTCCGGCCGAGAAAGTACACCGCGCCAGCCATGACATGCGCGCGCGGTGCAGTGGCCCAGACAGCATCGAGCAATTGAATCGGTGAGAAGATCCAGCCACTGACGAGTTTGACGCCCCAGTAGAGTGCGGGGGACCGGAAGAGGAGGGCCGGGAACTCGGTCAGCATGTCCGTGAGCGCTGATGCCGGACCTGCCGCCACGCCGGCTTGCACCTGCGTGAAGTTCACGAAGAGCTGCTCGAAACCGTAGTGCGTCCATCGCCGGTCATCGACCGGATCGAGATGGTAGTGTTGGATGAACGGCACTTCAGCGAAGACCGGTGCGCCCGGCTTCAACGTCCGGTGAATCTCCGCGACGACGGCGAACGGGTCACGCACGTGTTCCATCACACCCTGAATAAGCGCACCATCGAGCGAGGCATCGCGAAATGGGAGCTTGTGCGCATCGCCGACCACACCGACTCCACCGGTCGGTGCAATCTCGAGCGGCAGCAGATGGCCGCGCACATGGTCAGACAGCCCGGAGTGATTCAGTCCGCCGAGGATGCCGCTTCCGATGTCGAGAAATCGCGCGTCGGGGTTGCCCGCAGAGTTCTCGGCCAGACGCGAGAACTCGAGCCGACAGGCGTGGTTGATCCGACGGCGGGTAAACGCGAACGGATGCGGCGGCCGCACGATGTCAACGAGTCGAGCAACGCCACGCGACGCGAGTTTCCGGCGGAGCGCGACGTTCTCGGCGTCATTGCGAAAGCCCGCGATCTCCGCCTGCGACTCCGCGTCGAGCAGCACAGGTACGTCATTCGAAATCACGAACTCTTGCGGACACGCGGCGCACGAGAGCCGTGCGCCGTCTCGCTGCAGTGATCCGCGACAGGTCGGGCAGGCCAGCGCGGGCAGGAGCGCCGCCAATGCCGTCGATGGCGCAACCGTGGCGCTCACGAGTGCACGCCGAGCGGCTGACCGTCGGCCGAGAATCCTGCCAGCGGACCGATGTCCTCGAAGCAGATCGCGCGGACGGTGCACTCGAGCGCTTCGCCAGGCGCCAGCCGTCGCGCTGTGCCACGACGAATCGCCTCATTCAGGTCCTTGGGCACCGTGGTGCACGGCTCGAGCACCACGGTGGACAGGTCACGCCAGCCGCCGAATGTCATGAAGAGCCAGACCGAGGAGAACACGTCGGTCGGGAACACCATGCCAAAGCCGATGCCGAGGGCACGCCGACGCAAGGCACACCATCCGGCGGTCAAGTCGCGAACGTACACGAAATCCCTCGATCCGGTGAGCGGCGGCACGACGCTCAGGTCGATGGTGGAGCCGTCCTCCTGCGGGGCACGCGGCCACTCGAATACGGCGGGATGGCTGGTGCGTCCGAAACTCGCATCCACGAGTTCCGCAGTGGCGCCAGGCACTTCGATCACGTCCCCTTCGGTGATCGCGAGCGCCGGATGCAGCTTCCAGAGAAAATCGAGCGGAGCGTTTCCCTCGTTGGCGATCCGGTGACGCATGTACAGCTGCGGCTCGTTCGGTCGCAAGGTCAGCCACTTCTCGATCAATGTGGTTGTGGCGCGACCGCGACGCGACAGGTGCAGCGTGACTTCCTCACTGGTCGCCGTGGTGATCCGGTACGCCCAGGGTTGGCACCAGAGTTCGCCATGATCGGGATAGTCCGCATCACCGACGCGATCCTCGAGGTCATTGGGGAAAAGCTCGTCCCAGCCGCCGGCGAAGTTGTCGTCGTAGTTGGCGCCGAAGGTCACGGGGCGGTGGGCGATGCCGGGATTCTGCCAGAGCAGATCGACGCCGCTGCGCTGATCGACGAAGTGCAGAATGCGTGCCCCGAGCGCGGGACAGACCACAACACGAAGCCATCGATTCTCAAGAACAACGCCCGTGAGCTCACCGACGGACCACTGGTCATCGATGCGGACGAATGCGGCGTCGGCCATGTCGGGCGCGCGGAGGGGCGGAGGAGGTAGAGCGTGTGCCACGATTCGGCAGTGCAAAGGTTAGCTGGAATGCCCACTCCGAACCAGTCACGGGCAGCTGTGGACACGCCTCGGCACTAACTTCGGTTGATGTCTGAGTATCGCGGCAAACGCCTCTTCGATCTCGTCCTGGTCGTCGCGTCGGCGCCGGCCTGGACGCTGGTACTGGCTGCCGTCGCGCTGCGGGTCCGGCGCCAGATCGGCAGCCCCGTGTTCTTCAGACAGCGCCGCGCCGGATTGGACGGCGAGCTGTTCGAGATGATCAAATTTCGCAGCATGACGGATGCGAGGGACGCCAGTGGTGCCCTGCTACCCGACGCGGACCGCCTGCTTCCATTCGGTCGATGGCTCCGCAGCACGTCGCTGGACGAACTGCCGGAGCTCTGGAACGTCCTCAAGGGTGAGATGACGCTGGTTGGACCGCGTCCGCTCCTGCCACAGTACGGTCCGCGGTACTCCGCCGAACATCGCCGTCGTCTTGCCACGCGGCCCGGATTGACCGGACTCGCACAGGTCTCCGGTCGCAATGCGATCGGTTGGTCGGCCAAATTCGACCTGGATGTTCGCTACGTCGATCGGTGCTCGCTCGCGCTCGATCTTGAGATTCTGTGGCGCACCATCGCGGCCATCGTGCGGCGTGATGGCATCAGTGCGAGTGGTGACGCCACCATGCCGGAGTTCACCGGGTACGACGCGCCGGTTGCACCATCGTCTCCTCAATCAGCGCAATGACGCGATCCTGATCCGCCGGTTGCAAGCTGGAGGACGACGGAAGGCAGAGCCCCGTCGTGTACAGTTTCTCGGCGACGCTCCCGCCAACCGTCGGTGCGCCGGCAAACAACGGCTGGGTATGCATCGGTCGCCAGACCGGCCGTGCCTCGATGTTGTGGAGCGCGAGCGCCTCGATGATCTGGAGCGGCGTGACACCATCCGCTCCAGCAGCATCCGGATCGACATAGCAGACGCTCAGCCACCTGGTGTGCGTGCCCCAGGGGGCCTCGCTCTGCCAGCGCAGTGCCGGGATGCCGCTCAGCGCGTCTGCATACCGCGCGAAGACGGCACGGCGCTGTGCCACCCGATCACGCAGCACGCGAAGCTGTCCCCGTCCCATGCCCGCCAGCACGTTGCTGAGGCGATAGTTGTAGCCGGCTTCCGTGTGGAGATACTCGACCGCCGGTTCGCGCGACTGGTTGGCCCATTTGCGCATCCGCTGCAGCTGCGCCGGATCCTCGGCGAGAGCCATGCCCCCACCGCTGGTGGTGATGATCTTGTTGCCGTTGAACGAGAGCAACGCGTACGGCGCCGTGGTGCCGGTTTCACGCCCTCGATACGTCGCGCCCAGCGACTCGGCGGCGTCCTCGATCAGGATCACGCCGTGCTCGGCGCAGGCGGCTGCGATCGGATCGATGTCGGCGTGCTGCCCGTACAGATGCACCGCGATCAGCGCTTTCGGCAGACGGTTCTCCCTGGCCGCGGTGTGCAGGTACTCCTGCACCAACGCCGGATCGAGGTTGCCGGAAACCGTTTCACTGTCGATCAGCACCGGGATTGCGCCCTGATACAGAATCGGGAAGACCGAGCCCGCGAACGTCAGCGTCGAGACGGCGACATGATCGCCACGTTCGACACCGATGGCGCGCAGAATCAGATGCAATGCCGCCGTACCGCTGCTGACCGCCAGACTCTGCCGTGTGCCACCCAGCGCAGCCTGCATTTCGTGCTCGAAAGCGTCCAGATGAGGTCCGACGGTGGACAGCCAATTCGAGTCGAAGGCATCGCCGATGAGCTCGCGTTCGTCACCACCCATGTGAGGGACGGAGAGATAGATGCGCGCAGGTGTTGCTGTCATGGCAGAGACGTGTTGGACGGGTCGCGCGGGTGAGGAAGTCGCCCGCTGGAGAGATTCAGGAGGCACAGCGCCGCGACGGCGGCGACGTCAGAACAGACTCCAGCTGGCTCGCGCGTAGAAGTTCGTACGGCTGGCGTCGAACTGCCACCGCCCAGCCCACGCAACGCCCCCTTCGAGGCTGAGCGCGCGCGTGCCGGTGAACCGAGTGCTGGCAACGCTGCCATCCAGGATCCAGTCGTGGCTGTTGGGCCTCAGATAGCTGACGGCGCGAGACAGGCCCTCGGGGTCGAGCGTGCGTGCCCCCCGTGTCCGCCACCGCTGGAGCATTGCGGAGAGCGATCCGGTGGGGGTGAAGCGCTCCCACCCCACGCGCTGCCCCGTGATTGCGCCCGCCCCAAGCGGTGAGCCGAGCAACTGTCCGCGCGACGTGTGTCCTTGCTGGAGCCCCGCGTGTGTGTACAGAAAGCCCTGTGCACGCGCTTGGGCGATCGGCCGGATGTCACCGTCAAAATACTCGAGGGTCACCACGCCCATCGCCGTTGCGGAGCGACTCGTTACAGCGCGGACGGAAGCATGTACCGCCGCATTGTTCTCCGGTTCCTGCGCGAAATCGCGTTCGTCCCAATTGTGATCTTCGCGAAACAATTCGAATGTGGCTTCCACGCCTCGGCGCGGGAAGATCCATCGGGCGAAGAACGCCGCCATCTGGTTGTCTGCGTCCCCGGTCGGATCACCTGAACCACCGCTTCGCCCCTGAAATTCCTTCTTGTACAGCCCCTCGAAGGGCTTGGACCAGGCATCCCATCGATTCGCCCCGGTGCGATACGGACTGTGATAGAAGCGACTCACACCGAGTTCGAGGTTTTGGAAGAACGCCGGCATGACGCTGACGGAGAGCCCAGTGCCGATGCGCCGAGTCCCGGATTGACTCTGGTCCACGTACGTCTCACTCCCTTGGACGGACGACCACGGGCTCTGCGAGAGCACGCCGAAGATGTACTGGCCGGTGACCCGACCCAGATATGGAATGCGAAGTCCGCCCGCCCGCGTGCCGGCAAAGAGTCGCGGAAAACCTCCCGCGTTGGCGCCAAGGATCGTTGGGAACGCCTCCCCGGTGCCCCAGCCGACGCTGGCGGTGGTGATGCCCGTCGCCAGCCCGAAGGCGTCGAGGCGCACTGTGCTCTCGCCGGGATCGACGCGGGAGTATGCGCCATCGCCCATCCGCTGCGGGAGATCAGCGACCGTGGGGAAAAGAGGATCGGCGTAGGGAGAGATGCCGAACGCCTGCTGCGGCATGAGCGGGAAAGATGCGTTCTGCGCACTGAACGCGATGGGCGCAGCAACCGCGCTGAGCCCACGCCAACGCAGCGTCATGCTGAGTCCGACGGCACCTGTGACGCCTCGGCCCTGCCACACCGGTCCGTCATTCGAGCCCCATGGAAAGCCACTGTTCGCGCTCGTCAGGACGACCGCGCCAAGCGACGCGCCTCGTGGCGCCGCACGACGCAGCATCGCGCGCCACGGATGCGCTCCCGCCGTTGAATCGGAGACGAAGTCCGCGACGTCCTTTGCGCTGAACGGTCGCGCGGCCCACGGCAACGGTCGCGTCAGGCCGGCCATGGTCATCGCACGCAGATAGCGCTCGACGTCACCGCCGACCGTAGCACCCATCCCGGCCGTCGCCGGCCCGGTGTGCGCTTGCCACTGTCCTGACGCGCGCGCCGGACACACGGCGGCGATCGCGCCGCTGAGACACACGGCAACTATCCATCGTGACGACTCGATCATGAGTGCATCTTAGCACGACTCGCCTATGCACACACCGCACTCCGCCTCCTGATCACGCTGCCCGTATTCGCTGCGCCGCTGCGGGCGCAGGGTGGTCCCAGCGTCGATGCGGTGCGCCGGTGGCGCGGTGTCGACGGCTCTGCCAGGTGGACTGATCGACGAGTTGGCTCGCGCCCGCGGCCTTCGGGCTGGCACGGCGTGGTCGCTGATGCGCGGGTCCATTGACGGGGCCAGCGCCCGGATCATCACGGACAGCGCGCCAGTCCCGGTCGGCGACGACGGTGCTCAGACGGCAACGGCGCGGCGATGCTCGTTGCCGTCTCGAACAGCATGGCGACGAAGACGGCGGAGCGCGGCCCCCTGCGTGCGCGCGAACGCCTGCGTGCGGTGGGTCGCGGTGAAGCAGATGCGTCGATGCCGAACGAGACCGAGACGGCGCGACGACTGGACTGGAGAGGCGATGTATTCCACCGTATATATCGATGGTCGCCCCTCTCGTCACGTCGCCCCGCGTCGCAGATGCTGCTCGAAAAATACCAGGTCGTCGTGCGTGGCCCGTGCGAGCGCGGATTCCATGGAGCGGTAGCGCGCGATCACGTCGCGACCGAAGGTGGTCAACGCGGCGCCACCCCCCCGGGTGCCACCCTGCGTGGTCTCGGCAGCCGGGGTGCTGAAGAGCTCGTGCATCTCGTCCAGCAGCAGCCAGGCGCGCCGGTACGACATGCCCATCTCTCGCGCGGCAGCGCTGATGGAGCCCGCCGAATCGATGGCTTCGAGCAACGCCACCTTGCCGGGGCCCAGGCGCGTGCCGTCGTCGAACATGATGCGTAAGAGCAGCGTGGTCATGGCGTCTCTGGCGAGCAGGGGGCAGGGATGCTCACGTGGTCGCTGACGATCGCCGTCGCCGCGCACGGGCAGGGCGTCGGCAGCGGCATCACCGGGACGGTTCGCGACTCGCTCGGTGCTGCGCTCGACAATGTGCTCGTGGAAGCGCGCGACGGTACCACCGGCTATGTCGCGCGCACCCGCACGAACGTGACCGGACGGTATGTCCTGCTCGGACTGCCGCTTGGGGGACCGTACACGGTGCGCGCCCGTCGGGTGGGGTTGGTGTCGGCCGAGCGCGCGGGGCTGCGGCTGACGATCGGGGCGCGACCCTCGGCCGATTTCGTGCTCGACGGGGCGCCCGACCTCCTCGCGCCGGTCGCGATCCGCACCGATCGTGTCGTCGGGCGCGAGGCACGCATCGGCGGCAGCACCCGCATCGCACGAGAGCAAATAGACGCGCTGCCGGCACCCGATCGCAATTTCGCCAACCTGGCCGCCCTCAGTCCGCTGGCGGGCAACCAGCTGGCGTTTGCTGGGCAGCGCTGGACCAGCACCGACTTCCGCATCGACGGCGCGCAATCGCGGAACCTGCTGCGCGGTGGTGAAGCGAACGGTGGGCCGGCGGCTATTCCGCTCGATGCGATCCGTGAGTTCGAGGTCAACACCGCTGTCTATGACGTCGGGCAGGGACGGCAGGGCGGTGGACAGGTGGCAGCGGTGACACGCGCCGGCACGAACGCGACCGAGGTGCGCGGCTTCACCGCGTTCCGCGATCAACGGCTGACGGCCGCGAATGATTTTCAGGGCCGGTCGCGACTCACGCGCATGGCGCAGGTGCTGCAAGCAGCGGTGTCGCTGGGTGGCGCGCTCCGGCGTGATCGCGCGCACTACTTCGCCGCCTACGAGCGTCAGGATGCCAGCGAGCCACTGGTCACTGGCGACGTCGGCACGGCGCAGGCGGAGGTGGCGGCCGGCATTGCGCGCGATTCGCTGCTTCGCGTGCTCGACATCCTCGGCCGGCAGTACGGCACCGATGGCAGCACCGCGCAGCTCGGCCGGCTGCCACGCCGTCCCGTGTCACAAACGCTGTTCGCACGTGTGGACTGGCAGGTGGCCACATCGCACCGTGCGATGGCGAGGCTCACGGCGAGTGACTGGTCGAGTCCACTGAGTGGCGGTGTGGACCAGTCGATCGCACTGCGCGAGTCGCGCGCGAACTTCTCATCGCGCGAGGTGCAGTTGCTCGCAGCGCTCACGTCGAGCCTCGGACGCTCGGCGGTCAACGAGTTGCAGTTCGGCGTGGGCCACTCGCGGCGCGCGCTGGTGCCGGTGACCGCGGGCGCACCACGGGGGTTCGTGCAGGTGCGCTCGCAGCTGCCTGACGGCACCGTCGGCAACTCGACGATCCAGTTCGGTGGCAACCGGCTGGCTCCCGACGACAGTCGCGAATGGCAGTTGCAGCTGATGGATCGTTTCTCGACGCAGCGCGGACCGGTGTTGTTCACCATCGGGACCGACAACTCGCTCACCGGCATGCGCACATTGATCGCCGAGGCGCAGGGTGGGTTGTTCGTCTTTCCGTCCATCGCTGCGCTGGCGGCGGGTGCGCCGAACCGGTTCACAAGGACCGTGCCGCTGGCGGGTCAGCCACCCGTCACGCGGCAGCGCGTATTGGAACTATCTGGGTATGCGCAAGGGGAATGGGCCGTGCGCGACGGACTGACATGGACGACGGGCCTGCGCTGGGATGGTGTGGCATTCCTCGATGCGCCATCCCCTGACGCAGCTGTGGACGCGGCGTTCGGTGTACACACGGCGCGCGCGCCGCGTGACTGGGCGCAGCTGCAGCCACGGACGCAGCTGGTGTGGCGTGTAGATCGCGAGGGGCGCGACGTACTGCGCCTCGGCGCGGGACTCTTCACCGCACAGCTGCCGTATTACGCGGGGCACAACCAGCTGATGTACACCGGCACGTCACTCACCGACGTGGACCTGCGTGGCAGCAGCGTGCCGGCGCCGGACTTCACCGGCTATCGGAGCGGATCGACGCCGGTGCCAGGTGTGCCCCCTGTCGGCAGCCGCGCGCCCGCATTCGTGAACGTGGCGGGGGCCGTGCGGGCGCCGCGCACGGTGAAGGCGTCGGCGGCGTGGTCACATCGCGTGAGTGATGCGCTCACGACGACGCTGGGTACGGGATTGCTGCGCATGCGAGATGGTTACCACTACGCGGATCGCAACCTGCCGGCCGCACCGGCGTTCCGCCTGAGTGCGGAAGCCGGTCGCGGTGTGTGGGTGCCGTCGGCCAGCATTCCGTCCGCGACTGGTGTGACCGACGTGCGCAACGCGGCGCGTGTGTCGGCGTATTCGCGGGTGCTGGCGCTGGAGTCGGGTGCGCGGGCCACACAACTGTCGGTCACCGGCGAAGTGGCCTACCGGCTGCGCAAGCTCGCCGAGGGCACCCTGGCGTACGCGTGGACACGCGCCCGCGACAACTCGACCTATGGCTGCTGCCTGGCGCGCACCGCGACCACGTTCACACCGGTGATCGACGATCCGCGAGACCTGGACCAGGCCTGGGCCGCGTCTGATTTCGATGCGCCGCATCGCATCGTCGCCACCGCCGCGATCCGCGCGCCGTTCGGCATCGCATTTGCGGCGCGGTACATCGGCAGCAGTGGGCGTCCATTCTCGCTGGTGGTGGATGGCGACATCAATGGCGACGAAGCGAACGGCAACGATCGCGCCTTCCTCTTCGACCCTGACGATCCCGGCACGCCCGCCGACGTGGCCGCAGCGATGCGGCGCGTGCTGGCCAATCGCGAGAACGTGGCGCGCGATTACATCCGCGCGCACCTCGGCCAGGTGGCCGGGCGGAACACCGTCCGCACGCCGTGGACCAATCGCCTCGACGCACGCCTGTCGCGACGGTTCACGGTGCGCATCGGCGCGCTGCACTCCGCCGAGTTGCTGGTGGACGTGTTCAACCTCGGCAACCTGCTCAACCGACGCTGGGGCGCGCAGTACCTGCTGCCGGTCGGTATTTCCACGCAGAACCCGGTGGTGAACCGGGTGCCGCTGCTTCGGGTGGTGGGCTTCGATGCCGGTGGGCAGCGGTATCGCTACACGGTGAACGAGTCGGCGGGAGTGTTGCCGAAGGGTGGCGATCCGTACCAGGTGCAGGTGGGCGTGCGGCTGGGGCGGTAGGGAGGCTCGGCACGGAAACCATGCCTGCTGATGCGCGCCGTCGTCATTGCGCCATCGCGTGCCGATTTCTTGGTGAGTCACAGCCATTCCTCGACACACCGCTGCACGCACCGGCACGCCGCGTGACCTCGATCGCTGATGCATCACGCGCGCGCGTCTGTCGAGTACGGCAGGCGTCGCGATGCGCAGCCGGTGCCTCGGGGCGTCCTCGCGCCACATCGAGTGCAGGATGGCGGCCAGGAGGCGCGATCTGCCGCGTCCACGCGCGGAGCGCGGCGGTTTCCGCCGACGTCGACCGCAGGATCGTCCACGCAGCTGCGACCCCCAGCCAGGAATTCGACCGTTGCCCGATTTCGTGAGATGCCCCGGCCACCGCTTGTGCCCCGAGCTTCGTTCACCTGGAATCACCCCGGGATATCCTCGAGCTCGTGCGCCGTGCGAACCCGCGTGATGTCGTCGCTTGTCGCCACGAACGCGCCCGCGGTGACGATCACCGCGTGCCCGCGCCACTCCAGGTGGCGGGCAACCCACTCACGCTTGGTGCTCGCCTCGAGCGGGCCGGCGGCCGCGAACCGCACACCGCCGCGAACCGCTCCCACCTCGTCGCGATCCGGCGGTCGGTGATCGACCCGTCGTCCGCGTTGATGGACAGTGGACTCGCGCGCATGTGCCAATCCAGGCCGATGATCTCCATGGCGGTTGGCCACCCGGCGTGCACCCCGTCGCGGGATGGTGTGCGCGTGGATCGTGGCGGAGCAGCGGGTCTCTCTCCACGGTACCGCGGAGGCCCAACCGCCGCTTCATACCAGATTTTCCGACTTGTGTGCCCAAGGCCCGCTCAGCATACTCGCGGCCGAGACAAAGGCCCCTTTGCACACTATTGCAGGCCGCGCCGTCTCGGGTGGGGATGCAGGTCCTCACTTCGCTATCTGCGTCACGACCGGCGGCCTGGACATGACAGTTGCCGGTCAGAGACAAGCACATCTCGGGAGAACTAGCGTGAAACGTGCCCTGATTGCCAGCGCCGGACTTCTGCTTCTCGCGGGTCAGCGTGTACACGCGCAGCGAATCCAGCCGCAGTTCAGTGTGGAAGGTGGTGTCGCCCTGGCCACCGTGACCGGAGATGACGTCGACAATTCCAGCAAGAACCGGACGGCACCGTATCTCGGCGTTCCGATGATCGTGCAGAATCCCTCGTCGGTGCCCGGCTTCCAGGCCGGCCTGAGCTGGGTCGGCAAAGGCGCCAAGGCAGACGACGCTGGTGTATCGGGCGAGATCCGACTGCAGTACATCGAAATTCCACTGATGCTCCGCCTCGCGAAGCCGGTGTCAGGGTCCGGCGTGGTGCCGGCGCTGATGCTCGGCGTCGCGCCGGCCCTCCGGATCAGCTGCGAGGTCGGGGCCAACATCGGAGGTGGCTCGGTCAGCACCGACTGCGCTGATGCCGATGCAGGCGTCAAGCGCTTCGACATCGGCGCTGATCTCGCGTTCCCGGCCGGCACGCGCCTGATGATCGTTCCCACGGTGCGATTCACGCGCAGCCTGTCGACGATCTCGGATGAATCGGGACTCGATGTCAAGAGCAGCGTGATCCAGATCGGTGTCGGACTGCGTCGTTCGCGCTAGTCCGAACGCACGCTGGTGACATTGAAAAGACGCGAGCCCGGATGACACGATCGTTCAGCCGGGCTCGCAGCGTCTGCACACTTGATGATGTGCGACACGAGACGGCTCACTCCACCGACGTGCTTGTCGCCGTGCCGGTGTGACGCTCGCTGCTCGCGGGAAGCGCGATTGCATACCATGCGAACATCGTGAGCAGTGCCTGCGATCTCCGGCGACTATCGCAGTGCGGAATGTCGCCTTCCTTCGCCAGCGATTGCCGCAACATCACGACACGGAGACCGCGCGCATGACAACGCCAGTCGATGCATCGCTCGGCGGCGCGCAGTATGGTGGGCGCTGCGCCACTGCGGAACCGGGGTTCGCGAATCTTCGTCACCACGAGCGCCTCGACCGCCTCACGCTGCGCGGTCGCGCGAAATTTGACGCGCAATCGAAGCTGTATGGTCTCGTACACCACATGCGGAGCCCGCTCCAGCCGTTCACGCACGGTACGCTCGCCTTGAATGGCCCAGTGCACAAACCAATTGCGGCTGTGCGATCACACACCATCGACGGGGAAGATCACTCTCGCGGATCCTCCAAGACAACCCCTTGCTTGACACGCATGACGAGCCCTGCGTGGTCACCGAGGTGTTGGATCGGATTCGTCGCGAACACCAGAAAGCTCGCCTCGTAGTCAGTCGCCAGGCGCCCCAGCTTTCGCGTCGGAAAGATCGAGGCCGCCGAGTTCTCAACCCACCACTTGAACACGGTCACCGAGTCGACCGCACCGAGCGCGGCGAGTTGCGACACCTCGAAGTCGGTGGTGCGTGTGTATTCGTCACTGCCGATCGCGATGCGCACGCCAGCATGATGGAGCAGTCGAAGGTTCTCGCGGAGCATCGCGAGTGCTCGCCCGGCCGCGGCCGCGCCGGGATCATTTGGCGGTACCGCTCGAAGGATCTCTACGATGGCACCGATCGTCGTCACCACGGTGACTCGCGCGCGCGCCGCACGCGTCACGTCCTCGACCGTGAGCGCGTATTTCTCTACGTGCTCGTAGTCGTGCGGATCGTTCCGGTCCGGGCGAAAGCCTGGCAGATGATTGATCTCGTCGACGCCCGCGGCGACAGCCTGGCGAAAATCGTACGCCGTCTCGACGTGGGTCGACACTTGCAGTCTGGCGCGATGCGCGCGCCGGACGATTTCCGGCAAAAGCGAAGGGTCAAGACCGCGCCAGTCGAGGTACGCGGTGTCGGCACGGCGCTTGGCGTACTCCTCCGAGTGCAGCAGGTAGGTCTTGATGAAATCCGGCCGCGCGGCGAGGATGCGCGGCCATTTCTCGTCGAGGTCGGCGATTCGATCGATGTTCCAGAAGAATCCACCATCTCCCTCCGACGCCAACCAACTGCCGCGCGCGATCTGTCGCGCGGCGATCGCCGTCGGGTGACCGCCCGTGGCCGTCAATCCACCGTTGGCGAAGACGACGTCGAGCAGCCCGGGACCGTTGACTCGTCCGAGCAACGGTGTGGTAAAGCGCGGCAGGCTATTGGGGTTTTTCACGTAGAAGATGCCGCGTTCGAGATACATGCGCACGACCGCGTCGAATCGTGTCGACTCGACGTTGTGGGAATGTGTCTCAGAGAACGGCGGCACCACGAAGGAATTGTGCAAGTCCACGACGCTGTCCACTCGGATTGGTCGGCGCGCCACGAATCGGCCGTTCATCACGAAGCGCTCACCGGAACGAAATGTCGTCCCGTCAAACCACCGTCCGTTCGTGTAGACGCGTCCCGTCTGGGCGCGCGCAACGGTCGTGGCCACGGCGGAGAGCACCGTGAACGCCGCGATGAACGGCGCCAAACTTCGAAGCATGTTTCGCATGCCGGTTTGACACCCACTGGTGCTGCACTGTTGCCAGCTGACCATGACGTCTGACTCCTGACCCGCACGCCGCCAGGTGCGCGGCGGCAGGAGTGAATGTTGCCACACTCCTCGACAATCGCGCGGAACGACCGTGAACGATCTGGAACTGACCCACGACAACTTCGTAGATGGGAGCGTTCTTACAGCAATGAATAGGATTGGCGCCAGCGGGCTTGCACCCTCCGCGCAGTGGTGCGTATTAGCGCGCAGAGCGCGTCGTGCAGGTCGGCGAGCCCCCGACTTCGTACGGCGCGAGCCGCTCCTTCACTTGCGACAGTTGCTTTGCGGTGGCGCGGAGGGTCAACACGCGTGACGCTTCCGTGGGGCGCACGAGGACTAGATTTGCCGGCAACGTGAGTAGCGGGCGAATTATCTCAGCCGCCTCCGCGGGCGTGAGACAGTGCAGCACAATCGCTTCGTCACGGAATGGGGCCGTCGCGACCGACGCGGGACCACTCGGCGCCCCGCGCGCCATGACGGCGAGCGTCGCCGCCCCTACAAGTACGGCGACTACGGCGGCCGCGGTCACTATCCGGCCGCCAGGTATACGCCCCGCGTGTACCGGAAGCTGACGCTGTACTTCGGCAAGGGCGGCATCGAATGCCGGGACAGCAATCCCCGCCTCGGTCGCCGCGACGCGCAAGTCGGCCACCGTAACTCCGGCGCCGCGGACGTGATCCAACTCGCTCGCGCGCGCGAGCAGCTGGGCAGCCGTCCGCTCGGAAAGCACGTTCGGAACCGGGTCCATCGAGGGTGAGGTCGACATGGGAGGTACCCGAGAAAGTGAGACTCGGTAGAGCCGTGGACCGTGACGTTGGCGACGCCTAACGCTGGGCATGAGCCGCGCGCTACAGCGCGTCGGCTCCTTGCCTCTGTTAGACGGTTGATTGGCTAGCAGCGGGGCGCTCGCGTTGCGCCAGATTAGCTCACGTGTGCATACGAGATGTGAGTCTCCGTGCTTCCCAGGGATCGAGCCTGGTGTCAAGCAGATAGTCCATCTGAACCCATACACGAAATCGTCATCTAGAACAAAATGCTCGTGCATCACTGAGTCGGTGGTTGGTTCCATGATGTACATGTTCCATCTGGGCCTGGAAACAGCGACTACGACCACGTATGGTCCTGGCTGAAGCGCTAAGCCGCCAAGGGGCACCGCTCGATCGATCTTGAACGCCTCCACGGCCGAATGTTCAGGACACAGTTCGATAGGCAATGGGCCACGATTACGCCAGAGTGCGTGCAGCGTGATAGCCGTGGTCCCGTTTTCGAGCTGCACGGCTGTGGCGGTGAGCGTGCCATCGGGAGAGGCCATCTCACGACGCTTCCGGAGAGTTTCGCCGTACCCCCATTTCCACGCGGCCCAACTGCCTCCGATGAGCAAGCCCGCGGCGGTCACGAGGTCCTTCGCTATTGTCGACCAGTGTGGATCTGGCACCTTCAATCACCTTCTGATCGAACGTGAACGAACCGTCTGACGCCAGCTTCTGCAGCGGGCGATCAAACAAGATGCGCGCGCAGCGCGCTTCCGAAAGCGCCCGTCTGCAGCAAGCAATGTTATACCGCCTCGCGCTCAGCTCGTCGCTGGGTCGGCACCCTCTTCCACGCCATCCAGAGCAGTCCCACGAATACCGTCAGCCCCAGACCAAAGGCAGGCACCTCGCCAATGGAGCCGACAAGAACCGTCAGAGGCTGCGTACGGCCACTCCGGTCGACGACCATCTGCAGGTAGCCGTTCAGCAGAAAGAACATACTAACAAGGATCCACGGCCACCCCGTGCGAACGTTCCTGAGAAAGAACAGCGGTCCGACCAGACTGCCGATGAGCGCGCTCGTCTGCCCAGACTTGGCAAACCGATCGAAAGTTTCGGGCCCTTCGATCCGGTATCCAGGGACATAGCTGATGAACGTGAAGAACAGGGCGATCACGAGGAACATCAACGCCGTGCTCATAAGTAGAGAACCGTGGACGGGCCGATTGCGCCGGAGTACGAATGCCAGCAGCACGAGCAGCGCCAACTCCAACGTGAACGTCACGTTCTGCACCACGAGATCGTCCACCGTGCCCGCTGCGGCCTCTCGGGCTGCGGAATGTACGCTGAGGAGGCTCACACTCGCGGTCACAGTCGGACCCGCGACCATGATGGACTTCCCGATCGCGCGATGGCGATCAAAACGGTGCCGTCGGATCAGAACGAGTTGCCCCAACAGCAACAGCAGCCACGCGAGGCTCGTGATGATGTGCAACACGTGATACCCGGTAAGTGCGACTTGCTCGCCGCGCACGAGGCTCGAGAATCCGATCAGACTCACCGCGATCACGATGAAGAGAAACGCAATTTCGAGTGAATAGCGCTGGCGCATGTCATGCCCTCCTTGCACTCAACGTGGTGAGCTTACGCGCGGAGCTAATCCATCACAGTCGGGAGATCCGAGGTCATGTCGGAGCTCGCGCAACCGACTCACTCACGTGGCCGGTATAGAAGATATGACTGGGCTGGCCCCCCGGTTTCACGTGGGTTAGCTCCAGAGTGCTACCTGCAGGAACCAGAGCCGCCGGCGACGGTCGTGCGTGTCGCCCCCTTCGGAGGACCAACCCATGTCAGTGTCAGCCCGAACGGTCGTGCGGTCCGAGCCAGCTCCCTCAACAATCTTCCTCGGACTCGATGTGCACAAGGAGTCGGTGACTATCGCCGTGCTCCCGAGTGATGCAGCCGCGCCGACCCGCGTCGACATGCTCGCGTATGACCTGAAGAAGCTCCACCGCTACCTTGAGAAGCTCGGCCCCGTGGCCAGCCTGCGCGCGTGCTATGCGGCCTCGGGCGCCGGCTATGTGCTGCAGCGCGAGCTGGCCGCGTGGGGCATCACCTGTACCGTGATCGCGCCGTCGCTGATCCCGACCAAGCCGGGCGTCCAGCGGAAGCACGACAAATACGACGCGTCGCAGCTCGCGCGCCTCTTCCGTGCGGGCGAACTCACCGCCGTGCACATCCCGACGGAGGCCGAGGAGCGCGTGCGCGATCTCGTGCGGTGCCGGTCGACGTTTCAGCGCGAGATTCTGAAGTCGCGGCATTACGTGCTCAAATTCCTCGCGCGACGTGGGCTCGTGTATCGCGAGGGCACGGCGTGGCGGCAGCCGCAGTACGAGTGGTTGCGCCGCCTGGCGCGTGCCGAGTCGTCGCTGGCGGCGGAAGCTCGCATCGTCTTCGGCGAACACCTCGCGTTGCTCGAGTACAAACTGAGTCGGCGCGATGAACTGGATCGCCAGATCGCGGCGCTCGCGCTGACGCCGGCGTTGCCGCCGAAGGTCGCGCGGTTGCGATGCTTCCGCGGCCTCGACACGCACGGCGCGATGGTGTTGGCCACCGAGCTCGCGGATTGGCGGCGCTTCGGGTCGGCGCGCGAGTTGATGGCGTACTTCGGCCTCGTCCCACGCGAGCATTCGAGTGGGGATCGCCAGCGACGTGGGTCGATCACGAAATCGGGGAACAGTCACGTGCGGCACGTGCTCGTCCAGGCCGCGTGGAGCTATCGGTTCGCGCCGAAGGTCGGTGTCGCGCTGAAACGGCGGCAGCAGAGTCAGGATCCGCGCGTGATTGCGCACGCGTGGAAGGCGCAGCACCGTGCGCACACGGTCTACCGCCGATTGAGTGCCGCGCGACCACCGAAAGTGGCCGTTGTGGCGGTCGCACGCGAACTCGTGGGCTTCCTGTGGGCGGTCATGCGCGATGCGCCAGAGCCGCTCGCGGGCGCGTAAGCGCGATACGGCTGTTGCTGTTGTCGCTGCTGTTGTCGCTGCTGTTGTCGCTGCTGTTGCCGCTGCTGTTGCCGCTGCTGTTGCCGCTGCTGTTGCCGCTGCTGTTGCCGCTGCTGTTGCCGCTGCTGTTGCTGCTGCTGTTGCTGCTGCTGTTGCTGCTGCTGTTGCTGCTGCTGTTGCTGCTGCTGTTGCTGCTGCTGTTGCTGCTGCTGTTGCTGCTGCTGTTGCTGCTGCTGTCGTTCTTGTCACGGTGTCTGCGGCACGAATGCGAAGCACGCTCGATTTCGTTATCGGGTCGATCTTCGGATCCAATCCCAGGTCCTAGCCGGAGCATCTTCCGGCGAATCCAATGCTGGCCGCAACGGGTGGCAACACCAGACCGGCG
>JANMNM010000017.1:0-7313 GCA_031373905.1 Gemmatimonadaceae bacterium | reverse complement strand
AGACGATCGCCTCGCCGTTGCGGATCACCGCGCTCGGCGGCTTGAGGAACAGCAGGGGCTGACTCGGCACCGCGTTTCCGAGTTCCTTCGCATGTTCGCTGTAGTTGCGTCCAACGCAGACGATCTTGCCGGGGCGCTCTGTCATGGCATGCCGGGTCAGGTGGTGGAGAGTGCCGCAGGATGACGTGCGTAGAAGGCGACAATCTGTCGCTCCGCCTCGTCCCATGGCGTGAGCACACGACGGGCGGGTGGCAATGCGTCCAGCAGGTCCCGCCCGTACCGCTTGGTCACGACGCGCACGTCGTCGAGCACGATCACGCCTCGATCCGTCGCGGTTCGGATCAATCGACCCACGCCCTGCTTCAGCCGCAGCGTCGCGTGCGGAAGCATGTACTCCATGAACGGGTCACCACCGCGGGCATCGATGGCTTCGCACTGTGCCGCGACCATCGGCTCCGTTGGCACCCGGAACGGAAGCTTGGCTATGATCAGGCCGCGCAGCGCGTGCCCGGGCACATCGACCCCTTCCCAGAACGTCGCGGTGCCAACCAGTATCGCGCGGCCCGACTGCCGGAACCGTTTCAGCTGCGTGTCGCGCCCGTCCTCGCCATGCACCAGCAGCGGCCAGCCATTCTCGGTGCACGCGCTGCGGAGTGCGGATGCCAGTGCGCGCACGTCGCGGTGGCTGGTCGCGAGGACGAACAAGCCGCCGTCGCTGGCCTCAGCGACGTCGAGCACGTGGGAAATGACCGCCCGCTGATGTCCAGCCGGATCGACGTTCGGCGCCGGCGTGTCACGTGGCACGACCAGCAGTGCATTGGTGACGTAGTCGAACGGGGACGGAAACTGTGCCGTCTCGACATTCGCGTCGGCGTCCGCCAGACCAAGGCGGTTCAGCAGGAACCCGAAGTCCGCGTCGGCGGTGAGCGTCGCACTCGTCACCACGGTGCTGCTCAGCCTTCCGAACAGGTCGTCGCGAAGAATCGGGGCGAGATCGAGCGGTACACTGTACAGCAGCACGGTGGGCGCGGCGTTGCCTCGCGCCGTCGCACCATCGCTGCGGCCGCGCAGCTCCGCCCAGCGGACGAAACCCGGTGCACCATCCGGTGGATCGAGCGTCTGCTGCAGTGCGTCCAGCTGCCGCAACGTTCGCATACCCACGCCGCGCAATTCCTGCAGCAATGACAGCAACCCTTCATCGCGTTCGTCTTCGGTCTCGAGGCGTTCCCGGATCAATCGCAGGTGCTCGCCGATCATCTCGAGTGCCGCGACGAGATTCTTCAGCGCCGCCTGCAGGCCATCGCGCCACACCGCCTCGCCGTGCAGGTCGGACGTGATGCGCAACGTCGCCGCCTTGTGGTCATGCAGCCAGTTGGCGATACGATCGAAGAGCTGCGCCGCATCATTGCGAGCCGTGTCGACGGCTGGGCGAAGGCGCGCACGCAGCAGATCGAGGCTTGCCACGCTGAGCAGGTCACCGCGCGCCATGAGCCGCGTTTCCAGCGTGGGCAGCAACCCCTTGGCCTCGCGGCCGCCGCGACGTTCGAGCCGATTCAGCAGTTTCGACACCGCGCGATTCGACACGCTGCTCCCGAGATGACTGGCGGCCGCGTCTTCCAGATGGTGTCCCTCGTCCACCACCAGGTGCGAGTAGGCCGGAAGCACCGCGGCCTCCGCCCAGTTCTGTGACACACGCCGCACCGCGATGTCGGCCAGCAGCAACGAGTGGTTGACGACGACGACGTCGGCGTTGGCTGCAACGCGTCGGGCGTGGAACACGAAGCATGCATCGAAATTCGGACACTTCAGTCGCGTGCACAGATCGGGCTCCGCCGCGACCTCGTCCCACACGTCCGGTCGCGGCGGCGTGGCGAGATCGCTCAGCGATCCATCCTTGGTTGTCCGCGCCCACGCCGAGAGCAGCGCGAGCTCGTCGCGCTGCGGCGCCTCGAACAGCGATGCGCTGCCCGCTTCGGCTTGCGCCAGCCGCGACAGGCAGAGGTAGTTGCGCCACCCCTTCAGCAACGCAAATCGCACCGGCTGATCACTGAGCAGGTCGGCCAGCAATGGCAGATCCTTGCCGACCAATTGCTCCTGCAGCGTGATGGTGTTGGTGCTGACGACCGTGCGCTCCTTGTTCACGGCCGCCCACCGCAGCGCCGGTACGAGATACGCCATCGACTTCCCGACGCCGGTGCCTGCCTCGAGCAGCGCCACGCCGCCATCGGCGTAGAGGCGAGCGACGGTTGTCGCCATGTCACGCTGACCGTCGCGCGTTTCGTACGCCTCAAAGCCACGCGCAAGCGGACCGGCAGGCCCGAAGTCGTCCGCGATGGCCGATGCCGGCACGATCACGACCGGCACCACGCGCGGCACCTCCGTCACGACGTACAGGTCCGTGACGTCGTTGTCGATGATGCCGAAACCGATCCCGTCATCGTGCAGACGCGCCGCGATGTTCAGATCGGCGTCACTCGGCTCCAGCCATCCCGTGGGGTGATTGTGTACCAGCATCTCCCCACGCTGGGCCACACCGGGCAACGCCAGGACCTGACCGGCGGTACCGCGTGCAATGGCACGGGCGGACACCAGCTGTCCGTCGGGATTCAGCGCGCACACGAAGCAGACTTCGCGCCCTCCCGCCAGCCGGATCGCCACACGCATCGCGGCGGCCGCAGCCGTGACGATGCGGAAATCCGGCGGTGTCTCGTCACCCTTGGCTGACTTCGCGCGACGCGTCATGCTGCAATCTACTCCGCCTGCCTTTTGCTGGGGCGTCGATTTGCTACGGGCGAAGTATTGTCGTCAGCTCCGCCCGGACAACTGATTCGCTGCCAACCCGTGCCTCGGCACGACTGCGGCAGAATCCCCTGCGGAATTGCAGCAGCTCGACACGCAGATCGAGCACATCGCCGGGCATCGCCTCCGAACGGAAGCGCACGCGATCAATCCCGATGAAATAGCCGACAGCGCCCTCCTTGCCATCCAGCAGGGCGACGAGAATTGCCGCCGACAACTGTGCCAGCGCTTCGACGATCAGCAGGTGCGGCATGGCGTGCACACCACCGGTCGCGCCAGGACCGATGAGTGACGACTCAGCACCCGTGACCGCCTTCGTGCCCATGACGATCCGACCCGGTTCCACGACGCGGATGGAATCGACGAGGAGGAATGGAAACCGATGCGGCAGCAGTGCATGTGGGTCCAGCGACGGCAACGCAGGCAGGCTCACGTCTTCCGCGGCTTCTTCTGCGCGGCGGGAAACAGCACGTTGTTGAGGATGAGCCGGTATCCCGGTGATGATGGATGCAGCGAGAGGTCCGTTGGCGGCGCGCCCACCTCGTGCTGCGGGTCCTCCGGATCGTGCCCGCCGAGATACGTCCACGCCCCCTTGCCGTAGCTGCCGTGGATGTACTTCGCCAGCGGCATCCCATCCTCGTACGCCAGCACGCGCGTGGCCGGCTTGAGCGTCGATTTCGTGAAGCTCGTCGTCACGCCGTAGTAGTCCTGCAGCACGCTGCGGTGGTCCTGCGTGAGCATGGTCGGGACGGGATCCAGCTTGGCGGAGAAGGCGAACAGGCTGAACGTGCCGAGCGGGCGCCGCCGACCGGGCACGTTGACCTGATGCCCGTCGATGTCACTCATGCTGTTGATCAGCGGACTCGGTTCGATGTGTGCATTCTGCACCGCGAAGGCGCGTGTCCAGTCCATCTTCTGGTCCGCATCGGCGTCCATCGGTGTGCCATCGGAGAAACTGCTCGCGATGTCCACGTTCTGTCCTGCAATTGCCAGCTCGAGCGTTTCGGTTGCGCCGCACATCGCGAACAGGAAGCCGCCGTTCTCGACGTACAGGCGCATCTTCTCCGCCACCGCCTTCTTCAGCGCCGGCACGTTGCTGAATCCCAGCTGGCGTGCCTGCGCCACCGTGCGATTGACCTGGTTGATGAACCAGGGGCTGCCGCGGTAGGAGATGTAGAACTTGTTGTATTGGCCCGTGAAGTCCTCATGGTGCAGGTGCAACCACTCGTACTTCGACAGGTCACCCGCGACGACTTCCGGGTCCCACACCTTGGTGTACGGAATCCCCGCGTAGTCGAGCGCGATCGTCACGGCATCGTCCCACGGATTCGAGTTCGGTGGCGAGTAGATCGCAACTTTCGGCGCGCGTTCCAGCGGCACGGCATCATAGTTGCCACCCGCCATGTCAGTCCGGATGGCGGCCAGCGATGCCTCGCTGAGCGGTGTCACGGTCACCCCATCCAGACCCGCGCGGCGACGCGTTGCCGGCGTGTCCAGCAGCAGGAACGCACCACCGCGGTAGTTGAGGAGCCATTCCGCGCGCTCAGTGCGCTGCAACGCCGAATACGTCAGACCGTACGCCTTGAGATGATTGCGCTGATCGTCATCCATGGGCACCAGCAGATGTTGTGACCGGAGCGCTGGCGCGCCAAGCACGGATAACAGGGCCAGGCGTCGCAGCAGCTGGTGGAATCTCATGACGTGCCCGTCAGGCGGCGTGCGACGTCGAGTTCGCGGCGCGCCTGCGGCGCAAGTGCACTGGTCGGATACGTCAGCAGAAGATGCTCCAGTCGGGCAATGGCCGTGCCGCCGTCGCGGACACGAATGGCAGCGCGCGCCCACTCGAGGTCACCTTCCGGCGCCTCGGGACTCGTGCTGTAGTCGGTGACGATGCGTGTCCACAACGGAACCGCGCGCGCATAGTTGTTCTGCGCGGTCAGCAATCGTGCGGCCATCGCCAGCACCAGCGGCGCCGCGTCGCCGACGTCCGCGGCCGTGCTCAGCAGCTGCGTCACCGCCGTCGCCGTGTCTCTCCGTGCAAGCGCCGTGAACGCCGCGCCAAGCGCCTGCGACATCGGAATGGTCGTGCGCGAGAGCAGCGTCCGCGATGCCAGCAGCAACACGTTCGAGGCGTCGGCGTTCCGCAACGAGGTCCGCGCCTTCTCTAGATCCCCGTCGTACACGGCAAGCAGCGCGGTTGCTTCGTCTTCGTCGAGGCGCGCCACGAGCGGCCGCGCCCGCACGGCGTCTCCAACGCGCAGCCACGCCCACATCAGTTCGCGCTCGAGCATCTGCAGCTGCAATGGCACCACCCTCGGCCGCACCGAGTCCACCAGCGCGAGCGCATCGGCGGCGTTGCCAAGCGCCGCCATCGCGCGCAATCGGACTGGAACGGCGTCACGGAGCGCGAGTTGCGACGTGAGGGTCTTCTGCGCCGCCGCGGCCAGCGCAAGGGCCTGCCCTGCCTCGCCGCTGAGGAGCGCCGCGTCTGCCGCGCGCAGTGCGTTGGCCGGATCGCCCGTCTTGCGGTACAGCGCAGCCCACGCCTCACGAGATGCCACCGGCATCGTCCGCGCATCCGCGTCTTCGGCAAACTCCTTCCATGCCGCGACGGCTTCCGCATCCACCTTGATCCCGTCGAACGCCAGCCACGCCTGCCGCGGCTGCGACCAGATCAGCTCGAGCGACGCCAGCGCACGTCGCGCCGGCAGCCAGACGGGATCGGCGCGCAGCACGGTGCGGATGGAATCACGGCCGGCACCGGTGGCGATGCCAAGTGCAAACACGGCCGCCTGATACAGCTGCGGCGTCTGCACCATCGTCTCGCGCCAGCGCCGGGCCCCTTCATGCCACATCCGCTTGGCCGTCGCGACCTGCGCCAGCTCGGCACTGAAATCGCGAGGATCGCGCACCATGCGCGACGCACCCGTGAGCACCGAGTCCGCAGCATCGGATCGCCCGGCCTCCAGCAGCACCCGCGCATACTCCTTGAATGGTGCCGCCTCACCAGGCGCCGCACGGACCCAATCGCGAAACGCACGCAGCAGCTCCTCGTCACGCTGCAACACCGTCAGCGTGCGGAACTGCACCGAGCGCACGACGCTGCTGCGTGGCTCCGTCCGGATCGCGCTCGCCACGAGCGGGAGCAGCGAATCAACCATGCCGAGCGTCGTGTACACACGCTCGAGTCCAAGCAGCGCGGGCACCAACGCGCTCCCGGCGAACGCCCGACGATACAGCACCGCTGCGTCACGCGGTTTCGTGTCCTCCAGATCGAGCGCGCGCAGCACCAGGCTGTCGGTGCTGCTCGTTCCCATCTCCTGCGCGCGAAGCGGCGCGGCGATCGTGAGGGTGACCTGCATGCACGCAACGAGCACCGGAGCACAACGAAGACCAGAACGCATCACGGCTTCGACCCCGATCGGTTCAGTCGTTCGAAGTACTGCAGCACCGCGCGTCGCTCGTCTTCGCGCAGCCCGCGAAGCTCCTCCCACGACGGTGGCGCGACGCGCGACGCCGGTGCTCCGACTGCGGGAATCGCTGGAGGCGCGAACGCCGTCGTACCAATGCCAGGCTTGGACTCGCGCGGCCCCTGCTTGTCTTCATCCTCACGCCGCAGCGTCCGCCCCGCGTCGAGAAGCCGTTGGAGGAATTGCTCGCGCCGCGCCGCCGTCTCCGGATCACTCGCGGCCCGTTCCATCGCTTCGGCAAGCCGCTTCGCTTCCTTGGCCAGCGCCTCCGCACGCCCGCTCGGATCGCCACTGCCGACATCATCCAGTCGCTGCGCGATCTGCCGCTGGCGTCGCGCAATCTGTTGCGCCATCTGCTGCGCCTGTGACCCGGTTTCGCCACCGGGCATCATCGACATGCCCTGCGCCTGGCCGTTCACCTGCTGCTGCTGGCGCGCGAGCTGCTGCATCTCCTCCATCATCTCCGGAAGGCCGGACGCGGACCTGGCGCGGCCCGCGCGCTCACGATCGCGCACGAGGCTCGATGCGGCGCGCTCCATTGCGGCTGCCGCGTCGCGCATGGCGGCTGCCGCTGACTCCGAATTCTGCTGTTGACTGCCTCCAGGCTGCCCTGCCCCCTTCTGCGCCTGTTGCGTGGCCTCCTGCGAGCGCTGCAACGCTTCCTGCATCGCTCGCTGCGACCCCTGGCTGACGTGCTGCGACCGACGCGCTGCCTCCTGGAGCCGCTGCGCCGCCTGCTGCACGCCGTTCTGTACCGTCGCCTGTTCGGCGGCCATCTGCTGTGCCGACTGCTGGTTCTGCTGCCCCTGCGCGTTCTGCTGCGCCTGTTGCTGCGCCGCGTTGGCCATCTGCCGTTCCTGCTGGCTGAGCTGCGTCATCTCCTGAATCGACTGGTCGAGCTCCGACGTCGTCTCGCGCTTCCAGTCGTTCACCTGCTCCTGACGTGCCTGGGCAAGCTGGTCGGCCGCCTGCTGCATCGATTGCGACGCGCGCTGTGCGCCCTGCTGCATCGCCTGCGGATCGCGCGCCGCCTCCTGCATCTGC
>JANMNM010000172.1:0-26454 GCA_031373905.1 Gemmatimonadaceae bacterium | reverse complement strand
GCCGCACCCGGCAGGTTCAACATGAAGAAGTGCCGCACCGTCCAGAGCAGCTTCGGCGTCGGAGCCATCGTGGCCGGGTGCGGGATCGCGATCGTCACGATGAGTCGCAAGCGATCGGGCTCGAGGCCAGCTGCGGCATACGTCGCGCTGGCGCCCCAGTCGTGACCGACGAGGATGGCTCGCTCTTCACCCAGCGCGGCGATCAACGCGAGCGCGTCGCGGCCCAACGTCTCCGAGTCGTACTTTCCGTCGCTGGGGATCGCGGTCGGGAACCCGCGGATCGTCGACTCTACGCGCTGCGCGATGCCACGGCGACGGTGGAATGTGTGCAATTGATCGCAGCGAGCATCATGAGCAAGAAGCTCGCGGAGGGGCTCACGGGCCTCGTGCTCGATGTGAAACGCGGGAGTGGTGCGTTTCTGCCGGACCTCGAGCGCGGGCTGGAACTCGCGCGCACGATGATCGCACTCGGTGCGGCCGCCGGCGTGCCGGTGGTGACGTTGCTCACAGCGATGGACCGCCCCCTTGGCAACGCGTGCGGCAACGCGCTCGAGGTCCGCGAGTGTCTGGACGTGTTGCGCGGTGGCGGCCCGGAGGATCTCTGGATCGTGACCGAGGCGCTGGCGGTGGAAATGCTTCGGCTTGCGCGCCCGGAACTCATCGTCAGCGAGGCCGCCACGATCTTGCGCGCCGCGATCACCTCCGGATCGGCACTCGAGAAGTTCCGCCAGATCGTCAGCGCGCAGGGGGGCGATGTCCTGGCGATTGACGATCCCGCGCGGCTGCCACAGGCGCCATGCGTCGCCGAGGTGACGGCAGAGCGGGGAGGCATCGTACAATCCATCGCGCCGCGACCGGTCGGGCACGCCATCATCGCCCTCGGCGGAGGCCGGCTCACGAAAGAGGATACCGTCGATCCCGCCGTGGGCGTCGTGTTCCATGTTCGCGTGGGGGATGCCGTTCGCGCTGGCGAGATAATCGCGACCGTGCACGCGGCGACCTCGGCGTCACTCGATGTGGCGGTTGCCCGGATTCGCGCCATCGTTCTCCTCGGTGACGACGCACCGACCCACCTGCTCCCCTGGGTCAGCCATCGCGTCACCGCCACGGGCACCGAGCTGGTCGCCCACTAGCCCGCCGACCACTATGCTGGCGATCTTTGGCAGGGCCCGCCGGACTTCGTGGCGCGCTCTGCTCCGGACGCCCTCACCGCCGATCTCATGCTCAAGCTTCAGGCCTTCGCGTTTCTCGGTCTCGCCGTACTCGCAGCAGCGTTCTACGCCCTCTGGTTCTTCGGTGTCATGACGCCGGTGACGCCAACGACGGCTGGCCTCGATGTCGGCTCCTCGAATATCTCCCGGCTTTCCGTCGGCGTGATCTTCGCAGCCATCGTCGCGATCGGACTCACGTTCTTCCGGCAGCTCTGGAACGGCGCGAAGCATCAGAAGCGGTAAGTGCATCGCAGAGCGCGCTGGCTGACGGTCGCTGGCGCGTGGGCGGTGTCCTCAGCCCTGCACGCGCAAGCGACGCGAGCCGTTCTTGATGGTCGCTTCGTTGTCCGGCATGCCGACTCGCTCTGGTCGGCGGCTGTCCTGCGCGGTACACGGACCACTGAGGGGCTTCCCGGTCCGGGTCACTGGGTCCAGTCCGCGAGATACGAGCTCGCCGCCACGGTCGATCCAGCCGCTCGCACGGTGCGAGGCCAGGGCACGCTCCGCTACAGGAATCGGTCCCCCGACACGCTGAACGCGGTGGGGGTGATGCTGGCGCAGAACCTCTTCCGCACCGGCGCCCCGCACGATGAGACCGTGCCGCACACGGGTGGCATGACACTCGACACACTGTGCGTGGCGCGCCTCACCGGCGCTCCAGTCGCAGCCCGCTGCGACGCGAGAGGAAGTGCGCCCGTGTCGTCCGCGCTGACGGTTGACCACACCGTGGCGTGGCTGGCGCTCCCGGCACCGCTCGTGCCCGGTGATTCGCTCGACCTGCGTGCGGCGTGGCGCTTCACGGTCCCGACCGATGACGCACCACGGATGGGAACGGACGGCCGCGTCAGCATGATCGCGTACTGGTATCCACAGTTCGCCGTGTATGACGACGTGGCTGGCTGGCAGCGCGATCCGTATCTCGCCACGGGCGAGTTCTACATGGACGCGGCGGAGTATGACGTGCGCATCACGCTGCCCGGCGGCTATCTCGTGGCCGCCACCGGGACATTGCAGAACCCTGGTGCCGTTCTGACTCCCACCGTGCGCGATCGTCTCAGGAAGGCCGAGCGTAGCTTTGCGGCCGTCACGATCGTGAGCGACAGTCTGCGCCGCGCCGGCGGCGCGACGTTGCCGCGCGCATCGCTGATGTGGAATTTCGCCGCCACAGGTGTGCGTGACTTCGCATTCTACGTATCGAGAGAGGTGGTATGGGACGCCATGGCTGCGCTGGTGGAGCGCGCGACGGGCGCAGCTCCCGATACCGTGATGATTCACGCATTCTACCCGGCATCCGAGCGCACCTGGCGTCGGGCAGCCGACTACGGTCGGCAGAGCATCGAACACTTCTCGCGACTGCTCTGGCCATACCCGTGGCCGCAGATGACACTGGTGGAAGGCATCGTGGACGGTGGCATGGAGTATCCGATGCTGACCGCAGTCTCGGTCGGAAACGACACGCGTGCCTTGCTGTCGACAGTTGCTCACGAAGTCGGACACATGTGGGCGCCCATGCAGGTTGGCAGCGACGAGCGTCGATTTGCGTGGATGGATGAGGGGGTCGCCAGCTGGCTCGAGCGCGTGCTGTTGCGCACGAGCACCGGACGCGATGATGACACCGATGGCCTTCCGGACACGTACCGCATGCTTGTTGGCATGCGTGCCGAGGAGTCGATGCTGACGCACGCGGACCACTATCAGGGCGGCTTGACGTACACGGCTGCCAGCTATGACAAACTGGTCGTCGTCTTCCGTGCGTTCGCCGCGGAATACGGCGACAGCGCACTGGTGGACGGGCTCCGGCGCTATGGTCGTGCGTGGACTGGTCGCCACCCGTACCCTGCTGACTTCACGCGCATTGTCTTTGCGGCCGCCGGAGACGAGCGCGACGCATTCGTTCGCGACTGGGTCGCAGGAACGGGGCACTTTGATGCGCGAATCGACGATGTGCTTCGGCAGCGTGACACGCTGACCGTCCGTGTCAGAGTGGCTGGCGGGGCTCGACTCTCTGTCCCGGTGGTCGTGACGCGTGACGGTGGCCGCACCGAGACCATCCTGATTCCTGCCACGGCGTTCAGGCAGGACCCCGTGCAGGTGATTCGCATCGCAGGAGCCCGAGGTGTGAGTTCGATCGTCCTCGATCCGGCACATACGCGCCCCGATCTCGACACATCGAATCAGCGCTGGGCTCCGTAGTCGTCTTCCCGTCACCGAAGAGCCATCGTGTCGTCTGCACCGTCCGCACTCCTCCGCGGCACTGCACGCGTTGGACTGAGTGCCCTCATCGCGGTGCTTGCCGCATGCAACGCACACGCGCAACGGCCCACGTGGAAGCTCGTCTGGCGTGACGAATTCGGCGGCACCAGCGTTGACACGACGAAATGGGGTTTCGATCTCGGGAACGGATTCTACGGTGACAGCGGGCGTGTGTACGTCAGCGGGTGGGGCAACAACGAATTGCAGTGCTACACGCGCAACTCGGACAATGCGTCCGTTCACGATGGTGCACTGCACATCCGCGCGGTACGCC
Organism: Gemmatimonadaceae bacterium; assembly: GCA_031373905.1. GTDB lineage: Bacteria > Gemmatimonadota > Gemmatimonadetes > Gemmatimonadales > Gemmatimonadaceae > JACMLX01. The sequence continues at coordinate 22,716 of JANMNM010000172.1, read as the reverse complement.
AGATGGAATCTGCGTGCCCCTACACGTCCGCGAGGCTGAAGACGCGCCGCGCCGATGGGCGGGCATTGTTTGCGCCGCGGTACGGTCGATTCGAATTCCGGGCCAGGCTGCCGCTCGGCAGGGGACTCTGGCCGGCGCTCTGGATGCTCCCCCAGGACGAAGCCTACGGAACATGGGCGGCATCGGGTGAGATCGACGTGATGGAGGCTCGTGGGCAGACCCCATCGACTGTGCTTGGCACGCTGCACTACGGCGGACGCTTTCCGAAGAACGTCTTCACCGGCCAGGACTATGTGCTGCCGGGAGGTGGCACGATTGCGGCGTTCCACCGCTATGCAGTGGAATGGGAACCAGGTCGTATTCGCTGGGAGGTGGACGGCGTAGTGACGCAGGAGCAATCGTTCTGGTGGAGCAGCGCACCACGGCTTGGAGGAGCGGCCGCCGCGCCGGCTGACTCATCACAGGTCGCCCCGTGGCCTGCGCCGTTCGACAAGCCGTTCTATCTGGTGATGAACCTCGCCGTCGGCGGCAACTTCCTTGGCAACCCGGACGCCACGACGCCGTTCCCCGCCGAGATGGTGGTGGACTATGTCCGTGTCTACGCGCGCCGCGGCGGCTATGGGCGTGTGCCGATTCGCGGTCCGGGACAGGTCCCGTACGAAAAGCCCTGAGCGGATTTCCTCCTCACTCGTCAGCGCGTCGTGCCGCAACGAAACGCAGGGGCCGTCACGATGCACTGTGACGGCCCCTGCGTAACCTACGGTCCGGTTCAGGTCAGACGTCGAGCGCCGTCACGAACCGCGCGTTGGCTTCGATGAATTCGCGGCGTGGTTCCACGGCATCGCCCATGAGCGTCTGGAAGATCTGGTCCGCCATCACCGCGTCTTCCATGCCCACACGCAGGATTGTCCGGCGCTCCGGATCCATGGTCGTTGACCAGAGCTGCTCGGGATTCATCTCGCCGAGGCCCTTGTACCGCTGCACGTAGACGTTCTTTCGCGCGTCACCACCGCTCAGGCGCTCGGTGTAGGTCTCGCGCTCGTGCTCATCGTACGCATAGAACTCTTCCTTGCCTCGCGCCACCCGATAGAGTGGCGGCTGCGCGATGTAGATGTAGCCGGCATCGATCAGTTCCGGCATCTGCCGGAAGAAGAATGTGAGCAGCAGCGTCCGGATGTGTGCGCCGTCGACGTCGGCGTCCGTCATGATGATGATCTTGTGATAGCGCGTCTTGCCAAGGTCGAATTCATCCTTGATGCCGCAGCCGAGGGCCGTGATGATCGTGCGGATTTCCTCGTTGCTGAGCACCTTGTCGATGCGTGCTTTCTCGACGTTGATGATCTTGCCCCGGAGCGGCAGAATCGCCTGGTTCTGCCGTTCGCGGCCCTGCTTGGCGGAGCCGCCGGCCGAGTCACCCTCGACCAGGTAGAGCTCGCACAGTGACGGTTCGGAAAGCGAGCAGTCGGCGAGCTTGCCCGGCAGGTTGCCGATGTCGAGCGCGTTCTTCTTTCGCGTGAGGTCACGCGCCTTGCGGGCCGCCTCGCGTGCGCGCGCCGCACTGACGGCCTTCTCGATGATGATGTTGCCGATCTTCGGGTGCTCGTCGAGGAACTGCGCGAGATGCTCCTGCACGATGCTGCGGACGATGCCTTCGACGCTCGGGTTGCCGAGTTTCGTCTTCGTCTGCCCCTCGAACTGTGGTTCACGCACCTTCACTGAGAGCACGCAGGCGAGACCCTCACGCACATCATCGCCCGTGAGCTTGATGCCGTCCTTGTCCTTCTTCGACAGGCTGGACCGCTCGATGTAGCGGTTGACCACCGACGTCAGCGCGCTCTTGAAGCCCGTCAGGTGCGTGCCGCCCTCGTGCGTGTTGATGTTGTTCACGAACGAGAAGGTCGTATCCGCGTACCCGTCGTTGTACTGCATGGCAAGCTCGATGCCCACCTCGTCACGCTCGGTGTCGATGTAGACCACGTCGCTGTGCAATGCCTTGCGCTGACTGTTGAGGAACTCCACCATCTCGCGCAGGCCGTTGATGGCGAGGAAGGTGTCCGTCTTCTGTTCGTCCTCGCGCTCGTCGGTGAGGACGATGGTGACGCCCTTGTTGAGATACGAGAGCTCGCGCATGCGGCTGGCGAGGATCGAGTAGTCGTAGCGCAGCTCGGTGAAGATCTCGGAATCCGGCTTGAACCAGACGGTGGTGCCGCAATCCTTCTTCGGGACATCACGCATCTGGCGCAGCTTGGTGATCGTCTTGCCGCGCGAGAAGTCGATGTAGTGCTCCTTGCCGTCGCGCTTGACCCACACCTTCAGCGATTCGGAGAGCGCGTTCACGCAGCTCACCCCGACCCCATGCAAGCCGCCGGACACCTTGTAGCTGTTCTTGTCGAACTTGCCGCCGGCGTGCAGCACCGTGAGCGCGACTTCGACAGCCGGGATGCCCATCTTCGTGTGATTGTCGACCGGAATGCCGCGCCCGTTGTCGACCACGGTGATCGAGTCATCCCGATGAATCGTGACATCGACGCGATTGGCGTGACCCGCCATCGCTTCGTCGATCGAGTTGTCGACCACCTCATAGACGAGGTGATGCAGGCCGCGGGACCCGGTGGATCCGATGTACATGCCAGGGCGCTTTCGCACCGCCTCGAGCCCTTCGAGCACTTGAATGTCATCGCCACCGTAGTCGCCACGGTTGCCGTTCACGTCTGCCATGCTGCTCCCTTCGCTGCGGGTCTGACGGCCGACCGTAGAAATTCCGAATGGAATGGTGGTCGGAAGCTCGTGTAATCTACTGATCTTTCGATCGAAAGGCAACTCGGAAGGAAATGCGTAAAGTGTTGCTGCATTGGCACTTAGGGTCTTCGCACTAGCGCAGCGACCGGATGGTCGCTGTCTCGTCACTGCGCCGGTGCTGGCGTGACGATTCTGGCCCGTGCTGCTCCGCGGCGCCTTCCGCCGACAGATCCTGAGTGGGTTGTGCTCGGTGCCAGAGGCGGCACGTCCGTGCCGCGGCACGCCTCAAACGCGACGCCGGGCCCCGCAGATCATGCGAGGCCCGGCGTCCGTATCGACTCGAGACGACTACTTCGCCGGCGGCAGAGTTCCGTCCGGTGTCGCGGCATCAACAGCGGCCGGCAGCAGCGCGGCCAGCTTGTCGGCGGCATGCGCCGGGTCGATCCCCATCTTCTTGGCCAGCGACGTGACGTGCTCGTTGCCAAGCGCCGCCCTCAACTGATCCGCCGTGATCGGCAGATTCTTCTTGCCTGCGGCGATCCATGAATTGACCGTGTCACCAAGCCCGCTGGCCCGGAACTTGTCCACCACGCCGGCCAGCCCGCCGTGCTCGGCATCGTTGATCGCGCCCATCGCCTTGTCGACGAAGCCGTCCGCTGCATCGGGCAGGATGTCTTTCAGTGTCTTTGCGAAGCCTTCAAGCATGCGTGAACCCCTCGTGTCATGTGGAGGTGAGGCAACCGTGTCTTTGCTCGGCGATCACCGCCGTGCCTCGGGCAACCGGCATCGGCTGAAGGGGAAGGATACGGAGCCAGGCATCCGCGTGCGAGCGTCCCACGGAATGGGCCGACGCCGAGCTGGACCACAGGCCCGTCTCGCTCCACACCAGCGTTCCGGCATCGTCAGGTCCTGAAGCGCTACGTTTGGGCATTCTGCGGCCGACGTCGCCGCGCAGTTACCACACCCGTCGAAGCGCGCAATGCTTGTTCACGCCGTGTACTTCTCACTTCGCGCCGATCTCCCGGATGCCGATCGCGCGCGTTTCGCTGCGTGGCTTCCACGCCTCTGTACACTCGCGAGTGTTCACAGCGGCTATTCCGGCATTCCTGCCGACACCGACCGCCCGGTGATCGATCGTGCGTACACGCACGCCCTGGTGCTGCTGTTCGCGGATGCGGCGGCAGAACAGGCGTACCAGGTGGACCCGGTTCATGACCAGTTCCGCGCCGAGTGTCACACCTTCTGGGATCGCGTGCGAATCTTCGATTCGATCAGTGTGTAGCGTTGGCGGCCGCAACCAGCGCGTGCGCCAACTGATCGGCGATTCGCTGCGGCTCGCCCAGATCGTCAGATGGTGACGCACTGGCGTCACCCCGCCGGACAGACCGTGATTCCCGCGCCTCGGCACAGCCCGGCGCGGGCCGACCTCAGCCCCGTCCCAGCCGGAAGCGCAGCTGCTTCACTGGCGCGCGGCCGGCCACAGCGTTCAGCCGGGCCAGCAGCGTGGGCGCCAGCAAACTGAGTTCGTTCATCCAGGCGGCCGTGGTCACCCGAACCCACATCACGCCGTCCGCGCTCACCGAAAGTGGCTCGGTGACCGACGCGATCTGTGCCCCGACCGCCGTCGCCCAGTCGTCCATCGCACCGACCTGCGCGATGCGCTCGGTCATCCCCTTCTGTGCCAGCACCTGCGCCATGACGTCGGCGATGCTCACGGGCTGTTTCCTGCGGGCGGAATCACTCACGCGTCCGGCCTCAGCGTTCCATCGCGGACGTGGACCGTCGGCAGGCCGGTCAGCGCGCGCGGAATATCCTCGCTGCGTGGCACGGCGAGCACGACCTGCCCCAGCCCGCGACTGCCCAGCAGTTGCAGGATGCGCGCGCTCCGATCGGCATCGAGTTCCGCGAACGGATCGTCGAGCAGGAGCAACGGCGCGGTACCCAGCGCCTGCCGGAGCGTGCGGGCTTCGAGCATCCGCAACGCGATCGCGGCGCTGCGCTGCTGCCCGTTGCTGCCAAAGCTGCGGAGGTCGCGACCATCCAGGAGGAGCTGCATTTCGTCGCGGTGCGGCCCTGAGTGCGTTGTGCCACGCCGCACGTCGTGCACCCGCTGTGCGGCGAGAGTGGTGCTCAGCCACTCGGCGAGGTCCGCCTCGCTGACGCGCGCGCCGCCGCCGCGCTTCAGCGACAGCGCGACGCTCGTGCGCTCACCGATCGCATCGAGGATCTCGGCGTACGCCTCCGCTGCGTCACTGGCCCAGCGGTGGCGCCGTACCAGCATCGCCGCCCCGGCGTCTGCCAGCGCTGGTTCGAATGCCGCAACGGAATCGAGCGACTCCGCATCGCGCGTTTGTCCGCCCAGTGCACGGAGTGCCGCGTTGCGCTGCGCGAGCGCGTGCCGGTAGCGCTGCAGTGCGAACAGGTAGGTGCGGTCACTGAGCGCCAGCATGACATCGAGGAAGCGACGTCGTTCGGCCGGGGAGCCGCGCACGAGCGCCACATCCGCCGGTGAAAAGAGCACCGCCGGTGCCGCACCGATCGCCTCGCTGAGTCGCGTGACTTCCACACCGTCGATGGTCACCTTCTTCTTCAGCGCCGACGCGTCGAACCCCGCTGTAACGTGCAGCGCGCCGCGGGGAGAACCATCGATGGCGGCAGCGATGTGAAAGCCCGTGTCGCCGAAGCGCACCAGATCGCGATCCCGTGCACCGCGCGCGCTTCGAAACAGCTGCAGATAGTAGATCGCTTCCAGCAGGTTGGTCTTGCCGTGCCCATTGTCACCAAGCAGGGCGAGGCCGATGGCCGGCAGGTCGAGCGTCGCGCGCTGGTAGTTCCGGAAGCTGGTGAGCGTCAGTCGTGACACACGCACCGCCGCCGCGTGTAGTGCGCCGTCGTCGACGACCTCCGTCACCGCTGCTGCAGTCACGCGCCGGTGAAGACAGGCGGACGCTTGTCGAGGAACGCCTGCATGCCTTCACGCATGTCGGTTGTCGAGGACAGCGTGCCGAAATGCGCCGCTTCGTAAGCCAGTGCATCGGACAACGGCAGATCCTGTCCGCGGATCACTGCGTCGATGCAGGCGCGAAGCGCAAGCGGGCCGTTGCTCATCATCTGCGTCAGCATCGCGGTGGCGGCTGGCAGCAATTCGGCATTCGGCACGACCGTGTTGGCGAGCCCGATGCGATAGGCTTCGTTGGCGTCGATCACCTCGGCCGTCATGAGGAGCTGCAGCGCGCGTCCGGTGCCCACGAGTCTGGGCAATCGCTGCGTTCCGCCGTACCCTGGGATGATCCCGAGCTTCACTTCCGGCTGGCCGAACTTCGCAAACTCGCCGGCGATGCGCAGATGGCACGACATGGCCAGTTCGCATCCGCCTCCGAGTGCAAAACCATTGACTGCGGCGATCGTCGGCTTGGGGCTGCGCTCGAATTTCTCGAAGACGGCCTGTCCGCGGCGCGCACGCGCCACGGCACCGAGGGGTGTCTGGCCCGCCAGTTCGGTGATGTCGGCGCCCGCGACAAACGCGCGTCCGGCACCGGTGAGGATCACGCCGCCCACATCCGGATCGGCAATGGCCTGATCGATGGCGACGCCGAGTTCGCCGATGACGGCCGCGCTCAGCGCGTTGAGCTTGTCAGGCCGGTTGACGGTGATCGTCGCGATACGATCGGCCACCGAATAGAGCAGAGAGTCGAAGGACATGCGTCGTGAACGAAGCAGGTGAAGGGGGGCCCGGTCCGGGCGGACTTCCCGAAAGCTACCGAAAGCGAGAGGGAGGTGATCACGCCGATCGCTCCCGTGTCGTAGTTTTTGCCGTCATGCTGAGACCCGCCGCCCACGTGGGCGGTCCGGGGCGGGATCCGTCTCAGCCCTGACTCACCTCATGGCTCTCATCGTGCCCCTGATCCGACTTCACTTGCTTGCGCCGGCGATCGCGCTGCTCGCCACGCACACCCTTCGGGCGCAGGCTGCCGGTCAGCCGGATCCCTCGCCGACGCGTCCACGGGGTGTCGTCTGGCAGGATGAGGGGCCGGCGACCTGGGCACCACGACCCACGGCGTCGGCGATCACCGCGAATGACCTCCGCACGCGGCTGTACCAGTTCGCCGATGACTCGATGCGTGGTCGGAGGATCGGTGAAGTCGGAAACGCGAAGGGAACGGACTACATCGCGCGTGAGTTTCGCCGGCTCGGCCTCACACCAGCCGGAGACAACGGCTCGTACTTCCAGCTTCTGCCGTTCGGGCCGACTGGGTATGACAGCACGGCCGCGACGCTCAGCGTGGGTGGCGCGTCGTTGCGTGCGAAGACCGACTGGATTCCGATGGCGCCCGCGGCTGGGAGCCGGATCGGCTTCGAGGCCGCGCTGGCCGGCGCGCCGACGGTGTTTGCGGGTCGCTGGGGAGACACGAGCATTGTCCTCGGCCCGCAACTGTTTCGCGGCAAGGTCGCCGTCTTCCGTGCGGCGCCTGCGTCCTCGGCAGCGCAAGTCGTCGGACCGGCCGTTCGCGCCCCCGCATCGTTCCTGACCTGCGATGCGGTTCCGAACAAGTTCGGCGCTGCGGCAGCGGCGGCAGTCGAAGCCGCGGCCGGCGGCCCTGCGCGTCGTGCCGTGGCCAGCAGTGTCGTGCGCGATCCGCGGGCTCAGGCTGCGGGTGCCGTCGCAGTGCTGATCATCGGTCTCGATTCACTGACGAGCGGTCAGCGTGCCGCTGCCTTTGCCGCCCGGGCGATGATGCGTCCGTCGGCGACGGCGGGCAGCATTGGCGGGGCGATGATTTCGTCGGGCGTGGCGGCCCGATTGTTCAGCGGAGCGTTGGAGACGCTTGCCGTCGGGAGCCAGGGCGCAAGCGTGAACGGATCGTGGCAATACGTCCAGGGTCCGTCGGCGGCGCCAGCGCGGAATGTGATCGCGATCCTGCCGGGCTCGGATCCGGCGCGCAAGGACGAGTACGTTCTGGTTGGCGCACACAACGATCACATCGGGACGAGCGCCGTCGCGGTCGATCACGATTCATTGCGCGCCGTGAACACCGTCACGAGACGACAGGGGAACAACGATCCAGCATGTGTGCCAACCGCAGACCAGCAGCGCCGCATCGACTCGATGATCGCGCGGGCGCGTGCCATCCGTCCGCCGCGCCGCGACTCGATCTTCAACGGCGCAGACGACGATGGGTCGGGGACGGTCGTGCTGCTGGAGATCGCGGAGCAGTTTGCAGCAGAGAAGCCGGCCCGTTCGATCATCTTCGTGTCGCATCAGGGTGAGGAGGCCGGGCTGCTCGGCTCCGAGTGGTTCGTCGAACACCCGACCGTCCCGCTGAACCAGATCGTTGCCGCGCACAACATGGACATGCTTGGGAAGGGACGGGTGGACCAGGTGAAGTTCGGCGGCCCCACGTCGATCCAGACGTTGGGTGCACGTCGGCAGTCACGGGAATTCGGCGACATCATCGACTCGGTCAATGCCACGCGCGCCGAGACGATGGCGATCGACAAGTCATGGGACGTGACGGCGAATCCGATGAATCGCTTCTGTCGCAGCGACCAGGTGAACTACGTCGTGAAGGGTATTCCCGTGACGTACTTCTCACTCGGGTACGCGCAGGACTATCACCAGCTCACCGACGAGCCGCGGTACATCGAATACGAACACTCCGCGCGTGTGGCACGGTTCATCCACGACGTCATGATGGCCATCGCAACACGTCGCGACAGACCGCTGATCGCGGGTGCGGATCTCTCGTATCCACAGTGCCGCTGACGCAGGGTTCCCCAGGGGCCGCGTCAGTGGTCGCGCCGCTTCCGGCCGTCAGATTCCCTGCCGGCGCGTGCGCACTGCTGATCATCGACCAGACGCGCCTGCCCGGGGTGCTGGTCGAGCTCAGCCTGACGGAACTGCCCGAGATGGTGGAGGCGATCCAGTCGCTTCGCGTGCGCGGTGCGCCGGCCATCGGTGTGGCCGGTGCGGTCGCACTGGCGGTGCTCGCCGAGCGCGCCGCGCTTGCGTCACCAGCGACCTTTGATGGCGTGGTTTCTGTGGCCGCTGAGCAGCTCCGGTCGGCGCGGCCAACCGCAGTCAACCTCGCCTGGGCAGTGGATCGCGTGTTCGCGGCGGGGCAGGTGGGCGGGTCCGCGCCCGCGCTCCGTGCGCAAGCAATGCGTGCTGAGGCCACTGCGATTCTCGCAGAGGATGTCGCGATGTGCGCACAAATCGGAGTGCATGGCGCCACGCTTCTGCATGCCGGAATGACGATCCTCACCCATTGCAACGCCGGTGCGCTCGCGACGGCCGGGATCGGAACCGCCCTGGCACCGGTGTACACGCTGCACGCGCGAGGCGAGGCGATTCGCGTCTTTGCAAATGAGACGCGCCCGCTGCTGCAGGGCGCGCGGCTCACCGCGTGGGAACTGGATCGCGCCGGAATTCCGGTGACCTTGCTCACCGATGCGATGGCCGCGAGTGTGATGCGAGCCGGGCGGATTGATGCCGTGCTCGTCGGCGCGGATCGCATCGCAGCAAACGGCGACGTCGCGAACAAGATCGGTACGTATGGCCTCGCGGTGCTGGCCCGGCATCATGGCATTCCGTTCTATGTGCTCGCGCCGCGCACCACACTCGATCCTGCCACGCCGAATGGTGACGCGATGCACATTGAGTTGCGCGACGCGGCGGAAGTGCGTGCGCTGGCTGGCGTGGAGACCGCTCCTGCCGGCATCGCCGTGCACAACCCCGCGTTTGATGTCACACCTGCGGCACTCGTGACTGCGATCGTCACCGATGCCGGTGTCTTTCATCCACCCTATCACTTCCTCGACTGATGCGCTCCGTTCTTGCCCTCGATCAAGGCACCACTGGATCGACCGCGCTCGTGATTTCAGCCGACGGCCGCGTACTGGGCCGCGGCTATCGCGAGTTCAAGCAGCATTTCCCGCAGCCGGGGTGGGTGGAGCACGAGCCGGCGGATCTGCTGCAGGCCACAATCGACGCTGCGCGCGAAGCGCTGGCCGCTGCTGCCGTCACGCCGGAGTGCATCGGCATCACGAACCAGCGGGAAACCGTCGTGGTCTGGGACAAGGTCACCGGTGTGCCGGTGCACCGGGCCATCGTCTGGCAGGATCGCCGGACCGCAGATCGCTGCACCGCCCTCGCCGGCTCCAGGGACTTCATCGCAGCGCGAACCGGCCTGGTTCTCGACGCCTATTTCAGCGCCACCAAGATCGAGTGGCTGCTGCGCAGCAACGGCGGCCTGATGAAGCGTGCACTGAACGGCGAACTGCTTGCGGGGACGGTGGACAGCTGGCTGATCTGGCAGTTGACCGATGGCGCGGTGCACGCCACAGACCCCACGAACGCCAGCCGCACGATGCTCTACGACATTGACAAGCGCGCGTGGAGCGATGAGCTGTGCGAGCTTTTTGGAGTGCCGCGTATCATGCTGCCTGAAGTGCGGCGATCACGCGGAGACTTCGGTGTGGCCACTGCGCGGCACCTTGGCCTGGCGTTGCCGATCACTGGCGTTGCGGGTGATCAGCAGTCGGCGCTGTTTGGCCAGGGGTGTGTGCTGCCGGGTGAGGCGAAGAACACCTACGGCACCGGCGCGTTCATGCTGATGAATACCGGCCAGACGCGCCCCAGCCTCGGTGACGGATTGCTCACCACCATTGCGTGTGATGCGGAGGGCGCGCCGTGTTATGCCCTCGAGGCCGCGATCTTCGTTGCCGGCGCCGCAGTGCAGTGGATTCGCGATGGTCTTGGGTTGATCGCCACGGCGTCGGAAACCGAGGCGCTGGCGAGCGGACTGGCGTCGAACGATGGCGTGTATTTCGTGCCGGCGCTGACGGGGCTCGGCGCGCCACACTGGGAGGCCGAGGCGCGTGGGACGATGGTTGGACTGACCCGTGGCACCACGCGTGCGCACATCGTGCGCGCAGCACTCGAGGCGATGGCGTTCGGGACCGCGGATGTCATGCAGTCGATGCAGGCACGAAGCGGTGTGACGCTGGATGCGCTCCGCGTGGACGGTGGCGCGGCCAGTAACGGATGGTTGATGCAGTTTCAGGCCGACGTGCTCGGTGTGCCGGTCGAACGCCCGGCGCTGGTCGAGACGACCGCACTTGGCGCGGCAGGGCTGGCCGGACTTCACACGGGGGTCTGGAGCAACGCAAGCGAGTTCCGGCGTGCGCAACTGGTCTCGATCATTCCGCCAGGCAGTGGTGCTGCCGATGCACGCGCGGCCTACGTCGGCTGGGGCCGGGCTGTGCGCGCGGCGCTCGGCTGGGCGAGAGATGGGCGCAGCATGTCGTAGCGCAGCAGGTGCCGTTCGCTTGCGTATCGGAAGGCTTCGGCGCAAGATCACACTCCCTGGCAGCGTGCCTCGGACTCACTTCCCTCGGCACAGGCCAGATGCTCACAGAGCTGTACGACAGCGTCCGCAAGGCGGGCATTCCGGTGCACTTCGCCTGCGAAGTTGGTGTGTACCTGCCCGATGAGTCGAATGTGCTGGGGTGGATCGAGGCGGGTGTCCGCTCGACGCTGGTGGAGTGTGATCCAGTGACGGTGCTGGCACTGCGCGAGCGCTTCGGCGCACACGCGCATGTGACGATTGAGGATGTCGCGGTTGCCGATGCGGCGGGCACGCTGACGATGTATCGCAAGGGCGCGTCAACCTTCGGCAGCAATGTTCCGCGCTCGCCGGCGCAAGTGAATGACAACTACCGGCCGGTCGCGGTGGACTCGTTCGAGGCGCGCGCGGTGACGTTCGATACGATCGACGATGGCACGATCGACGTGCTGTCGATCGACATCGAGGGCGGCGAGTGGTTCGCGCTGCGGTGCATGCGCAGTCGACCAGCGGTGATCAGTGTGGAGACACATGGCAAGCGATACGTGAATCCGTTCCTGAGCGAGATCGCCGGATGGGCGAGGGCCGAGGGATACGGCGCGTGGTACCACGACGCCTCGGACACGGTCTTCCGGCGTGGCTGGACCGCGCCGGTTGAGAATCGCACTCCCGCACGGTCGTGGTTCCGGAGGGCGAAGCGAGCACTGCGTGGAGCGTGAGCGTTCGCGCGGCCAGTCCTCTCGAGGTACGGCGCGCGGTCTGCGTGGTCCAGAGTGTGTCGCTGGCTCGGCCGACGCCGGCGGGTGACCGCGTCAGCTGGCTGCCACCGCCCCGTTGCGCACCGGTCCGTGGCACCTTCCGTGGCACCTTCCTCTCATCGGTCCACGGCACCGGGAACCCATCCTCCTCGCCATGCACTTGCCCGTCGGGTGATCCGGGCACGAATCGGCTCAGGGTGGGGGCCGGCGGTGACCTCGGCGGCAGGTCGATATGCGGCTCCACGATGGCGTTCCCGGGGTATATTGTGATGGAGGGGGTCCGGTTCGGCCCCCGGCTCAGGTATACGCTCACCAAGCGGAGAACTGGTCATTTCGACACCGGAACAGGGAGGCGATCGCAGGGCGAATCTTGTCCTGCGTGCGCTCATCGATGAGATGCTGGAACGGGTCCGCGGGCTGAACGCCACTCCGTCGACCCTGACTACCGATGAACGATCCCGAGCCGAGGCAGAGCTGGAATCGATCATGGCTCGGGTACGGCGGTATGCAGCGTTACGTGATCAGCAGCTGTAGCACAGGTTTTTCACGGCCCAGCGGCGACAGACTGCGCGGCGCAGGTCGTTCCTCAGCCCGGTTGGTACCATGAATACGCGATCGAAATTCATGCTCGGCGGTCTCATCATTCTTGGCACGGCCAGCTTCCTCGCCGCCAAGAGCACGGCGGCAACGGCGCAGTTCTACCTCACGCCGCATGAGTTGGCTGATCGCCTGAAAGCCGACGACTCCTTCCGGAAGAATGGAATGAAGGTCGGCGGTCGAGTCGTTCCCGGATCGATCGTTCGCGCGCCTGGCGGGAAGGAAGTGCGCTTCGTCATGCGCGACACGATCTCCACCAGCGACGCACGGTTCACTGTCGTCTACAAGGGGATCGTGCCGGATACCTTCACCGACAGCGTTGACGTCGTGGTCGAAGGTCGCCTCGACGCCGGCAACACGTTCCAGGCGACCACGCTGCTCGCGAAGTGTGCGTCGCGCTATGAGAACGCGCCCGGACAGCCCGGAGCAAAAGGCGGCCATCCGGACGGCGTGCCAAAGACTCCAGCCGCGGCGCCTTCGACGTGATCCTTCTCGGCGAGTTGTCGCTGTGGGTGGCGCTGCTGATGGCCATCTGGATGATGACGGTGAGTTATGCGGGTGGCGGTACGCGCCGCGGGGAGCTGGTGCAGAGTGGCGAGCGCGCGACGTACGCCACGTTGTTCTTTGTGGTGCTCGCCAGCATCGGTCTCTGGACGGCGCTGTTCTCCCACGATTTCTCGCTGCGCTTCGTCGCGAGCTACACCAGCGCGAACCTCCCCAAGGTCTACCTGTTCAGCGCGTTCTGGGCCGGGCAGTCGGGATCACTGCTCTTCTGGGCGCTGATCCTCGCGATATTCAGTGCGATCGCCGTGGTGTCCAATCGCACGCGGAATCTTGAGCTGATGCCGTGGGTGACAGGCACCTTGGGCGCGATCCTCGTGTTCTTCATCGGCACGATCCTGTTCGCCGCCAATCCATACGATCGGCTGGATTTCGTTCCGCCCGATGGCCGCGGGATGAACCCGCAGCTGCAGAATCCGGGCATGGCGATACATCCGCCGATGCTATATCTCGGGTGGGTGGGCACGTCGGTGCCGTTTGCCTTCGCGATCGGTGCGCTCGTCACACGTCGTCTCGACACCGAGTGGCTGGCCGCCATCCGGCGCTGGAGCCTGATCAGCTGGTTCTTCCTCACGATCGGCCTCGTGCTCGGCATGTGGTGGGCGTACGTGGAACTGGGTTGGGGGGGATACTGGGCCTGGGACCCTGTCGAGAACGCACCGCTGACATCGTGGCTCTGCCAGACGGCGTTCCTGCACTCTATCATGATTCAGGAAAAGCGCGGCATGCTGCGCAAGTGGAACGTGACGCTGGTGATCGCGGCATTCCTGCTCAGCATCCTGGGTACGTTCCTGACACGAAGTGGCGTGATCGAGAGTGTTCACAGCTTCGCGCAGAGCCCCATCGGCAATTACTTCTCGACGTTCCTGATCCTGATCTTCGTCGTGACCACGGTGCTGGTGATGACGCGGCTCAAGGACATGGAGGCCGAGGCGCAGCTCGAGAGCATGATGAGTCGCGAGGCGGCGTTTCTCTATAACAACCTGGTCCTCGTCGGCATCGCGTTCAGCGTGCTCTGGGGAACGCTGTTCCCGATCATCAGCGAAGCGGTGCGCGGCACGAAGATCACGGTCGGCCCGCCGTTCTTCAATTCCGTCAACGTTCCCCTCGGGCTTGGCCTGCTGGCACTGACGGGGATCGGACCGCTGATCGCCTGGCGTCGGGCGAGTCTCGGCAACGTGCGCCGTCAGTTCGTGTTCCCGGTGCTCGCCGGGCTTGCGACGGGTGGAATCCTGGTGGCGCTTGGCATGCGCGCGTTCTACCCGATCATTGCGTACATCCTCGTCGGGTTCGTGGTCGGCACGATCACGCAGGAGTTCTTCAAGGGCACGCGAGCCCGCATGCGGATGTACGCGGAGAACGTAGTCGTGGCGGGCCTTCGCCTGGTCGGCAACAACCGGCGTCGCTATGGCGGATACATCGTGCACCTTGGTGTCGCGATGATCTTCGCCGCATTTGCCGGCTTTGCGTTCAAGAAGGAGTTCGACATCTCGCTCAAGTCCGGCGAGGTATTCAAGGCCACGGATCCGTTCGGGCACAAGTGGACGTTCACCAGCCAAGGCGTGAGCGAGTACAAGCGCCTCAATCGGTACGTCACGGCGGTCGCGCTCGCGGTGACGCGCGACGGCAAGCCGATGCAGGTGCTCACGAGTGAGAAGCGGCAGCATGTGGACAGCAACAACGAACCCACCTTCGAACCGAGCACGGAAGTCGGTCTCTACGAGACCGTCATGCAGGACGTGTATCTCGTCTTCAGCGGCATGATCGGCCCGGATCAGGCCGAGATGCGCCTGAGCTTCAATCCGCTCGTGTGGTGGGTGTGGTACGGCGGCATGGTGATGGCCATCGGCGGGCTGATCGTGATGTGGCCGCAGGCCTAGAAGAAGCGACAGGGTGGCTACGTGACGGTGCTCACGCCGGCAACGGAGGGTCTCGTGCCGGCGGGTGCGGCCGCGCCATGAGTGCGACGCAATTCACGCGACGGGATTTCGTTCGCTCGTCCGTGGTGCTGATGGCCGCATCGGCGCTCGCTGCACGGCTCGACGCGCAGGAGGCCAGCGCACAGGGCGCGGCCAACATCGACATGCCGCAAACCGCGTACAAACCGGTGTACCTGCCGGCCAAGGCGGGTGCAAAACCGCTGCTGGCACAGACGCAGCGCGATGAGCTCGAGCGTGGCCTCAAGTGCGCCTGCCCCTGCAAGCTGGATGTCTTCACCTGTCGCACGACCGATTTCCAGTGCGGCATCAGCCCGGCGATGCATTCGGACGTCGTCCGCCTGATCGATGGTGGCTACAGCGCTGATGAAATCATCGCCGCCTTCACCACGGTGTACGGTGAGCAGGTGCTGATGGCGCCGGTGAAGGAAGGCTTCAACATCGCCGGCTACATGGTGCCGTTCATCACGATCGGCATCGGCGGCACGATGCTTCTGGCGCTCTTGCGTCGCTGGAAGCGAGAGACCGTCGCGACCGCCCCAGTGGTTTCCGCCGAGTCGGTTGTTCCGATTTCGGGCGGCGTTCCGCATGCGACGGACGATGAGTTGCGCCGCCTTGATGCCGCCGTTCGCGGCACCGCCGATCGCACGCCGAGCCGATGACGGCACTGTTGAGCGGCGAGTACGCACCATTCATCGTTGGGATCGCGGTCGCGCTGGCGGCGCTCGCGATCGTCCTCGCGCCGGTCTTCAGTGATCAGGCGCCGGCGGAGATCCGGCCGGCGCACCGCACGGCGCCGAAGCTGGAGGTCGATGACGAACCGGTCCCCGGCTCCGCCATCGAGGCGTTGCGCGAGATCGAGTTCGATCGCGCGACCGGAAAGCTGTCAGACGACGACTACGATGGCATGAAGTCGCGGTACACGGCACAGGCATTGGTCGAGCTGAGAGCGCGCGATGCGAGCGGCGATGACGCAGATGCGCCGACGGATCTCGCCGAACGCCTGGTGAGGAAATACCGGCCCGGATCAACGATCTGTCAGACGCACGGACTGCGACCGGAAGCCGACGCGCTCTACTGCTCGGAGTGCGGAGTGTACCTGCCCGGCAAGTGTGAACACTGCGGCGCGCGCATCACCGCATCCGGCGCGCATTTCTGCAGCGGCTGCGGGCACGTTCTCGCCGCCTGATCCAGCAGCGGCACCCGGCGCGATCGCTCAGGTGGCGCCGTACGCCGCGCTCGCGGCATCCCAGTTGAGCTTTGCGAGCACGGCATCCAGGTAGTCGGCCCGGCGATTCTGGTACTTGAGGTAGTACGCGTGCTCCCACACATCGATCCCGATCACGGGAATGAGACCGTCGCTGATCGGTGTGTCCTGATTCGGCGTCGCGCGGATACTGAGGCTTCCAGCCCGGTCACGGCAGAGCCACGCCCAACCTGAGCCAAACTGGCTCAAGCCCGCAGTCTTGAGTGCTGCGAGAACGGCGGCGGTCGTCGGGTAGTCCCGGGCGACGGCGGCAGCCAGCGTACCGGAGGGCGTGCGGGCGCCGCCAGGTGCGAGCAGTGTCCAGAAATGCGCGTGATTTGCGTGTCCTCCGCCATTGTTGCGCACGGCGTTCCGCACGCTCTCCGGCAGCGATGACAAACCCATGAGCAGCTCGCGAAGCGTGCGGGACTGCAGTGTCGGTTGCGACTCGAGCGCCTTGTTCAGGTTGGTCACGTAGGCGGCGTGATGCCGGTCATGATGGATGCCCATCGTCATGGCATCCACCGCAGGCTCGACCGCGTTGTTCGCGTAGCCGAGTGATGGCAGGACAAACGGGTACCGCTGCGACAGGACGTCATCCGTCGGCGCGCCGGGTAACGGCGATGCAGCCATGACACGCGGGCCAAGCGCCGCGCCAGCCGCGATCGCGGTGGCGGCGCCGAGTGAGGCGTGCAGGAATGTCCGGCGTTTCACGGCAGCTCCGGTTGCGCAGAATGTGTGTTCGGGAATCTAGGCCTTTGTCGTGCAGGCGTGCGGTGCCAGGGTGACAGGTCGTTGGTCCAGGACGATATCAGGTTCGCCGCATTCGCAAAGACGCAGCGGGGCGGCAGACGATCTCGTCTGCCGCCCCGCGCAGGCCTCACGTTCCCGATTGTCCGGGTGCTAGTGTCGTGTCCCACAACTTCGCATCAGAAGTCCCGGTCCTTTCGGCGCCTGGCGGCGTTGAAAATCCTCGCGATACCTACCGGTATCGCTCCGGTTTTCGCCTTGCCAGACCCCAAAATTCTTCGGTCCTTCTTTTGCTGCGAACTTGTGGGACACCACACTAGCAGCCCGGCCCCCTGAGTTCCGCCGGTTGCGTTGCGCGGAACACGCACTCCGCTTGCGGCACCGGCATCACCGTCACCCTGAAGTGGGTCGGGAGATCGAGTGGGAGCGTGGTGATCCGACCGTAGCGTCGCACGTCGAACCAGCGGTGACCTTCGAACAGGAGCGAGTATCGCCGTTCGTACAGCAGCGCCGTCGTCGCCTGCGTCGCATCGGTGAGCGCCGCCAGCGCTGGAAGCCCGCCGGCGCTTGAACGGATGTAATTCAGGTCCGTGAGTGCCGTCCCGAAATTCGCCAGCCCGATGTTTGCTTCTGCGCGAAGGAGAATCAACTCCTCGTTGCGGATGATCGGAATCGGAGTGGTCTGGTCCGGGTACAGTGAGAACGCAACGTCGGTTGGAATGCCCAGATTCGTCCCGGGAGCCGTACGTACGGGCGAGATCGTCCGGACCTTCGCCGCGACACGCGCGTCGGGCTGTCCGCCAGCTTGCAGCTGCGCGTCCGGCCTGATGCCCGGGTGTGCAATGACATCGGGACTGACGGAGTTGTTCAGCGAGTTGAGAGCATCACCCGATGCCGTGGAATACGTGTGATAGACACCGCGACGGAGGTCAGCACCGGCCGCGGAGTTGATGAAGCTTTCACCCAACGCCGCGAGCGCTGCCGTGAAACAGGGCGCGCCGCAGCCGAGCGTACCCCGATACACATGAATCCTGGCAGCGAGCGCCCGGTTCACCTGTCGGAAGGTTGCCGGCGTGTTGAAGCCGGTGAACCCCGTTGGCAGTGAAAACGGAAATGCCGCCGTTCCCGCGGCCTGCAACTGCGTATTCGCCAGGTCGAGGGTCGCACTGATGAAACGGTACACCGAGTCGCGTGAAACGAAGGGCTGCGCGGAATTCGTGACGAGGTCCATCGCCGTTGGCGCGCCGAGCGTGTCGCGCGTGGCGATCACGTAGTACAGGTCCAACGCCCGCATCGTGTTCGCGAAGCCTCTGGCTGCGCTCTTCTCGGCCTCCGTGAGGAAAGCCGCCCCGTCCGCGATGTTGATGAAGTTCAGGGCGTTGCGAATGTTGCGGAAGCGCGGATCCCACTGGCCGTTCGTGAACCCCGAGTTGTCGAGGGGGAACGTCGTGAGGAAGAACGTCACGTTGCGCGGCTCGGACCCGGTGTAATTGTACGATTCGCGTCCGAAGATGCCGACATTGCTGATCAATCCAGCCATGCCGCCACGCTGCTCGGCAACGATGCCGCTGGCGAGGTTCTGCAGGAGCGGACGGTCCGCCGCACCGACGGCGGGATCGTTGAAACTCGGCACGTTGAGCCGCTCACCGTTGCATCCAGCCAGGAGGACGGTCAGCGAGGCAGCGAGAAGACCGCGGCGCGTGGGTGTCATTGGGAATGTGGTCATGGCTCAGAACCCGAGGTCGACGGAGAAGAAGAACTGCCGACTCGGCGGGAATGTCGCGAGATCAACGAATCGTCCCACGTTGTTGTTGCCGAAGTTGCTCACCTCCGGGTCCATGCCCCAGTACGGGGTCCAGACCGCGAGGTTGCGGCCAACGAGACTCAATCGGACAGAGCTGATGCGCTCGACAAGGAAGCGCCGCATCACCGCAGCAGGAACGTCATAGCTGAGCGAGACCTCGCGCAGCTTCACGAACGATCCATCCTGTACCGGAACCCGCGCGTCCTGCCCGCCGTTCCACTTGGCCCAGCGATAGTCGCCAAGGTTGGCCGTCGCTGAGGTGTCCACCAAGCGACGGGCACCTCCAGTGACGATGACGCAGTCATCGCGCGTGATCGCGGCGCCACGACACGGTGATGCGTCGTCGTGATCGCGCGCATTGCGATACTGGTCGAAGACGTTCTGCCCGACGTTCGACACGTCGCCGCCCTTGCGCCAGTCGACCTGCACGCCGAGGCTCAACGGGCCGACGGTGAAGGTGTTGGTGAAATACGTCTCGAAATCCGGTGTCCCTTCGCCGATGATCGTGTCGCGGACGACGGCCGTTTCCACACCATTCACGGTGGTGAAGATCGGGCGGTTGCCCCAGATCGCCGTGGTCGAGACGCCTTTCACGATGCGCGGGCGCCCGTACGCCGTCCCGAAGCCGACGTTCGGCGGGAACGAGTTCACGTTGTCGGCCTGCTCGACCACGTTGCGGATTCGCTGAAATGCCACGCGCGACACCCAGGTGAGCCCCTTGCGCTGCACCGGGACCACGTTGAGTGCAACTTCGTGACCGTTGTTCGAGAGCTGCCCGACGTTGTCGAACTGCGTCGTGACGCCGGAGGAGTTCGGCAGGTTGCGAAGCAGCAGTGCGTCGCGGACCTTGGCATCGAAGTACGTGTACTCCAGCGCGACCCGGCCGCCGAGTGCCTGCAGGTCAAATCCAAGCTCCACCTCTTCCTTGAGCTCCGGCTTGATCGCCGGGTTGCCCAGTGTGGAGGCAGTCCCGAGGCCGTTCACGCCTCCGATCAGGCCGTTGCCGGAGAGCGTGAGGAACCGCTGGCCATACAGTGGACGATTGCCGGTCTGTCCCCACGAGGCGCGGAGCTTCAGTTCGTCGATCGTCGGGAGCAGCTTTACGAGTCGATACGAGCCTTGCACGGACGGGAAGACGAAGTACTTCTCCACGTCGCCGTTGTTGCTCGAGCGATCGCCACGAATGGCGGCTGCCACGTACAGTTTCTCGGAGAAGCCGAGCAGCTCCTCGCGGACAAACCAGGCCTGGTCGCGCTGGAGTTCGCGGCTCTGGAACGTCAGTTGCTGGCCCTGATTGACGTTCGGAATGCCCGGCACGAGCCCGATGGCTCGAACGCGCGCCGTGTTCAGCCCCTGTTCCTCCTGGGTCAGTCCGGCGGTGGTCGTCAGTCCGAACGGCGCCGACGCCGGAGTGAACTGGTGCGTCACCTTGAGCAGCTGATTCAGCTGCCGGCTGTTCGCCGTGGCCTGCACTGCGGTACCCAGCTGTCCGTCGCTGGGCTCGTACTGGAGGTCGTTGGCGCTGTAGAGCTGATTGTCCTGCGTGAAGCGATCCACGCCGATCAGGTAGCTGAAGCGCAGTTTGTTGGTCGCGGTTTCGAGCGCCTGGTACGTGAGCTCCGCCGCACCGATGAAGCGGTCGTTGTTTTCTTCATTCTGGACGCGGGCCAGTGTCTGGAACGGATTCGACGTGTTGATCGGGTTGGCGTTGCCGCCGAAGCGGTTGACGATGAAATTACCCTGCGCGTCGCGCCCGTTGAGGTTGAAAAAGCTCGGCGTGGCACCGAAGACATAGAGCGGACTGGTCACCGGAGTGTTCGAGTTGCCGGAGATTCCGCGATTTGCTGTGCTGCGCGTATACCCGAGGTCGAGGCGCGCCGAGAGCCGGTCGGTGATCGTCTGGTCGACGTTGATGCGCGCATTGTCACGCGTGGCATTCGTGTTGATCGCGATGCCGTTGTCGAGCTTCCTGCTGACTGAGGCGAGGAACCGCGTGGCGTCGCTGCCGCCCGTCACCTGTATGCCCGTCTCCCATGACGCATCGCGCCGACCGAAGAGCTGGCTGGTGAAGTCGTTGAACGGGATCTTGCCGTCATTCGCGGCCAGCGCGGCCGTCAGCTGCTCACGGGCGATGGCGGCATTGGCGGCCTGCGTGCCCGCCTGGATCGCACTCGTCGTATCGAGGAATCGGCGCTGCCCCACGCCGCGAAGCAACGACGCCTGACCAATCCGCTGGGTGACGTTCCAGCGGGTCTGTCCCGACTTGCCTCGCTTGGTCGTGATGATCACGACGCCGTTCGTTGCGCGCGAGCCGTACAGAGCTGACGCCGCGGCACCCTTGAGGATCTGGAGATCCTCGATCTCCGCCGGGTTGATGTCAGCCAGGCGGTTGGTCCGGTTGTCCTGCACGCTGGCGATGTTCGCGGTGAATCCCGAGGCGCGGGAGATCGAATTCTGCCCGCCGGCGATCGAGGCGTTCGACATGATCACGCCGTCGATCACGAACAGTGGTTCACCGTTGCCGAGGACGGAGGTGACGCCTCGCACCTGAATCTGACCGCCGCCGCCGGGGGCGCCGCTGTTCATGTTGATGCGTGCGCCAACCACCTTGCCTTGCAGCGCCTGATCAATCGAGACAGCAGGCACACGGGTCAGTTCCTCACTCGTAACCTGAACCGTCGCAGTCGCGGCGTTCTTCTTCTCCAGTGTGCCCTGCTGTGCCGTGGTGATCACGGCGTCGAGCTGCAGCACGTCCTTCTTCAACGCCACATCTGCGGTGGTCTGACTGGCGCTGATTTGCAGGACCTGGGCGCGATAGCCAATGCGCCGAACGCGGAGCGTGAAGGCCCCGCTCGGGGCATTCAGCGTGTACGTCCCGGCATTGCTGGTGATGGCACCGGCGGTTCCGCCAACCACTTGCACGGTTGCACTCGGGACGGGCGCACTACTGCCTTCCTCGGTCACTTTTCCGGTCAATCGGCGTTGCGCCTCGGCGGGCTGCGACAGCAGCGCCGCGAGGGCAATGGTCGACAAGGCCATCCTCTGGATGGATCTCAAGGGGAGTACTCCTGCTTGCATGATGGGTGGTGGCAGTGTTCGGACGCCTCGTCATCGGCATCCTCAGATGACCGCTGGTGCTGCGAGACGTCCTCAGAGAGGGGCACATCGCAGAGCTTCGCCTGAAATGTGACTGAGCGCAACCGCAATACAGTAGTGTTGCGCGCCTGCACAGCGCGCGGTGCGGCGATCGAATGCGTCTGCCGAGCAGGAGCAGGTGGAAATGCTCGAGTCCGTTTCAGCCCGCCGGCTGGAATGCGTCGTCGGCAGATGCGTCGAGCCGGGGAGGGGCGTGGTGTGGCAGGATCGCCGGCTGCGTAAGCGGCACAGGAGCGCACCTGCGCATGCCACCTGCGCGCAGTCAGGTACTTTTGCGACCGGTACCCGGCTCAAACCCTGCACCCGCGTGTGGACTATGCGAATGCCTCTGCAGATCGGTGCCATCCGCCACACCGGGCGAGCGCTGTCGGATTGTGCTCGAATGCTGTCGACGATCGGCCGGTCGGCATCAGCTCTGGCACACGTCGGCACCGCGTGCACGATGGCCGTTCGTTTGCTGCCACGCGTCCTTGCCGCCACCACGCTGGCAACGGCGTTCGGCAGCACACTCGTGTCCGCCCAGGTCACGTTCGGCGCCGTCGCCGATTCAGCACGGACAGCGCCTGCGGTCGACGAACGAATCCAGTACGGATCGGCGCCACAGCAGTTCGTTGAACTGAGGAAACCGGCAGGAGCGGGACTGCACCCGGTGGTCATGTTGCTGCACGGTGGGTGCTGGCTGTCACAGTACGATCTCAGCCACCTCGCTGGGGCAGCCGAGGCCATGCGGCGCGCCGGCATTGCGACGTGGACCGTCGAGTACCGACGCGTGGGCAATGACGGCGGTGGTGATCCGGGGACGTTCGATGACATCCGTGCGGCG
>JANMNM010000164.1:0-7750 GCA_031373905.1 Gemmatimonadaceae bacterium | reverse complement strand
CCGCCCTCGGCCATCACGGTGTGCGCCTTGCCCAGCAGCGACTTGCAGACCAGTCCGACGCGCGCGCCTTCCGCGGCGGCGGCGATCGCCGCCCGCAGCCCGGCACCACCGGCACCGATCACCAGCACATCATGTTCCACGCGTTCGTATTCGGCCATCTACAGGATCCTCACGTCGCGCAGCACACCCGTGGCGCAGAGACGGATGTAGACGTCCGTGAGTGCAACGGAGAACAGGCTGCACCAGGCCCACTTCATGTGACCTCGATTGCAGGCGCTCGAGCAGTCGTAGGCGAGCTTGCGGACGGGCGCCTTCGACATGCGGTCGCTCATGCCGCCCAACACATGTCGCATCGAGTGGCAGCCCAGCGTGTAGCCCGAGAGCAGAACGACGTTGATGAACATGACGATCGTGCCGACACCGACGCCGAAGTGTGTCGCGCCACTGCTGTCCGCAAACCAGAGTGCGAGGAATGCGTCACGCCAGAGGAAGACCAGCAGGATGAACGAGAGCAGCAGCCCGTAGCGGTGCACGTTCTGCATGATCAGCGGAAAGGAATTCTCGCCGAGATACGTGGTGCGCGGCTCACCGACGGCACAGGCGGGCGGGTCGGCCCAGAACGCCTTGTAGTACGCGCCGCGATAGTAGTAGCAGGTGAAACGGAAGAGCGCGGGAACCGGCAGGATGAAGAGTGCCGGCGAGAACGGGAGGAAACCCGGCCACCACCCTGGCCGCGGCCCGAACCACGCATGCGGAGAAGCCCCGAAGAGCTCTGGCGAGTAGAAGGGCGAGAGATACGGGCCGTGCGTGTAGTTCGCGTTCTGGAACGCGGCCCACGTGGCGTAGACGAGGAAGCTGCTGAGAATCGTGACGACGATGACGTTCGGGATCCACCACGTGTCGCGGCGGAGGGTCTCACCGAACTTCCGTTGCTGAATCACCGGCAGCGATCGCGGCATGCGGCAGTTCCTGCGCGGGCGTGAAGTCGCGCGACGCTTGCGCGCTGCGCTGCGGAATCGGGCGGCGGCTCTTGTGGGGCTGGGGCTGTTGCGGGGAGGGCCCGGCCTGAAAAGAACAGGCCGGGCCGCACCTCGTGAAGATGGAGTACGTCACGGCGGTCAGCAATCCAGCGGCACGGGCGGCCGCTCCACGGTCTGCGTGGGGCGCCGCAGCCACCCGGTGCGTCACGGCTTCACGGTCAACGTCGCCGCCTACGGCTTCTTCGCCAATGCCTTGAAGTACTCGTTCACCATCTCGCGGTACTGCGCCGGTACCTGCTCACTGCCACCCAGCGCGGGCCCACCGGTGTCCGCGGCACCGAGTTTTCTCCGCAACGCAAACTCGAACGCCTTCAGGTCCTCCATGATTCCGGCGCGCAGCTCCTGCATCGCCGCGGCATTGCCAAGCACGTTCGCGCCCTCGAGAGTCCCGAGCCGCGTGATCGCGCGATCGAGTTCCTTCGTGTCGACCCCTGTGCCCTGTACCGAGCGGCGAAGCGCCTGCGCTGACTCGCGTCGCGCGCGCAGCTCACGCGCAAGCTGTCGCGCCTCCTCTGCGGTAAACGTCGTGCCCGCACCAACACCAGCGGGGCCGCCTTGCCCGGCACCACCGTTCATTCCGCCGGTGCGATTCCCACCGGCACCGCCCGGCAGGCCCTGACCTTGCCCCTGCCCTTGCCCCTGCCCTTGGCCTTGACCCTGACCCTGCCCTTGGCCGTGACCCTGTCCTTGCCCCTGCCCTTGGCCTTGACCCTCTCCTTGCCCCTGACCCTGCCCCTGGCCTGGAGCCTGACCCTGCCCTGCGGACTGACCCCGACCTTTGCCTTGCGCGCCTGTCGCGCCCTGCGCACCCGGCGTCGGACCGGGCCGCTGACCGGCACCAGCAGCCCCAGCACCCTGAGTGCCATCGCTGCCGGCGGTCCCACGCCGCTCTCGATCTCGCAGGCGATCATCCAGCGAACCCAGTCCGCGCACCAAATTCCGCGCCTGCGTCAGGGCGCGTGATGACCGCTGCGCTGAATCGCGTCCAGCCACGGCCGCTCCCACTGCGCCGGACATGCGCTGCGCGAGACTGTCGAGATCCTGCTGAATCGATGCTTCGAGGCTCCTCGAGTACGACCCTGCACCGTTCGACCTCATCACATCGCGCGAATAGCGGATCTTGTCGGCGAGTCGCGACGTGCGAATCGCGGCCGCTGCGTCCTGTGCCTCACGCGCCGCGCGAGGGTTGCCCTGACGGTTTTCGCGCGCGAGCCGATCCAGCGCACTCGCCAAGGCCTTCACGCGCTCTTCCATGCCCTGCTTGCGTTCATCCAGCCGTCGCTCGCGCTCGGCGCGATCGATCCCAGGCCTGGTGAGCCCCTCGACATCACGCTGCACCCCTCGCTGCTCCTCGGCCAGTGCTCGAGCGCGCGCAGACGCGTCGCCAAGGCCTGCACCCGCCGACTGCTGACGCGCGGTTTCGAGCGCGCGTCGCGCCGATTCAAGTCGCGCCGCCGCGGCCTGCGCCGCTCCCGCACCGCCCGACGCCGCCGAGCGCCGCATCGCGTCTGCGGCCTGTTTCATTTCCTGCGCGGTGGCTTCCAGCTCCGGCGACTGTCGCTCGCGTGCCAGACGCTCGAGCTGACGCGCGGCCGCTTCCGTTTCCTCGGCGAGCTGACGCTGCGAACCGCCACCCGTGCCGCCACCCTGTTGCGCCGCACGCTGGCGTGCCAACTCCTGTTGCTGACGTGCGGCGAGGCGCTTCAGACGCTCGAGCGTCTCATCCGTCTGTCGCGCACCACTCTCCTCGCGTGATTGCTGTGCCTGGTCATACTGGTTTCGCATCTTGTCCGTCTGCAATTCCAGCAGGTCGGCGAGATCCGACGCGCTCGCACCACCGCCACCGCCGCCACCACCACCCTGCTGTTGCATGCTGACCTGCACTTCACGGAACGCGGCCTCGGCCTTTTCGAGCCATTGCAGCGCGCGCTGCTCCGGGGCGAGTGCTTCAGCGGTCTTGCCTTGCACCAGCAATTCCTCCGCCGCCTTCATCTCGGCCGCTGCCTTGGGCAGCACTTCTGCAAGCACCTTGAACCCCGTATCTGCAGCCTGCACCGCCGGACGCGCCACGCGCTTCTGCAGCGCGGCCAGCTCCTCGCGAATGCGCCCCTGCGCGAGATGCAGCGTGCTGATGTCACCACGGACTGTCGCGGCAGGTGTGGTCGCCCTGTCGCGCTCCGTCTTGAAGGTGCCGGCAACGATGTCGCGCTGACGCTGCACGAGCGAACCCGGATTCATCTCCTGCTCGCCACCACCGCCACCGCCGCCACCCTGCTGGTTCTGCTTGTACTCGCGACTGAAGGGGCGAATGGTGAGGAATTGAATGTCACTCGCACCAGGCTTGGGACGCGGACGCTGATCGTTGTCGAGAGCACGCGCGTAGTAGCTGACCACATCTCCGGCGGAGAGTCCCATCTCTTCGAGAAAGAGCGTATGCGATGCGATGACCTCGCGCGGCCGGACCCCCGATCCCTCTGCGAGCGTGACGGCCTTCTCGTCGCCGCCGTTGACGCGATAGATGATTTCCAGCTTTCCGACGCCATAGTCGTCGGTCGCTTCAGCCTCGATGAGGACTTCGTCAACGCTGGTGGGACGCAGGTCGCGGCCGGGTTGCCTGATGCGCACCGACGGCGCCGCATCATCGAGCGCATCCACCGCATACTCGACCGTTCCCCGCACAACCGTGCCGTCGTCCGCCGTCAGCTCCACACGATAGAACCCATCGCGACGCACGGACAGTCGAGTCGTGACGGTCGAATCATCGAGCCGCTCCAGTGGCAGGATCACGTTGCCATCGAAGATCAGCTTCCCGCCTGTGACGGGCCGCGTCGTGTGTACGCGCAGCACTGCCGTCGTCCCGCCGGGTGCTGCGATGTCACCACCGTCCTCAGTGACCTCGGGTGCCATGTTCATGTACGATGGGAAGCGCAACTCCACTCCGATGCGCTGCACACCGGGCAGGTCCTTCACCGTGAGCTTGCCCGAGGGCGAACGCACGCCATTCGCCTCGACGTAATACTCGCCATCCTCCGCCACGTCGAAGAGTCGCACGGTGAAGGTACCCTTCGTTGCACCCACACCCATCGGCACGCGCTCCCACTCGGCACTCGTGCCACGTCGGACCATCAGGTCCACGACTTCGCTTTCGAATCCGGCGAGCGTCGCTCCGAGTTGCACGTCGCTGCCGCGGGCAACGACGATCGACTGGGGTTCGAGCGCAATCGCGTAGACAGGCGCGGCGGCGGCCGCCCGCGGCGGCGCCAGCAATCGGCTCGCGCCAGTGCGAAGGAACGCGGGTCCGTACTGAAAGAGGAGTCCAGAGCCCAGCGCCACCGCGAGAGCGATCGAGAGCGCTCGAATCGTCGTCGGCCGCTCGAGCAGCGGGATCGCGGGCGAATTGCCGAGTCGGCGCGAGGCGTCAGCAACCAGCCCCCGTTCAAGCATGGCCGAATGACCGGTATCCGCGTGCGGCCTGAGCGTGACGGCAGAATGGACAGCACCGCCCAGCTGCGGGACGCGCTCCTCCAGGTACAATGCGAGCCGATCATCCGGAAGGCGTCGCACCAGCGGCCATGCGATCCAGCGACCAACCACAATCGCCGTGACGGTGGCGAGCACGACGCGTGCTGCCGTTATCGCACCTGGCGCAAACCGCAGTGCCTCCAGCACGAACGATCCAACCGCGAGGACGACTGCGACTGCCGAGATCGTGATCGCGACACCGACAGCGAGATGGCGGAAACGCCAGCGAGTGCGTGCCCGCTTCAGGAGCGGCGCGAGCGAGTTCACGGCGTGCAGGCGTGGAACGGTCATAAACCTCGCGTTGGTTCAGTATTCGGAGTCATTCGCGTCACCGCTGGTCGGGCACAGGCATCGCTCCGCGCATTGCCACCACGCTCTCCGCAATCAGCAGCAGCGTCGCCGCGGCCAACAGGTACCACCACGTTGACTGCCGTGCCTCGCGATCGGCAAGGGTCTCCTCCTCCATCGCCGGCCCGGCGGCACCGGCCTCAGGGGCCGGACCCGCGAGCGCATTGGTGAGTCGCAATTCGTCGAACGAAGAAAAGTCGAGCTCTGCGGGGGCGATATTCGCGGCCAACAGGACTGGCTTCGCTCCCGGCGTTCCGCCCGGCCGCAGTTCGTACACGCCCGCTTCAGCCAGTTCCAGCACGGCGGGCGCACCGTCGCCGCCAACGGTCGTGCGTGCGCCTGAGGGGGCGTTCGCAACCCACCGCGCCGCGTCCGCGCCGCCGGTCGGCACGAGATCTGAAGGCCGCATGCTGGCGCCGATTTCGAGGGCCCGAGGCGCATCGCGCCAGGTCGCGGCATATCGCGCCAGTTGCTGCACGAGCGGCAGGAACGTCGGCAGCCGCGGGAGGTCATTCCAAAGGCCATCGAAGGTGGAGCCGAACGTCAGGACACGCCCGCGCCCCACAGAGTGTTCCGTGAGTGCAGCAGCGCCGTCATCGAAGCGCGCGAGCACACCTGCGGTGGTATCGATTCCGCGATACCGATAGAACCGCGCGCTCGCAAGATCACCACCGCGCGCGCCGGCAAGCAGCGCGAGCGCGGGATGCCGCTGATCGAGTGCGCCGAGTACGGCGCCGCTGCGATCGACGACGGGGCGGATCAGCCCAGGCAGCAGGGATCGCGCCGCAGCAGGCCATGTGCGGGGATTCGCCTGCTCACCGAGCAGCGTGATGAGACCGCCGCCATTCTCCACGAAGCTCACAAGTCGCGCCGCACCAACTCCCGTCGGAAACGCACCGTCGGCCAGAATCACGAGACGGTTGCCGCTGAGATCAGCCGCGGTGACACGACCCGGCGTCCTGCTCGCCAACTCGAAGCTGGGCGCATCACCGATCGACAACGCGCGTGTGAGGAACGGGGTCCCCCGTCCCTCGATCACAAGCACCCTGAGCGCAGGCGCCTGGTTGAGGAGGAAATGGAATGCATCATCCCCACTCAGCGCATCAGCCGCCAGCACGACTCGCGCGGGCACCGGATCCGGTGGCGCAGGCACCGCCGCGAACGTGATCGTCGTTCCTCCATCGCGAGGCAGGTCCACCGTTCGCTCTTCGAGCACGCGTCCACCTACTTCAAGTCGCAACACGACACCACGCGCCGCGGGCCCGACGTTCGTGAGCCGCGCGCTGACGACGACCTGTGCCGGCCCCGGTCCGCGAGCGCGACGCACGTCCACCGACCGAACGGCATGATCCGCGACAGGACCCGCGCGGCCGACATCCACCGTCGCAATTTCAGTTCCTGGCAGCACGCGGGCCTCATCGGTGAGGTCCCATCCGCTCCGCTGAAAGTCGGAGACAACCACCAGCGCCTTGCGTGGGGCGTCGCTTGCGCCGAGTCGTTGTTCTGCGACTGCCACTGCCGGCGCGAGCCGTGTCGACTCGTCGGTTGGCTTGAGCGAGTCAAGTCCGGCGCGCAATTGCACGACGTCGCTCGTGGCCTGCGTCACCGCACGAGCGCGCCGGTCGAACGGGACGAGCGTGACACGATCGCCGGGCGCGAGAGTCGCGATGACGCTGTCCACCGCGGCGCGCGCGCGCGGCCACCGATCGCCAATGCGCATCGAGAACGAACGGTCGAGCAGCACGACGATGTCACGCCGCCGCAGGTCCGCGCCGCCGACGCTGGGGCGTGGCCCGAGCACGGGTCGCGCGAACGCCAGCGCAAGCGCCGCGACGGCAAGGGCACGCAACGCAAACAGCAGTGGATCACGGATGTTCCGGCGAGACGAGAACGGCGCCGGCGTGCGCTCGAGGAACATCAGCGAGGGAAACGCCGTCGGATCGCGCTTTTCCCGCTGGACGAGGTGCACCAGCAGCGGGACCGCCACGGCCGCGAGGCCAAGCAGGAACAGCGGGCCGAGAAACGGCATCAGACGGCGGTGCGCAGGAACTCGCGCCGGAGCAGGAAGTCGAACAGCACGCGATCAATCGGGTGCGTGGTGTCCACCAGCGCATAGTCCACGCGACCACTGCCAAGCCGTGCCCTCATGGAAGTCAGGTGCGCTTCCATTGCCGCCACGTATCGCTGCCGCATCCTGGCCGGACTGACCGGCATCCGCACGCCGCTTTCGAGGTCCCTGAACGTCGTTGCATCGGCGAACGGAAACACGCGCTCAGCCGCGTCGAGTACCTGCAGCACAATGACATCGTGGCCGGCACCGGTCAGGGGGCCGAGCGCGCGGAGCACGTCCGCAGCGGGCTCGTACAGATCGGAGATCAGCACGAATATCCCGCGCCGCGGCTGTGACTGCGCGATCTTCGCGAGCGGACGTGCCAAGGACCCGCCACCCGACGCGGTCGCGCGCTCGAGCGCGTGCAGCACATTCGGCAGATGACGTGCTGCGGGCGGCACGATCTCGCGAATGTCGTCCGAGAATGTCACCAGCCCCACGCGATCGCGCTGCCGCCGCGAGAACCACGACAGTGTGGCCGCGACGAGCTTCGCGTACGCGAGTTTGGTGATGCCGCCGTGCGCGTATCCCATGGACGCCGACACATCGAGCAACACCGTGAAGTTCGTGTTGGTGTCGGCCTCGTACGTCTTGAGATAGGTGCGCTCGGTTCGCCCGTACAATCGCCAGTCAACGTGCCGGATGTCATCTCCTGGCACGTACTGGCGATGCTCGGCAAAATCGGTGGAGAACCCCAGGTGCGGCGAGCGATGCAGCCCCCAGATGAACC
>JANMNM010000106.1:0-22200 GCA_031373905.1 Gemmatimonadaceae bacterium | reverse complement strand
CGACTGCGGGGCTTCTTCACCGCCGCTGCGTCCGGTGCGGCGGCCTTCGGCGCAACCGCCGCGGGCGCATCGCCACTGTCCTTGTACGGGTTCGGATCGTCACCCTGCGCCGTCTTGCGCGGGGAACGCGGACCTCGCCCCGGGGCGGGGCGTTGACGCTCGGTCATGTCATCCATGTGCTGCGTGGTTTACTGGGGCACGGCGCGGTGCGAAATCACCGGCGCGCAAAGGTGCACGCGCCTCGCGTTGCACCCCTTTGAAACACTCGTGGCACCGCAGACCGCGTCATCGACTCCGATGCGCGGAAATATGCGTGTCACGATGAAAAAATCTGGCCGGGTCGTGGACCCGAGGCACTGCAAATGCGAACTGGTAATGCTGCGACGATACGCCCGACTGACGATCGTGGAGATACGGCACCAACCGCGACGGAACCCACACACTGCGATTGATGAGAGGCACTCAGGAGGGCGGGCAATCGGCCACACCGACCTCGGATGCTCGCGCTCAGGGAGAAACCCGCGTGGACTCGCAGGGCTGCCAACTCAGAAACGCGTGAAGCTGAGTATCGTCACCGGATGCCGTCTGCGCAAGTCATGCCGCCCCGATCGCCGGCGGTACACGCCGCGGTGAGGGCGATGCGAACCCGGTGCGGCTTGGAGACGGACCTACATTTGCCGCATGACGACGCACAGCGATCCTCGCTCGGCCGTGGCGCACGCAGTGGCCGAGTATCAAGCCACCGCCGATACCGGAGCCCTCTTCACTGCGCTCGACCGGATTGCCTCGACCGCCATGCCCGACGTGCTGATCGATGCTGCCGAACCGTACCGCACGATTCCTGAGGTGGCCGGACCGCTCTACGAGAAGGTTGTCGAAGCGCAGCCGACCAACGCACGCGCCCTCGTCATTCTTGCAAACGCCTACTGGCTGAGCGGACGCGGGCCGGTGGTGGTCGCTGAACTCGCGCAACGAGCCATCGCCGCGGATCCCTCGAATCGTGGCGGGTGGCATATGTGGGCGCTCAGTGAAAGCGATCCGCGCGACCGGACGACGCGGTGGAAGCAGATTGTCGATCGATTCCCCGACGATGAACTGGCAATGGCGAATCTTGCCGACAACGCCGCCGCCTTGGCGGGCGCCGAGAAGGACTACGACGCGCTGGACCTGGCGGTGTACACATACGAAAAGCTCCTCGCGCGAGCCAGCGCGCCGGAGCAGCGCGACGCACTCGATACCGCGCTCCGGTCATTGCGCGGCTGGAAATTCTGATCGGATCCGGCTGGACGGGGAGCAGCGTCCAACCGGTGCGATGATGTATTGTTTCGTGCGCTGCATGCACCCGCATCGCATCATGACCGGTGCCGTCTCTACCCCGTCAATATCCAATCGTGCCACGTTCAGACAGCACACCTCCTCCGACGCCGGAGGAAACGCGGCGCCATTGGGACCCGCGTCTCCGGGGCGCGCTCACACTGATGACGGGCACGCTCGTCTACTGCGGAGTCGCCGCCGCCTTCGGGACCAGCGCCAGCATAGGCACGGTGCTGGTCGGCATGTTCGGATCACTCAGTGCGATGGCGGTCGTGTGGTGGCTCGAGGCGCGCCGTGCGGCGCGATATCACCGTGGCGCAGGCGCCACCGCCGGTGACGGCGGTACGACGTAGCCGTTTCCGCCTCGCTCGAGGCGAGCGACCAGCGAATCGACTGCGTTGAAGTAGACATTGAACCGCTTGATCGCCTGCGCGTTGAACGCCGGGTCGAACGGACTCACGCTCGGGCCGCCCGATACTTCAAGCACGGCATCGTGGTCGTATCGCGTCACGCTGCCACCCTTCGGGTCACGCCACTCGCCGCGCTGCGCCAGCGCCCGATTCTTCGGCCACACGCCCAGTGGCAGTGCGAACGTCCGGACGCGAAAGCCCGGCACCGCGGAATCGATCGCGAGCTGGCCGCGCGCGATCTGTTCCTGAACGAATGCGTCGGGGTACTTCGCAAGATTCGCATGCCACAGCGTGTGATTGCAGATCTCGAACCCCTGATCGCGGAGGAACTGCAGCTTGCGAAAACGCCACTCCGATCTCTGGCCCTCGATGCCCTTGTCCCCGAAGAAACTCCTCCCCGCCGCCGCCCCACTCAGTGTGCAGAACGTCGCGCGCGTCTTCCACTCGGGATGCGCCTTCGAAAATGCCAGCCAGATTCCGACGGCACTCTTCGGGTCAATCTCGAGCACGCCATCGCGCTCGATGTAGCGAAACTGCGACGCGGATGCGTCATCGAACGTGAACACCACCGGCCGCTTCCCCGGCGGCACGTCGATCCGACGGTCGATGAGCTGCGCAACCGTGATCGGGCGATATCCGTGTTCGTACAGCAGCTCCAGCGTGTGGCGGAACCGCTCGCGCGTGATCGTCCAAATCGCGTCGGTGTCAGCGACGAGGTGAACCATCAACACCGGCACCTTTCCCATCGAGCCGGCGGTGACAGCCGTGGTCGGGCCAGTCACAGAATCGACCTGGGTCGGGGCGACGGGTGTCGCCATGCGCGATGCAGCGGCGCGCGGTGCGGCTTCCTGCCCGTCGGGCGTGGAGCAGGCGCCCATCAGGAGCGCGCTCAGCAATGCACATCGAATGTGAGAATATGGCACGGGCAGTCACGGCAGAAACCCAGCGGCAGCCACCTCGGCGTGGAAGCGCGAACGCAACTTACACCTGGCGGGAATGGTGCTTCGACACTAGCCGCCGCTGCGCGCCGCCCCGGTGCTCTGCAGGACCCGCAGCCACTGGGCGCGACCACCTGCGTATCCGGGGAACACGCGGGCCGTCTCTTCCGCGCCGAGATGACCGCTGACGATTTCGCCGAACACGGCACGGAAATCCGTCGTGAGTGCGAGATCGCGTCCATCATTCAGCACCTCCGGCGCCAGCCCGGGCCACAGGCCGTGAATGTCCCGGCCGCGCACGTCGCCGCCAATCACGAACATCGAACCGGCATGTCCGTGATCCGTGCCGCCGTTGCCGTTCTCGCGAGCCGTCCGACCGAATTCGGTCATGGTGAGAATGACGACGTCTTCCATGCGGTCGCCCATGTCGGCAACCAATGCGGCCACGCCATCGCCAAACTCCCGCAGGCGGTTGGCGAGCTGGCCCGTTGCTCCACCCTGATTTACGTGCGTGTCCCAGCCTCCAATGTCCGCAAACGCAATCTCGAGACCTACGCCCGACTTGATGAGCTGCGCAATCTGCCGCAGCCGTCGGCCGAATTCCGTGACCGGGTAACTCGCGCCGTTCGCGGGAGCATACTGCTGCGGGTTCGCAGCGCGTAGCATCTTGACCGCTTCGAAGGTGTCGCTCCCCGTGGCGTGAATCACATCCGCGCGCCCGGTGCGGTACAGTGCCTCGAGGCGGTCCGTCTGCGATCCTGTGGCACGAACCGAGAACTCCTCGAGCGAGTTCATTGCGACCACGGGGCGCGGTCCTTCCAGAATGCGTGGCATTTGCGCGGTCATGGACACTGCCCTGAACGGCACCGGCGCGCATTGGGCACCTGCCTCGCAGGTTCCTGAAACCGCGAGGTACCGGTTCAGCCAGCCGTCGCCCGTCCCTTTGCGATCCGGCGTGCCACTCTCCATGTAGTCCTGTGCGTCGAAGTGCGAGCGTGTGTTGCTCGGACTGCCGACGGCAACGATCGGCGCGAGCAGCCCGCGATCGTAGAGTGGCTTCAGCGAACGGAGCGCGGGGTGCAATCCGAACTGGCCGTCAAGATCGAGTGCTCCCGCCGCACCGGCCGCCAGCGACGGGCGCGCGATCGCGATATTCGGACGGAGCGCGTAATACGCGGCATCGCCATGCGGGATGACCACGCTGAGCGCATCTGCAGCGCCGCGCTGAAAGATGCAGATGAGGACCTTCCCCTTCGCAGCCTTCGGAAGGGTCAGTCCAAAGGTCGCGCGGCGCAGAAACGACGGGTTCAGCCCCATCGTCACGAGTGCCATCGCTCCCGAACGCATGAAAACACGTCGGTCCATTGCTGCTCCGTCGAGAGTGTGAGTCCTCGTGTCAGCGCGTCAGCGCCGCTGGAACTCCGGCGAGCCGATCGCCAGGCCAATGATCTGCGCGAGGCCCGCTGTTCCGCTGTTGCGCCGCATCATCGGTGTGGAGTCCTGTGACAGCGCGTTCGCCATCATCGGGTGGTCGCCGCTCACGAGAATTGCGCGCATGTCCGGGCTGACGTCGCCACCAAGCAACGCGCGCACGACGCCGTCCACCTGCTGATCCCGCGCCATCGTGTCGAGCGTCGCAAAGAGCGGCCATGCACGGACGCTCACGCCAGGCACCCGACCACTTGCCAGCGCCTCGCCGAAGTTGATCCGGTTCAGGATGGCACCAGTATTGATCCACCCATCGCCGGTCTCCGGCCACCCGTTCGGCGCCTGATGCTGGTACAGCGGCTGCCCCAGTCGCGAGACGAACTGCGCGGTTCTGGCCGTCGTGTCCGCCCCGGCGCTCATCGCACGGAGTGCACTCGTGACCACCTCGAACGGGGACTTCACCTTCGCGCGCCACGAAGCAGCGGAGAAGAACTCGTCACTGGTGACGATCGTGCGCACGACTTCACGAAGATCGCCATTCGTCCGCAGGAATGTCTCCGTGGCGCGCTGCACAAGTGCGGCCGGCGGCGTGTCAGTCACGAAGCGTTGTACCAGCTTCCTGGCGATGAATCGCGCCGTGGCGGGATGCCGTGCCATCAGATCCAGCAGCCGTTCACCTTCTGCAACGCCCTGGCCTGCGGGGAATGTCGTGCCAAGGACAACCTTCACGCCTGCGTCGTGCAGCGTCGGATTGAAGCGGAATCTGCCGATTTCGTTCGGTTGTTCGATGCTCCATCCGGTCAGCACGCGAGCCGCTTCAGTGACGTCACGCTGAGAGTAGCCGCCGTCCACGCCGAGCGTATGCAACTCCATCAGTTCGCGTGCATAGTTCTCGTTCAGGCCGCGTCGGCGCTGCTGGAAGCGTGTGATCAGCGTGTCGCGCTGCGCCGCGGGCATGCCGGCAAGCTGCGGCGCGCGCGCGGCGTATCGGCGCTGCGCCGCCTGCACCATCCGCAGTGGCACCAGGCGAGGCTGACCGCTGTCTGCAGCGCTCTCCCAGTTGTCGAGGTAGAACAGCATCGCGGGGCTGTGCGCCACGCTGCCCAGGAGTTCACGAAAAGTCCCCAGAACGTGCGGCCGAATGGCGTCGCGTTCATACGACACGAGGTAGTGTCGCATCGCAGGGCCCTTGCCGGCGAACACGTTGAAATGATTCAACCAGAAGTCAGTGAGCACTTCCTCGAGCTGACGCTCGCTCACGACCGCACGGGCAACGCGTGACGACACCAGCTGTTGACCCACGATCTGGGCGCGCCGGCGTGCCATGGCGTACTCCTGCGAGTCGGCCCGTGTGATGCGACTGCCATCGCGTGCCATTCCGTCAGCACGTGCACGCACGAGCCGGCGCAACACCGGGTTTGGCGGGTAGCTGTCGAGCAGGGCAGGCAATGACAGGCTCAACGTCGAGTAGCGCGCGAGGGCGGAGTCCGCTGCCGCGTTCGCGATGCGAACCGGCTCCAACTGCGCCGCGATCCATCGATCCACCCCCAGCTCGCGGACCGCTTCCACATCGCCGGGCCGTGCGCCGAACGCGAGACGATTCAGGGAATGGATCACCTGCTGATCCGCCGTCTGCTCCCGATTGGCCACCTGCGATGACTCAAGAACCGGCAAGCCCCGGAGATCGATGCGCGCTCCCTGTACCGGCGGTGCATTGCCGCCCGACGCGCACGACGACAGCGCCACGGCAAGTGCGCTGAACATCACTCCAACCGTCAAACGCGACGTTCTTCCACGCACACGCGGCACAGGACTGCTCCGGTGAAAGGCTTCCATCTGCAGACGCAACATCGGGTTCGACGTTAAGGCCGCGGCACACAACATGAAGTGACAGGCCGGCGTACCGCGTCGTCCTCTGCCGATGGTCGAGGGCGGTGTCACCGCTCCCTCGTTCCGGTTAGTATCCTCTATTACGAGCCAGCTCCCACGCCACATCGCGTTGGGCCTCGCCCTGCGACAAGACGAGCCATTGCCGATCGCACAGACAGTCGACGACCTCACCGGACTTCCCCTTCGCGGGGAATTCGTGGCAGCGGCAGCCGAGGCGATCGCTGCGGCCCGTGCATCACAGGGCGAGTGTGCACTCCTGGTAATTGACGTCGACCAGTTCAAGGCAGTCAATGACGCCTACGGTCATCTGAAGGGTGATGCCGTACTCGCGCTGGTCGGTGAACTGCTGCGTCTCACGCTCCGCGGCGGCGATCTGGCGGCCCGATGGGGTGGTGATGAGTTCGTCGCGCTGCTGCCGGGCGCGCCCATCTCCCGGGCACGCGACGTCGCAGAACGCCTTGGTGCGGCAGTGCGCGGGCGCAGCGCCGTCAGCGAACCGGGGCTCCCGCCGGTCCCGATTTCGGTCAGCATCGGTGTGGCCTCATTCCCGGCACACGGCAACGATCCGGAGGCGCTTTTTGCGTCCGCCGACCGCGCCATGTACCAGGTCAAGCGGCGCGGACGTGATGGCGTGGCCGTCTCGGGTGGCATCCATGGTGCCGCAATGATGCCGGCGCTCGATCGGTTCGTCGGTCGGACCGATGAGCTGCGCGGTCTGGTGCGTTTGCTCGATGAGGCATCGTCAGGAAGGCCCCACACCGTCGCCGTGCTCGGCGAGGCCGGCGTCGGCAAGACGACCCTGCTCAGGCAGCTCGAGCCCGAGATCCGGCTCCGCGGCGGCTCAATGGTCGTCGGACGTGCTCTCGACGCCGTGATGGTACAGCCGCCCTATGCCCCGTGGATCGAGGTCGTCGAGGCGCTCGAGCGACAGCGACAGCTCGCGCCCGAACCGCGCCGGGTGACGCCGCTGGCCAGCGCCACGAGCGACTCCACCAGGCCGCCTCCGCAGTTCCCCGGAGCGCTGCGAGACGTCACCCCGCTCTCGACGCGTTTCGCCGCCGCCGGTCAGCCGCCGCTGAGCATGCGAATCCCGACCCCATCCGGGGCCGATCGGAGCGCAGGTCCCGGCGGGGAGAGGTGGCCCGAGCTCTCCCGTATCGTCCCGGCACTCGCGACACCTGGGGAGCGGGTTCGGTCAACGACGCCCGTCCCGACCGGCAGCAAGTTTGCGCTCCTCGGCGAGCTGTCCGCGTACATCGGCGAGGCGGCGGCCACGCGGCCGCTCGTCATCGTGCTCGATGACCTGCAGTCAGCGGATGCCGCCAGCTGGGACGCGCTGGAACATGTGGTCACCCAGCTCCGCGCTGAGCCCGTCCTGCTGTGCCTCACGCTTCGCATGGAGGACATGACGCCGGAGGTGCACGAGCGGATGCGAAAGCTCGCGCAGAATGGGCGCATTCATGAACAAGCGCTGGCGCGGCTCACACGAGATGAACTGCGTCGCTGGGTGGACACCGCCTTCTTCGGACAGGAGGTGGAGCGCGAGTTCCTCGCATACCTCTATCGGCAGACGGAAGGCAACCCGCTGCTCGTCGTGCAGACCCTGCGCACGCTGGTGGACGAAGGGGACATCTGGTGGGACAAGGACCGCTGGCACTGGCGACCGGTTTCCGAGCTCCGGCTGCCGAATGGCGTGCTCGACCTCATGGGTCGACGGCTGGCGAAGCTCAGCTCCGCCGACCGTGATGTCCTCACCATCGCCGCCGTGATCGGCCGGGAGTTCGAGCTGGGTGTGCTGCAGGACGCCTCCCGTGTGTCGACCGAAGCGTTGCACGACGCCATCGAGAGCGGCGTGCGTGCAAGTGTCATCCAGCCTGCGCACGGCCGCGGCAGCGATCGCTATGTCTTCGTGCACACGTTGCTGATCGAGGCACTCTGCAAGCCGCTCGATCTGCGCCGCGCACAGCGGTCGCACGAACGCGTGGCGCTGGCGCTCAGGAACCGGAATCCGGATGCCGTGGCGGAAATCGCCATGCACTTCGATCGCGCGGATGACGCGGTGCAGGCCCACGCATTTGCGCTGGCGGCAAGTGAACGCGCGCGGCGTGTGTATGCGCACGAGGATGCGGAGGAGTTCCTCCGCATCGCCGAGCGCCACGCGCCCGATCCGGCGGCCGTCGCATCGGTGCGGGTTGCCATGGCGGAAGTCTGCGAGCTCCGCGGGCATTACGTCGAGGCCGAGGAGACATGCGCACTCGCGTTGGATTGGTACGCGGCGAGAGCGGACCACCGACAGACGCTGCGGCTGCGGCGCATGCGCGAGCGTCTTCGTGCGCTGCTCGGCGAGCCGGCACGGCAGACACTTCAGGCGTGCGAACTGCTGGTGAAAGACGCCGCTGAGCTGGGTGCTGACGACGAGCGTGTGGCGTTGCTCGGCATGATTGCCGCAGCGCACCTCCGGCTCGGGGATCGCACGGCCGCCGTCATCTCCGCCAAGGACGCCGTCGCGCTGGCAGGCAATCTCGGCGACGACGGCCTGTTGGCCGAGGCGCTGGTCAGGCTCGGGATCGCCCTCGATGGCGACGCCGCCGGCGAGGCGGAACAGAGCTATCGCCGTGCGCTGGCACTCTACGAACACCTCGAGGATCCGCGCGGTCAGGCGCGCTGCTGGGATCGAATCGGTGTCGTGGCGGCGCAACGGGGTGTGTGGAGTGAGGCCCGCACTGCGCTGCGGCGCGCCATCGATCTTGGTCGCACGGCCGGGACGCCGGATGAGTGGGGAATGGCCTCACTCGATCTCGGCGTGGTCGCACGCCGGACCGGGGATCTGGAACTGGCGCGCGAGCTGTTCGGTGATGCGCTGGCACTGTTCGCCGCCGTGCAGAACAGCGAGCGCCAACTCCTCGCGCTGTACCATCTGGCGCATCTCGATCGTGAGCGTGGTGAAATGAGTGCAGCAGCCGATCTCTACGAGGTGGCTGCGTCACTCGCGGAGCGCGTGGGGCAGCACGACGTGGAGGTTGGTGCGGTGTCCGGTACCGGACTCTGTCGCCTGCGCCTTGGGGACCGCACACGTGCGCAGCAACACCTCGCGAAGGCCGAAGCGCTGGTTGCCGGCCGCGACGGATGGTTCCCGGGACGCGAATTGCACGACGCACTGGCCGTTGAGCTGCTGGCTGCGATCGGCGATGGGGCTGCTGCCGCAGCGCGTGTCACCGAAGCGTGGAATCGTGCCAATGCCGCTGATGCGTGGGCGGCGAGCTGGCTGCTTTCGGAGCTCACGCCGACACTGACCCGCGTCGCGCCTGCGGTGCTCACACGACTCCGTGACGGCGACGGGGCGGCCCGCGGCGAGCTGCCCGCGGCGGCGCTGGAAGCGATGAGGGTGCGCTAGCCTCGCGCAGCGGCGAACGCACCGCGCACCTCAGGCGCGCAGCATGTATCCCGTGCCGCGAACCGTGTGCAGCAGATGCCCGGCGTCTGCGCCATCGATCTTCTTTCGCAGATAGTTGATGTACACATCCACGATGTTCGTGGATGGGTCGAACTCCGTCTTCCAGACATGCTCGGCGATCTGCTCGCGCGTCACGGCGCGGCCCGCGTGACGCATCAGGTACTCGAGCAGCGCATACTCTTTCTGCGTCAGCGAGATCGTGGTGTCGTCGCGCGAAACCTCGCGCGAAACGGTGTCGAGCTGCAGTGTCCCGACACGGAGGATCAGTTCCTCATCCCGCAGCGTCGCCCGACGGAGGAGCGCGCGCACACGGGCAACGAGTTCGTCCACGTCGAATGGCTTGACGAGGTAGTCATCCGCGCCCGCGTCGAGCCCTGCCACTCGGTCACCAACGGTGACGCGTGCAGTCAGCATGAGCATCGGCGCGCGGAAACCGCGCTCGCGCAGCTCGCGCGCCACGTCGAGCCCATTCACCTTCGGGAGGCCGATGTCGAGGATCAGCAGATCCGGCGCCCGGTCAATCGCCGTCGCAAGACCTGTTTCACCATCCTGCGCCGTGAGGACGTCGTAGCCGCTTTCCGTCAGGGTCCGCGACA
Organism: Gemmatimonadaceae bacterium; assembly: GCA_031373905.1. Taxonomy (GTDB): domain Bacteria; phylum Gemmatimonadota; class Gemmatimonadetes; order Gemmatimonadales; family Gemmatimonadaceae; genus JACMLX01. The sequence goes on along the minus strand of JANMNM010000106.1, from coordinate 12,170 downwards.
CAACTTCCAGCACCTCGGCGCGGTCTTCGACCACGAGGATCGTTGGGCGCGTCCGTTCGGAGGTCGTTGTCATTTCATCCAAGCTAGGGCTCAATGCTTCGTGGACAAGGAGCGGGTTTGAGACACATCGAGAATCATGCCACGCGTGCCATCGGCCGACCCCGGTAGAGTCGCGTCCAGGGCCGCGTCGCTGCGACTGGTGACGCAAGGAGATCGGAGGCAGTATCTGAGATGGTACGGCGCTTGCACTCGTCTTTCCAACAGGAAGACTAATGGCGAGTACAGCGCGGCACCGTCAGAGACAGTCCGGTCTGCCGTCCGGCAGGCGGGGGCGGGCAATCCGCAGCGGGCACGTTCGCTTCAGGGGGAGGAGACTCGATGATCGATGTGTTTGTTCGCATGGCGGGCACACCAGTCACGGCGGGTGTGGTTGCCGAGTCGGTACGCTGGTCCGCGGGGGCAGACCCGGCGGCGCTGCGGCATCAGGTCGTCACGCTCTTCGGCGATCCGACTGTGACGCATCTGGCCTGGGCGGTTGCAGCCGCGCACCACGGTCAGGCGGACGCGGTGTGGCACATTGCGGAGGATGGGAGCGCGTCCGCCGCGGATGAGCTGTTCGTGGCAACGGCGGCGCTCCGCGAGGATGCGGCCGCCCTGTTGAGCAGCAACGGCGCGCAGTTGCGTACTGCAGTCGCGCACCTGCTGAGTGTGCGTGGGCAAGCTGAGCACAGTGCCGCCATCAGGGTTCCGCTGCAGGTTCCTGACGCGGAGCTCGACGCCGACGCGATGCTGGCGTCGCTGCGAGAAGCCGAAGGCGACGAGGTGGGCATGGAATCGCTGGACGACGAGCTCGCCGCCTGACCGTCCCATGCGGTGTCGTCTGGAATGTGCCAGGGGCCGGTGATGCTCGAGCGTCACCGGCCCCTGGCACATTCGGCAGCCGGCGCGCCGGCAGGCACTTCTTCAGTGCGGAATCAGCTAGGGTACCCGTGCCGTTTCCCGGATCGCCATCTTCACCGCCTCATACGCGTTCACGACACCGCCGGACACCGACAGGCTGCTGAATGGCACCCGTTGGTCACGGCTGCCCGGCTTGATCACCTGCTGCGTGTCGTACCGGGTGACGGTTGCCATCAGAATTCGCTTCACGTCCGCGGCAGTCAGTGTCGGGAACTGCGACATCAGGAGCGCAGCGACCCCGCTCACGACGGGAGCGGCAAGGCTGGTGCCGTCCTCGCGAGCAAATCCATTGCCAGGTGAGGCTGAGAAAATTGCGACGCCGGGTGCGAAGAGATCCACCATCGTGCTGCCGTAATTGCTGAACTCTGCCGCCAGGCGATCACCAGGCCGCCAGCTCGATGCACCGACATCGATCCACAGCGCCGCGCGGCCGGCATTCGCTCCCAACAGCATGGCACTGGGGTACGACGGCTTTGCATCCACGTTCGTGCTCTCGTTCCCCGCCGCGTGGACGAGCAGCACACCGCGTGAGACGGCGAACTGCACGGCGCTGTCGACCAGCGCCTTGCCAGGTGAGTACGCCTTGCCGAACGACATGTTGATGACCTGAGCACCGGCCTCCACCGCGTAGCGGATGCCGTTCGCGACATCCTTGTCGTACTCGTCACCGTTCGGCACGACGCGAACCGGCAGGATTCGGACGCCCGGCGCCACCCCGACGAAGCCGCTGTCTCCACTCACGGCCCCAATCACGCTTGCCACGGCCGTCCCATGCGAAGCGTCGGGCCCCGTGACGTTGGCGTTGCCATAGTGCCGGCCCATTGCTGGCGTATCGCCCACCAGCTTTCGGCCATCGTATGACAGGTTGTAGCCGAAGTTCAGTCGCCCTTCCGACTGCCGGCGTACGCCGCGGGAGACACTGGGCGTCAGGCCGTTCGCCGCATACCCCTGCAGTCGTTCGAGCGCAACGCGGGCGCCCGGAGTCTTGGGCTGAAGCTTGAAGATCGCGGCATCGGTGATCGCGGCGGTCGGGATACCGTTCGCCTTGGCGACGACCGTCATCAGCGAATCGTACTGGGCCAGCACCGGCCGGAGACCACTCCACTCCGCGATGACTTCGTCGCGCCCGGAGCTGAATTCGCGCTCGAGTTCTGCGCACGATGCTGCAACCAGGCTTCGTCCACCATTGGCGCGACACGCGGCGACGAGCCGCGTCACTTCGAGCCGGTCGTCGTCGATGTTCCCCAGTGGCCCGCCAATGAAGTTCCAGCCGCGCGCGTCATCGGCGTAGCCATTGCCGTCGTCATCCTTGCCGTTGGCTGGTGATTCCGTTGCGTTCAGGACCAGGGCTGCGCGCACGGCGGTGTGTGCCGTATCCACTCCACCGTCAATGACGGCAACGGTGATGAGCCGCTTTGGCGCTGCGTTTGCCAACAACTCGGTGATGGCGCGCCGCGCCCCGACGCCCGCCACTCCATCGAGCGCGGGGTCGAGCAGATGCCAGTCGGCAGGCGCCGTGCGCAACGTCGTTCGCGGCGGTGACGCGGCAGGTGGCGCTGTCGGCGGCACTGTCGCCGGCCGCACCGGTTCCGGCGCGACTGCCGGCACCGGCGCCGGGGCAGGGCCCGGTCGCCGCGTCGAACACGCGCCAAGGGAGAATGCCGCCGAGCCAAGCACGGCAGCGGTTCGCAGAGGACCGAGCATGCCGTACCTCAGACTTTGTGGAATGCGATGCGCGCCGCTTCGCGGCGATCGTCGGCGGAATAAATCTCGAAGTCACTGAAGAATGCCGGCGCCTCCGACTGCATCAGGCGGAGCGCTGCGACCGCGAGTCGACGGATCTCGAGTTCCGCCGCCTCGCTCGATCGGAGTTCCAGCATCGTGCGCCAGGCGCGTGCGTTCGCCGTGACGACGATCTTCGTTTCCGTCGAATTCGGCAATACGCCGCGCGCGGCTTCACGGGCCATCTTCCGTCGGTGGATCTTGTCCGTCACCCAGCCGTAGCGCTGCATGAGGTCCTCGACCAGCCGGATGTACGCGGCTTGCGCCGAATCGATCTGGCTCCGCCACGCGGCTTCCAGCGCAGCATCACCAACCATCGCCGGCGGCACGACGAAGGCCGCGTCGCTTTCGTCCACATAGCGCTGGCTGAGCTGGGAGTACGCGAACCCCGCCCGATGGCGCACAAGCTCATGTGTCAGTGAGCGGCTCACGCCTTCGAAGAGCACGGAATAGTTCGCGTGTTCGAGCACGCTGCCATGCCCCTGCTTCTTGATGTTCTCGAGGTAATCGCGAGTCGAGCGGCCGGCGGGATTCTTCTGGCTCATGTAGCAGAGACGGCCGGCAAACTCCGCCAGCTTCTCGCCGTCAGTTGCCTCTCCGAGCCACGCCACGCCGAGATGCTCCGGCTCGAGGAACTGCGGTCGCGACAGGAGCGTGAGGCGAGGCTCAGTGAAGTACTCAGGCACGGTGCGGGAGCGATGGATGATGGAAGTGGCGGTACGAATGCCACTCAAGATACCCACCTCGCCTCGGCATGGGACTTCCGCCGTGCAGCCGCCCGCACCCTCGAATCAGTTGCGAAGGAGATCCAGTCGAAAGGCGCCGTATCCCCGCGTCCGCGCCACCTCGTCGAGCGCACGACGCGCCGCCGTCGTCAACGGTGGCAGCGCCGGGTCGAATTTGATGTCGCCGAGCGCCGTCTGTCCCGGGAGCGCAACCTTCACTCCCGGATTGAGAACTCCTCGCGGATCGAAGCAGCGCTTGACGAGATCGAACAGTACCATGGCGTCGTTCGCCCAGACTCGTTCCATGAACGGAGTTCGGAGTCGCCCGTCACCATGCTCGCCGGTCAGGGTTCCACCGAGCACGGCTGTAAGCGTCACGACCTCGTTGAGCACCGATTCGATACGTGAACGCCAGCCATCGGACTGAATGTTCACCAGCGGATTCACATGCACGTTGCCGTCGCCGGCATGGCCGAAGATGACCCCGGCGAATCCGTAGTGTTCGAGAATGTTGCGTACGCCACGCACGTACGCCGGCAGCGCATGTGGCGGTACGGCGGAATCCTCGATGAACTGCATGGAGATGCCGACGTCGCTCATCTCTGCCAGCATTGGACTGGCGGCGTGACGGACCTGCCAGAGTGCCGCGATCGCGTCTGGCGTCGAAGCGACGCTGAGTGATGTCGCTCCAAGCGCTTCGAACGCGCTGCTGATCGCGCCCGCGAGGGCATCGGCGTCTTCCTGCGATCCAGATTCGGCATCGAGCAGGAGGAGCGCCTCGATGTCTTCCGGCAGCGATGCGGCCGCCGACCCTCGTCGAACGACGTCAAGAAAGGTTCGATCGAGCAATTCGCAGGTGGCGGCGCCCAGCGTCGTGGCGAGTGATGCGGCATCCACCGCACCCTCCAGCGTCCGAAAACCTGCGCCCACGGCGGCACGGCCGCGTGGAATGGGCGCCAGCTGGAGTTCGACACCGACGATCAGCGCGAGCGTGCCTTCGCTGCCCACGATCAGGTCCACGAGATCGCCGGAGTTCGCAAAGTCCACCAGCGCGTACCCCGACGACTCTTTCCGCACGCCGGCATGCCGGATCTTCGCGATCGGCTCGGCCATCGCGGTGGTGAGGATCGTGCTCATCGCCTGCGTCGAGAAGCGCCGGATGGCCGGCACGGTACGCGCCTGCGTCGGGAGTTCCGCTCCACGGCGAATCATGGCGCGCGAGCCATCGTCGAACACACAGTCCAGTGCCGTGACCCACCGGCGCATGGCCCCGTGCTTGAGTGTGTGCGGCCCCGCCGCATTGGTCGCCACCATGCCGCCGATGGTCGCCCAGGCCCCGCTCGAGGGGTCCACCGGAAACCACAGACCATGCGCCGCAGCCGCGTCATTGACGGCGTCACGGACTGCGCCGGGGCCGACCCAGATCCGGTGCGTCAGCGCATCGACGGGTCCGATCTCCTTCAGTTGGCTGAAATCCAACACGACGCCGTCGCCGATTGCGGCACCAGCCATAGACGACCCGGCTCCGCGCGGCACCAGCGGCGTGTTCGTGCCCTGCGCCCACGTCGCCAGCGCGACCACGTCCTCCGCGTCGGCAGGCACTGCCACCGCCCTGGGCACGATGCGCCCGATGCCTGCAGCCTCCGAGTACACACCGCGTGCATCGTCATCGACGCGGTACGTGCCGCGGAACCCCTGGAGTGTCATCACGCCGATAGATGCACCACGCGGAGCGGGTTGTGTAGAGGGTCGTTGAATCCCTGCGTGGCGTCCTGCGTCTTTCGCGACCATATATTGGCTGTGCCTTTAAACGAATTTCAGGGGCTGGCAGGACCGGAGCTGCCCCATGCCGAACAACCCAATTTCACACAGCGCGCGGTCCCGCGCAGTGTGGAACGCTGGTGTCGCGAGATTCTGCCCCAGGTGTCCCGGACCTTCGCGCTCAGTGTGCGAGTGCTGCCAGGCGAACTGGGCCGCGCCGTCCTCGCCGCGTACCTCCTCTGTCGAATCGCCGACACCATCGAGGATGCGCCACAGCTTGACGCCCAGGTGAAGGCCGCGACGCTCGACCGGTTTCTGCTCTGCTTTGACGATCCAGGTCTCGCTTCGGCACTTGCTGTTGAGCTGGGTGCGATGACCGGTGACGCCGCCCATGTGCAGCTCGGTGGAAGGGCCGACCGGGTGTTTGCCCTCTTCGCCTCACTCCCGGTTGCGACGCAGCGTCACGTGTATCGGTGGGTTGCCGAAATGGGGCGAGGGATGCGGAAATTCGTCCTTCTGTACCCGAACGGAATCCGGATTCAGACGATCGAGGAGTACAAGGAGTACTGCTACTACGTCGCAGGCACGGTGGGATACATGCTCACTGATCTCTGGCATGAGCACTCCCACGCGGTCAGCGAAACGGTCTACCGAAAACTTCGCGAGAAGAGTCGACAGTTCGGCGAGGCGCTTCAGACGGTCAACATCCTCAAGGATGTGGCCACTGACGCGGAGCATGAGAACTCGATCTACATCCCCGAGCGTGCGCTGCGCGAGCACGGCAGCGGTCACGCCACGATCCTGTCTCCGGCGCACGCGCGGGAGAATCACGCCGCACTCACCGATCTGGTCAAGCTCGCCTGGACCGACCTGGAGGACGCCGTCCGCTACCTGCTGATGGTTCCGCGGCGTGCGTGGAGCATCAGGACGTTTTGTGTCTGGCCGTTGCTCTTCGCATTCGCCACGCTGCGTGATCTCACGCAGACGCGCGCCATGCTCGAGCGCGGCGGTGTCGTCAAGATCACCCGTGCCGAGGTGAAATCACTCCTGCTCCTGGCGCCCCTGCTGGTCGGGAGCAACCGCGCGGTCCGGTGGCTGGTGGAGCGTGTCAAGCTCCGCGCCTTCGTGCTCGCAGGTGCGTAGCTGCTGAAAGTGCGGTCTCGTCACAACGAGGCCCGGGATCTCGTCACTGCTTCGTCACGTGCTGGCCACGCACGAGCAGAGGTGTTTGTGGCTGCCTGTCCATCTCGTACGGCGTGACCGAATGATCAACGCGCGCCGCGTTTCGTGGCCGTTGCATCCTGCACGGCCTTGGCAACTTCGCGCACGCCGGCGGCCACCGCGTTGATCGTGTCGCTGAGCAGCGGAGCGCCCCCGCCAGGGAGTGCGGAGCGGGGCAGCGGACCATGCTCGAGCCGGTCGAGCAACTGCTCCAGCGCCAGTTGCGCACGCGAGGCCTGCTTGCGATGCCCTGTCAACGTGGCCCACGCGACAGCCAGACCACCGATGGGGATCCAGCCGAGTGTCAGTGCGAGCGGAAGCATCGCTTGCGGCGCGACGAGGGCACCGATCGCCATCGGAACGATCGCGAGGACAAACCCCGTCACCGCCGCCGCGATGCCGCCGATTCTCCTGCCACGACGAAGCTGTGAGATGTCCGCGTCCAGTCGCACTGCCGTGCGGCCGTCACCAAACGGACTCACCGTCACGGCAACCTCCGTCGCTTTCATCAACGTCGCAGCGGCCTGATTGCCGCGAAGCCCGCGCTCGAGTTCGGCGAAGATGCCCTGCCGTTGCTCCCACGTGCGCCGGTTGCCAAAGCGTCGCTTGGCGAGCATCCGGTAGTCGGAACGCATCCACTCATCCATCGCCGACAGCGTCGCCTCGAGCGAATGCGGGACGGATCGCACCGCACTCACCGCCGCCGGGCCCATCACGCGCGCTTCGAGCCCGCTCTCCTCGGTCAGCACGACGCGGGTGCGCTCCTCAGCCAGTGCCTGCTGAATGCTGGATGGGGTCAGTCCAACTTCCTTTCCAATCTCGAAGAGTTGCGCTTCGCTCATGCCATCCGGCACGTCAGCCGCCCCCGACGCCAGCTCGGAGGCGCGAGCGAGCACTCGCTCCATCGCCCCGCGATCGAGCATCGAGGAGGTATCGGGCGCTGGAACCTGCGAACTGTCGTCGGCCACCGGTCAAATCCATCGAATGAGTGTCAGGCACCAACTGGTGCACAGTCCCTACGCAGCAGACACCGCGTTGTGTCGGACTGACGCGCCAGCATCCGGCGTCACATCAGTGATTCGACTACTATGGCGATACCCTGGCCACCGCCAATGCACGCCGATGCCAAGGCGTGCCTCTTGCCGAGGGTGCGGAGGGCGTGCGTGACGTGCGCGGCGATGCGCGCACCGCTGGCCCCGAGGGGATGACCGATCGCGATCGCACCGCCGTGCAGGTTGAACTTTTCCATTGGAATTCCCAGCTCCTTCTGCACCGCGAGCGCCTGCGTCGCGAAGGCTTCGTTGACCTCGATCAGGTCCATGTCGTCGAGCCCAAGCCCCGCCCGGGTCAGCGCGGCGCGCGCGGCCGTCACGGGGCCGATTCCCATGATCCGAGGGTCGACGCCGCTCACGCCCCAGCTCACCAGGCGAGCCAGGGGCGTGATCCCGCGCGCCTGCGCCCATTCCGATCGTGCGATCACCAGCGCGCCGGCACCGTCGTTCAGTCCCGACGCATTGCCCGCCGTCACGACGCCGTCGGGCTTGAACACCGGCCGCAGCCTGGCGAGCGATTCGATCGTGCTGTCCGGGCGCGCGTGCTCGTCACGCGCGAAGTCCACCAGCTGCTTCGTCTTGCGGTCCGGCACGGCGACGGGGACGATCTCATCGAGAATGAGGCCGGATGCCCACGCCTCTCTGGTATTCTGCTGCGAGCGGAGTGCAAACTCGTCGGCGGCGGCACGACCAAGGTGGTAGACGGACTCCAGGTTTTCCGCCGTCACACCCATCGGGGTCTGACAGTACGAATCAGTCAGCCCCTCGAACAGCAGATCCTCGAGCTTTGGCGCCGCGCCGTACGACATGCCCCAGCGCAGACCGCGTGCCGCATGCGGCACAGTGGACATGCTTTCGCCGCCACCAACCAGACAGACCTCGGCGTCACCCGTCATGATCTCGTGGGCGCCGTTGATGATGGCCTGAAATCCCGATCCGCAGAGGCGGTTCACGGTCAGCGCCGGAGTTTCGATCGGGCAGCCTGCCTTCAGGGCAACGTGGCGCGCGAAATAGACGGTGTCGGTCGTGCTCTGGATCACGTTCCCGAAGATCGAGTGGTCAACATCCGACGGCTCGATGCCGGCTCGCGCTATCGCCGCTTGTGCCGCGACCACGGTCAGATCCACCGCAGACATGTCACGCAGGGTCCCTCCGAAAGTGCCAAACGGCGTGCGGACGGCGGAAAGAATCACGATGTCGCTGGCGGTGCCTTGAGTGCCCACGGGACGGATGGAAGGGAGAGTCGGGTTGGCGTTCCACGCACGCTCCGATCCTGGAGCAGGGGACGCGGCAGGTACAAGAAGGATGATACCACCGAAGTCCGCCGCGGTGCCCGAGGCCTCTCTGCAGGGCCCGTACGATGACAACAGGCGGCGCGACTCTCGACCCGACGTTTCTCATGGCGCTCGCCTCCGTTCGACCGGAGGAGTGGAGTGCCTGGTTCTCCGATCCGTTCGATGAGCGAGTGAATGGGGCCGCACCGCAGCGGACTCTCGCGGCGATCTTCCCCGTGCCGTCGGCCGGTGGCCACGCGGCAATCTGTGTGTTCGAACCACAGTCGTCCGACGCGGGGACCCGGATGGCGCAGGCGGCGCTGCGGCGTTGGGCCGGAAATGCTCCCGCCGGCGCGCAGCTGCTTCACACCGAACGGGCGTCGGATGGCTCAGTCAGCTGGACGCTCGGATCAGCCTGGTCGGACCCCGATCTTCGGGCCTGGCTCCGCGAGGCGCTGACGGCCGGGGCAGCGCTTCGCAGTGAGGGCTGGGAGTGGATCGCGGCGCCCGAAAGCCCGGCCGCCGGGCGCGTCGTCGAGGGTCCGTCGTACCAGCTCGTGGCCCGACGCCACGAAGCCGTGCGCTTCGGCGCGGGCGCACTCGGGGTCGTGTATCGACAACTCGCTCGCGGAGGCCAGCCGGAGGCTGAACTGCTTCGCCATCTCGAGCGCGTGCCAAGTTTGTTCATTGCTCCGAGTCTCCTCGGAAGTGCTATCATCATCTCACCAACTGGCCAGCGTAGCGCCAGTGCGATCCTTCAGACCACTGAAGCAGATGCTGCGCCTGCTCACGCGCTGCTGCTTGCGAGGCTGGAGCGGGTGCTCGGCAACGAACCATCGCTCATGGCTGCGGCCCTCGACGACGTGAGAACAGCAGGCCTCACCACTCGAGAACTGCACGCCGCGCTCGCGCGCCCCTTCGAGCTTGGCGTCTTCGCGGGAGCAACCCCGGCAACACTCGGCGAATTCGAATCGTGGGCTGCCAGGGTCTGGGACGTCCTCGGCACCGCATCCCGCGCTGCGCGCCGGAATGGAGCAGTCTCGGCCGACCCCACCCTCGGCGAGACCCTCGATCTCCTGCCCGGAAAGCTGCAACAGTTCGTCATCGCGGCGCAGAGCAGCCGTGGACTGGCTCACCGGATCCACGGCTCGCTCTCGCTCGACACACTCATCCTGTCGCCGTCGCGGCGCCCTCGCGTGATGCAGTTCGACGGCGATCTGGAACTGCCCGACTCTGAACGAATGGGGGCACACTCACCGTGGCGCGATGTGGCCTGTATGCTCGTCTCGATCGCAGAGCTAGCGGCTGAGGCTGCTGCTGCGTTCGGGGGTTCGGCCGCGACAGTTGTGGCCGCCTGGCAGTGGGAACGGGAAGCCCGAAAGGCGTATCTCGAGGGGTATGGAACCGGGGGTGGGGTTCTCCATGCGCTCATCGCGATGTTCGAACTCGAGTTCGCCGCGCGCGCGCTGCGTGATTCGACGTCGAAGAATCCCGTGGCACGCGCTGTCGCCGCGCACACCCTGCAGCGGCTGACCCGGACGATCGTGTAGCCGGACTCGTCCTGGGGGTATGCGAGTATGATGGAAGGGTGACCTCTCCCGATCTCATGCTCTCCGAACTACGGGCGCACAACCGCGCCGGTTCGATCGCTGCTCCTTTGCGAACCGTACGGTCATCATGACACGAGCGAATGCACCGATCACCGTACTCGATACCGGGTACTGCACGGCGCGCGCGGGTCTCATCGCGACAGGAACAGGGTGGGGCGAAGTGCGGTGCCACGCGCCAGCGTTCCTGATTGGACAGACGCCGCATGGCGTAGTCTTGTTCGATACTGGATACGCTCCGCGGCTGCTCGACGCATTCGAACGCTGGCCCGAGCGCCTCTACAGCTACGCCACGCCAACGACGGTCGGGTCTCCCGCCGTGGACCACCTGCGCGCCGCAGGCATCGCGCCGGCGGAGGTGAGTACGATCATTGTCTCGCACCTGCACGCAGATCACGTCGCAGGGCTTCGCGACTTTCCTGCGGCCCGTTTTGTGGTCTCGCAACCCGCCCTGGAACTGCAGCGGAACGTGCGTGGCGTTGATGCGGTGCGTCGCGGAGTGATCCAGGCGCTCTTTCCATCCGACTTTGCTGATCGAGCGTGGGCAATCACCACCTTCGCGGATGAGTCGCTTCCTGCGCTTGGAGCAACGCACGACCTGTTCGGTGATGGCCTCATCCGGCTCGTTCCGCTCCCGGGGCATGCGCGCGGACAGATGGGCGCACTGGTGCGGTCTTATCGCGGCGCGGTGCTGCTCTGTGCCGACGGCGCCTGGTCCACGCGGGCGTTTCAGGAACTGCGCCCGCCACATTGGATCACGGGTGCGATGCAGGACAGCATGCCGGTGCTTCGCGACACGCTGCACAGGCTGAAACAGTTCGCTGCCGAGCGTCCGGACGTCGCGATCCTCCCCACGCATTGTCCGCGTACCCTGCGCTGGAGTGACGGCGCGTGAGCCGGCTCGACATCGTGCCTGCGTACCTGGGTGCGCGCTGGCGCGCACGCACGTTGCACGGCGCCGTGCTCCGCGATTGGCAAGACGCGCGCGTGCGTGCGCTGGTGGACCACGTGCGCGAACGGAGCGCGTTCCACCGACAGCACTGGCAGGGGTTCCCGACGTCGGAGTGGCGCTCGTTTCCCATCGTCGACAAGGCGCGGATGATGGCCGGGTTCGACCAGTTCACCACGATCGGCGTGACGCGTGAGGATGCAATGCGCATTGCGCTCGATGCCGAGGCCCGCCGTGATTTCGACGCGACGGTGGGCGGCTGCACGGTCGGACTCTCGAGCGGCACGTCAGGCCATCGTGGACTGTTCCTCGTCAGTCCCGACGAGCAGACACGCTGGGCAGGAACGATCCTCGCTCGCGCCATTCCCGATCTTCGGCCGGGCCATCGGGTCGCGTTCTTCCTTCGCGCAAACAGTCGCCTGTACGAGCGCACGTCTTCGATCGTGCAGTTCCGTTTCTTCGACTTGATGCAGCCCGTGGCGGCGTCCATCGCGCAACTTCGCGAATTCAGGCCGCGCCTGATCGTCGGACCTCCGTCGCTGCTCGGCATGCTCGCCGACGCAAAGGTGCGCGGCGAGCCGGCCATCGCGCCGTCACGGTTGATCTCGGTCGCAGAGGTGCTCGAGCCGCAGGATCGCGCCAGACTGGAGTCCGTGTTCCAGGCACCGGTCGGTGAGGTGTATCAGTGTACCGAAGGGTTGGTGGCCGTGACCTGCCGGCGCGGCACGCTGCATGTTCAGGAGGATGTGATGGTTCTGCAGGCGGACGTGGTGACGTCGTCGGATCCAACACGCGTCTCGCCAGTCGTCACGGATGTCTGGCGAAGGACACAACCCATC